>NZ_LAJX01000340.1 GCF_000963695.1 Methylocucumis oryzae
CTAATAAGTGGAAAGAAAAGCGGGCTAAGAAAATGGGTGCTACTGGCTAAAGTCAACAGTATTGGGGGCTGCCGGTATCTTAACGTTACGGGCATTAGTTTTAACGGCTCATAGGTGGACACAGTTTTGGCAAAAAATAAATCTCTTTGGCGTTCCTTCTGTTGCGGCTGCTTTAAATTGAGGCTGCACCCGTTAGAAAAAGCTTAACAGAAGGGTGCAATGCTTATTTGCTATTGCATGTTACGGCCTTGACTGCGATTGTCAAAAAAATGGTGAGGGGGTTGAATAATGGTATTTCAAAACCAGTTTCGCGATAGCGAACCGCTAAAAGAATTGAGTGACGCGAACGATGCGACCCCTAATTTTTCCCTTGCTTAATGAAAGATAAGACTGTATCTAATGTCGGCACAGCCTATAAGCGCATCTTATCGCGTTATAGCTGACTTACGGCCTTGTTGTGAAGGAAATTTATATGGCAAATGATACAAAAATACGGAGCAATGCTCGTTGGTTATTGCGCCTTACGACCTTAATCATAGGCATAGCTTGGCTCATTGACTACTTGATTCCTCATGATTACTGTTTTGAGCAACGCCGAAAATTAACTGATAAAGAGTACATTCTGATTGTATTAGATAAATTTATTAAGGAAGGAAAAATAAAGTTGCATGATAGGAACGAAACGGCACAGGCTTATCTATTGCATCACCCCAAGTGTTGCTCGGTATCCAAGGGGAAAAATTTCTCCGTATTATGATGGGCCAGAAGTCGTAATTTTCTATGAAGTCAGTGACACATTTAAAGAGCAATATCAAACTCAAAGTAGATATTATGACAGTGTAACTTTTATATCAACTTGTGGAAAACCTTTTGAATTTACAGGTTTATCCGAAGATACGTCCAACGAAGCAGCATCACACAACAATTAGGAACTATAGCATGACTACCCTTACCACTAACTGGCAAGAAATCGACAATAACAAAATGACCAATTTGTTTTTATATGGTCAACTGTATACGCCTCCTGATTTAGCAAATGAAAGCATAATTAACCATGAATCAGTGACTGTTTCGTAAGCGCTCAACCAAACCACCTGTTCTAATAAGTTCAGAACCGTTATTCTCAAAATTTTTGAAGAGGATAATGCATGACCTTAACTGCGCATTGGATACATCACCTGAACACTTGGCAAAGCAGCGGAATGACGCAAGCGGCGTATTGCCGACAGCATCGGCTTAATGTCAAAACCTTTGCCGCGCGGCTGCACGATTTTAGAAATGAACATTCCACACCG
>NZ_LAJX01000341.1 GCF_000963695.1 Methylocucumis oryzae
TTGGCAAAATGTAAGAAGTAGGTTTGTGAGTTGCTGATAGAAATTTAGCAGCAAGTATTCTGTTTTTATCAACTTCCATAACAAGCAATAAATTTATTAAATATCATATAGATATAACAAGTTAGGTGCTAAAATCAACAGTATTGCCATCGGTGTACCCCAAAATGGCGGATTGCCTATCGGCGAATCCATCCTACAACCCTCAACCTAAAAGCAATAATTTCGTGCTGATACAAGACAACTTTGAATGGACTTTTACTATAGGTGACCCTAGTTTCATGGGATGGTTAATAGTAGCCGCCTATTTTTTTTGCCACATCTATATCCTTTATGGTTTTTAATCATGCCAAAGAGTTATTCCCTTATCGAACCCTTCAAAAGCAAAAAATTTTTTTGGCTGACTATCACGATAATTATGTTAGCTTTGGGCATCAACAAGCAGATGGATTTGCAATCACTTCTCACTGCTGTCGCACGGTATTTCGCTAAAGAGCAAGGATGGTATGAACAGCGTAGGCAATTTCAGTTGTTATTTATAAAATCCGTTTTAGCTTCTGCAACACTAACAATCGTTTTTTTAATTTGGTATATGCGCGACGCTCTAAAAAATAATGCCTTAGCTATTTGCGGGATATGTTTTCTTGCAGCATTTATCGCTATTAGAGCCTCTTCTTTTCACCATGTGGATATTTTCATAAATACCACGGTTCTTAATGTTCGCTTCAATTGGATAATGGAGCTATCAGGAATTTTTTTTGGTTATTTTATCTGCGAAATCTAATTTAAGAACCATTAACCCGTAAGCTCTTTGAATGTAAGATGGTTTCGCGGCAACAAACCGCCATCGATGTACTCCAAAGGCGGATTACCTGTTCGGCGAACCCATCCTACATCTATGAAAAATAAAATTTTTTATATCAAAAACTTAACATGAATATCTTGAGAGGCCATACAACCTCAACCATACCGCTAGCTCATGCCGACCTTGCTGCTCGGGAGCCGGTATGGGAAGCGTTATCGGAGCTATTCCTCGACACCGACACCGCTCTGTCCAGGTGCTGTAGAGCCGAACAACTTGCCATGTCACCGTATTCCATAGCGCAATTAGAAATCATCCTGGTCGAGGAAGTTTATCCGGTCTGTAAGCACAACCTTTGTTCCGTCGCTGGCGAATGGGCTGGCTTCAATCAAGAATGGCTGAAAACCAAGATTCTTGGCCGCCTTAGCTCAGCGCCCCGCACTTTTCATGTGCTCAACCTAGATTATCTAATCGTCAAAGCATGGGCTGAGTGGCGCGCCACAAAGAAAGACGTCCTGGCTTTGCGCAACGTGTAAAATGGCTACCCACTTAAGGTGGGACGCTTTTAATTTTTAGCCAGTTAGAGCTAAACCGTCAT
>NZ_LAJX01000342.1 GCF_000963695.1 Methylocucumis oryzae
CGCGACCAATTAGAAAGCCATAGTTTTACATACCCGTCATTCCGGCATGGATTGCCGGAATCCAGTGCCATGGATGGCGCTCTTCAAGTCCCCCTGTGTTCTTGGTAATCCATGCCGAGATGACGACCCGGAGACGAACTACGGTTCTCAAATTGGGCGGGCTATATTTCTGTACTTGATAAATCAGAATAATCCAGTACTACTTCTTCAGACTTATACATTTGATTAGCTATTGCAATGGCATCTTCAATATTATTGGCTTTAACTTCAACTGTTCTTGATAAAACTTCCTGAAATTGAATTTTAAATGTTTCCATAATTCACTTTTTTTATAGTTACCACGACCGATAAATTCAATAATTCCTTTATCTCTGAGTACTTGCAGTTGCTGTCTGATTTTGTCTTTTATAAAGTTATTGTTGGGATATTTCAGTTTTAGTTTTTGCTCGAAACTGTAGATTTCGTCAAGTGTAAAAGTGTCTTTTTTGATTAAATCTACGCAGTGCATAATATCTAAAACCCAGCCTTTTGCATCTGTACTTTTTGTTCGTAAAAATAATGTCTTATTGAATTTTTCCTGTACAAAACCTTGGTTGATTATTTGGGTGTTTTTTACCAAATAGACTTTTCCTGCTTCCGCAACTTTTGAAATATCAATATTGCAGCCTACCCAGCCTGCGCGTCGTGCTGTCTCCGATAATGCGGGTCGTTTTATGATAATTTCAGGTGTGAAAAACTGTTTAGGAATAATTAAGAAATCACTAACAGTCCATTGTTTGGTATAGGTTAAAAAGAAGAAATTCGGATTGTTTTCAGAATTAATCCTCTCAATCATTTTAGAGTAGGCTCCATCAGTAATGGTGTTTGATAGTTTTCCACCTTTACTTTTTAATTCAAATTCTTCGCTACATGTTTTACAGTAAAAATCGGCTACTGGACGATTATTTGTAAATCTATTTAATGGCAAGTCGCCGCAATTGGGGCAATATGAATTGTTTAAAACCCAATTTTCGGTTAATAGTCTTGCTATTTGTGAGTTACTTTTATAGCCGATTGCTAAATTGGTATTGAAAGCTAAGTTCATTATATTCTGCTATTGTCGTAGTTAGCTCACTTCTACACCTTCCTAACCGCCCACACCCCCACTAACGCCACTGTTACACTAGGTAAAAATGCCATTAGTGCTGGATTTAAGTCGTAAATTAATCCTAAATGACTTATCGTCATGTCTAATACGTTAAAACTTAAGCCAATAACGACGCCGATTAATATTCTGGCACCAGCCGTGACGCCGCGTTTTACGCCGATGACAAAGGGCGTTGATACTAACAGCATTACGAAAATGACTAGCGGGTTGACAATACGTCCCCAGAATGCGGCTTCAAAACGATGCGATTTTTGGCCGTTATGTTTTAGAAAATCGGTGTAAATCGCTAAATCATACAGTGATAAGTTGTCAGGCTTGACGATGGCGATTTTTAGTAAATCCGGTGCGATAGAGGAAGCCCATGGTTCGTTGGCAACGCTGTCAGCGTAGACGTTTTTCTTGTGTTAGGCTTGAACGCTTTAAATTTTGTAACCGCCATTGTTGTTGTCCTAAATAAACTGCTTGCTCCGCGTGTTGCATTTCTGTGAGCTGTTGCTGGTCATCGACCTGATAAATGCTGATATTAGCCAATGAGCCATCATCATTAAGTTCTCTGATATTGATGAAGCGTTGACCTTCTCTAAGCCATATACCATAACGAGTGTGGGTAATCATGGTTTTATGCAGAGCCGTAGCGCGCAATAACTGGGCTTGTGGTTCTGTTATTGGTGCAATAAATTCGCCAACACCTATAGCTAGCAC
>NZ_LAJX01000343.1 GCF_000963695.1 Methylocucumis oryzae
CAAATGGGTTGATATTAGGGAACGACTTAATCGATGGATGCCCTAAGATGACTTTTCTGGTTTTTTGGTAACGGGCCGTAAAGGTATAAACACCGACACCCGCATTCGTTAGATTAATAATATCTTCTTGTAATTTGCGTTCAGAACCTCCGCCTCTGTTGTGCGAGACAATTAAGACGTTTTTTTCTTTACGCATACGCTGTAGTCGAGCAGAATCTAAGCGACAACGAGCGAGTTTAAGTGGGTCGTTGAAAATAAATTCATCAACGTCTTTTTGATACTTAGGGTAACGTTTGCTTAATAATTTAATGGCATTTTGCACGCGTTTGGCTTTTTCGCCTTGAAAAGATGCTGCACCGATATGCCTAACGAATACATCGGCAGCAATAATATTACGCCAGCCTTTTTGTATGGCTTTTTGACAAAAATCGTTTTCTTCGCCATAGCCTTTGCCAAAGGTTTTTTCGTCAAATAAGCCTACGGCTTGTAAACAGTCGCGTCTAATGTACATGCAAAAACCAACCCCTGTAG
Organism: Methylocucumis oryzae; assembly: GCF_000963695.1. Taxonomy (GTDB): domain Bacteria; phylum Pseudomonadota; class Gammaproteobacteria; order Methylococcales; family Methylomonadaceae; genus Methylovulum; species Methylovulum oryzae. The sequence goes on from NZ_LAJX01000343.1 coordinate 532, forward strand.
GTGCTTCGACTTCGTAATGGCGGTTTATTTTTGCGGTCATTTGATCTAATTCCGCGTAACTTAGCTCAAGTGGATAAGGATTATCTTGTAAGAATTGTGGATAGCTACATATCGTCGCGTTATTGGATAAAGGCGTTACTGTGCCAGTCGTTATATTTCTATGTGCAGTCTGGCTTAAGCGGTCAAGCCAGCCGTCATAGACCTCGGTGTCCGAGTTTAATAATACGATATTGCGGTGTGGATTGAGTTGTATACCTAAATTAACAGTGTGAACAAAACCTTGGTTTGAAGCGTTATTGAGTAAATTGAATAATTTCATTTCTGCTAACCGGTGCAAATCATCGGCTAATTCAGCATCAGGGCTTGCATCGTTAATTACGATTAATTGAAAAGCGGTTTCGGTTTTAGCGCTTAATACGCTCAATAAACAACGTAAAGTTTCAGAACGTCCCTTGTAAACGGGAATAATAATATCGACGTCACAGTGTTCTATATCGGCACGCTTGGGTAATTGACACCATTCTTGTTCACTTGGAATAGCCAGTGTGCTGGTTTCGTATTCGTGACCATTGCCATTTTGATCTGGGATAGTTTGGCGATTTTCTAATCTGCCTTGAGTTAAATAATGTAGCAAGGGATTAATGTTCATGCCAGCTACATCAGGGTACATTCTAAGATAAAACGTGCTGTCAAATTCAGCACATGGCGAGCGACCTTCTTTTCCACCCCATTTTAGATAGTGGAGTAAAGGGTCGATTTGCGCCCTAGCGATGTCTTTATTGTTTCTTAAGTAAAAATCAACATCAAACCATGGGCTAGGGGAGGTTTTTTGGTAGCGGCCAACATAGGCATAATGTAATAAAGAATTAGCATAGCCAGCTTTAAACTTAGCTTGTTTTCGATAATAGACGGGGTCAAAAAAAGGCATAGGATGCCGACCTTCTTTGTCGCCATAACTAATATAATGCTGTAACGCACTTATCTTAGATGCTGCTACATCTTGGTTCTGTTCCAGATAATAGGAGCGATCAAATAAGCCACTACGTTTAATAAGATAGTTAACAGCGGACTTATAAATAAAGCATAGTCCTAGCGGCTTACCTATCAGCTTTGTCAACCAAAGCGTATTCAACAGTGCTTGACCATGCCATGAATTTATTCTGTCGTGAAATCGCATTCGTTATTAACCTAAATGCACAAGGTTGAGTTCATCGGTTGTTGTTCGGTAATGCTTTAAGGTTAAGCTATTACTATAAGGCCACTAAATATAAATTAGGAGCACATTGCGTTCAGTGAACAAATTACATTACATTGTTTGTGAGTGATTTTCCCCTCCTATCTATTTTTATACGTGTTGTCTGAAGTTTTGCTTAATAGCATGATTATTTTGACATTTATTCTGTTAAATTTGCGCGTAACTAATTCAAAATCACCCTAGCGCCCAACGCCATTTGGTACAACATGGTTGAGACTTCTTTAAATAGCTGGCGATATTTTTCATCGACTTTAGGTAATACTAAGATTTCATCACCGGCGCGTAGGCTAGGTTCAGTAAACCAACCATCAGTTTCTTCGGTGTCTTCAAAGCTGCCGTCTTTATGCGCGATGATAATGCGCGAGGTATCGGCGTTTTGGGTATAGCCACCGGCAGCGTGTATGTAGTCGTCAACGTCTTTGTCTTTGGCCAATGCGATGGTATTCGGGAACATCACTTCGCCGCTAACCAGAATTAAGTTGTCCAGCGCCGGTATTTTGACCACATCGCCAC
>NZ_LAJX01000344.1 GCF_000963695.1 Methylocucumis oryzae
TTGTTTTGTTAACATAGACAATCTCCTAAATTTATAAAGGCTCTACTTATGGATTACTGGAAAGTTTTAGTTAGGTGTAGGCATTAATTTGCCTACGAAGCGGAATTTGCCTACTTTGTAGACACCGTTGGAGCCTAACTTATTGAACCACCAAGCCGATAAGACCAAGTTACCCGATAAAGTAAAAGTGTTGCCTGAAACATTGACTTTGGTGTTGGCTGTTTCAAAAGCAGCAATGCCCTCCTTGCCCTCAACTGGGTATATATTTAGATGGGCCTTGATGTACCAGCCGTCCGTACCTTTTTTGCCGCCAGGGGTGCCGCCCGAATTAACTTCAGAACGCTTGGGGTCATAATTCAACGCCATGTCGCCTATGGTGACATGGCCGTAGCGGCCATTGAGACGAAAGGCACCACCTACGCCGATTTGTCCTTCAAAAGTTGCCTCAGGATCTAAATCATCAAACACCGCTGTCGTCATTTGCGGGTTGCGACCACCGTTGTCGTTAGCCGGGGTTAGAATTTCCTCTCCATGTGTATACATTTCAAACGTCGGTTTAGGCCACGGCTCGCTTAACGGTAAGCGGTGCATTCCGGCTAAGGTGATGCTGTTATCGGTGACTAATGGGTTGAAATTATGCAGAGAGATGAGGTTATACGCGATAGTCGCGTTGCCTGCTCTTTTCGACTCGCCCATCACTTGATAAGCCGTTAATGGCGCTATTTCTTCGCTGGTAAACCAGTCCTCAAAATATAAATCGCGTACTGGATACGCATCGCCTGAGGTAATGCCTTTTAAGCCATTGTCGAACACCATGTTGTTGGTGCCGGCGGTATCCGGCTGCCATTTTTCCTCTTTAGGTCGACCGTAACTGTCAACGCCGTTGTATGCGTTACCGGTGCGAATTGTCGTGATTGCTAATGCAGCGGGGTCGAGTTGAATCGTCAGCGCACCTTGCTTAAATGACATGGATGTGGCTTCTGCGGTGGTTGCCGTGGTCAGCGCGAGTAAGACAGACGCTGCTAATAACAGGCTAGAGTGTTTATTATTCATTGTCATCGTTCCTTATTGTAGTGACTGCCATTTAACTTAAGAGCAGCGGGTTGTTGGGTGCCGGTAGGTTTAGCCGATAGTTGCCCCCGTCATCCCAAGAGATCACGCCGAAATGACGGATATATTCTTGTTGGTTGTGTTTGAATCTTAACTGTGGCCTAAAAGCTTTCTGATTTGGGAGTACAAACTTAAGTTTGTACTCCGGCAATTATTATGCTTAAGCCGATAACAACCTTTTGTCGTTATTGAGTTAAGTCACGCAAAAACACATCAATCTCTTCATTCGTGTCATTAGGAATGAGGTCAGTCACTAAGGATCTGAATGCCATGTAGTGACCATCTGAGCTGATAATGGCATCACGACTACCGTTGGTGTTATTCGCACCGGCTTGTGCGCCAGGCCCTGTACCTGAGGTGCCGTCTAGCGTAACGCTGACCAGTGTGGTTGTTCCCGTTACTTGATCATGGACAAATACATCCGCATCGCCGTTATCGTCGTTAGTCGCTAAATTAGAGGCTTCAGAGCTAAAGCCAATATAACGGCCATCAGCGCTGATTGACGGTCTGCCACTAGAACCATTGCCTTGTGTACCATCTGAGGCGACGCTAATTCTTTTGGTTTCGTGAGTTAAAGTGTCATGCACGAATGCGTCGTCGGTTACATTCGTGTCATTCGGGACTAATGTCGAGGCCGAAGACCAAAACGTCACATAACGACCATCGGCGCTAATCTTAGGATGCCAAGAACCGTTATTGCCTTGTAGGCCGCTAGTAGCAACACTGACGCGAGTCGTTTTTTTTTTGGTTTCAAGGTCGTGCACAAAAATATCTTCCCTATCATTTGTGTCGCCTTTCACTTAGGTTGGTAGCTGATGATTTGGAAAGCTACATAGCGACCGTTATC
>NZ_LAJX01000345.1 GCF_000963695.1 Methylocucumis oryzae
TGGGTGGCAATGAGAGTATTGGTTTTCCGGCAAAGCGCTCAGACCACGCATCAATAGTAAGCACTAAACTCGCCTCAGCATCATCTAGCATAAAACCAAGTCTAGCGTCAGGTGCATCAGGCTCTAAAGGTAATAACACAGCACCTTGCATCAACACGGCTAATTGCGCCGCAATCATTAAAGCACCACGTGGCAAGCATAGCGCGACTACGTTACCCGGTTTTAAGCCTAAACCAACCAACTCATCCGCTATCGCTAAACTCCAATCAACCAACTCGGCATAGCTAATAACCTCATCGTTGACGTGTACGGCTATGTTGTTTGGGGTTTGTTTAGCTTGGCTCAGAATACTATTGAGCACCGAAACAAACGGCATGGTTTGCGTTGCGAGCACGGGCAGAGCCAAGGGTAGCAAACCTGGCACATTACCCAGCAAACCGTCAGGATGGTTAACCATTATTTGCAATAACGCTTTGAGATAATCCGCCATAGACTGAATAGCGTCTGCACTAAATTGGTCTTTTTTGATAGTCAAAACCAATGTCTAAGCTTGAGCTTAGTGTTATATCTAAAGTCAGTGGGTAATTCGTTGCATCGCGTTGCTGTAAGCTATTAATCGATAGCTGTGCTTGAGCTTGCTGCAAAGCCGTCGACACCGGGTAATTTTCAAAAACCAACAAGGTGTCAAACAAGTTAGCACCGGCGCAACCGGCCCATTGCTGTATCGCGTACAAAGGCGTGTGTTCAAACTCGCGTAGCTGTAAATTTTGTGTTTGCACCGCTGTAAGCCAACTACTCACTGTTTGTCCGGGCATAGGGCTTAACACAATAGGCAAGGTGTTGATAAACAAACCCAGCATCGTTTCCACCTCAACCAAACCGGTAGGTCTGCCCGCAACAGTAGAGCCAAACACAATAGTTGACTGCCCGGTATAAGCTTTCAGTAATAGTCCCCAAGCGCATTGCACTAAGGTATTAACTGTCACACGTTGTGCTTGGGCAAAGCGTTGCAATGCTTGGGTTTCTTCTTCAGTCCAATGGCAGTGCCAATAACCGTGGCCTTGCCCCTGCGTGGGTTTAGTGATGGTTTCTGATAAGTGGCATGGCGTGTCTACGCGTTGAATTTGCGCTTGCCAAAATGCTTGCGCGCTTTTCTCCGTCTTGCCGTACTAACCAGGCGATATAATCGCAGAATTGCCCGCTACGACATACGGTTTGCATAGGCTGGCGATATAACGCCATGACTTCGCCTAGCAATAACGATTGACTCCAGCCATCTAGCAGTAAATGGTGGCTAGTCCAAATAAACCGGGTACGTTGCTCTGGCAATTGCACTAACGTCAAACGCAACAGCGGTGCTTGAGATAACTCAAATCCTTGGTCGTAATCGTCCGCACTCAATTGCGCCAAGCTGGCTTCAGTGACAAGCCGGTCACGCCAATCCAAACACGTTATAGCTAACTCTGCGTGTTTGAGTACGGCTTGTACCGGACTTGCCAAACCGTTGCCCCAGAAAAATGCCGTGCGCAATATGTCGTGGCGTAACACCACGTGCTGCCAAGCTGCCGCAAATGCTTTAGTGTCGAGTCCCTGCAAATCCACGCTAAGCTGAGTCACATAAACCGCTGCTTCAGGTTCTTGCAACGCATGAAACAAAATGCCTTGCTGCATAGGCGACAGCGGATAAACATCGGTAATGTCGCTATGCTGCTGTAGCTGGTCTAATTGCGCTTGGCTTAGGTTGACTAATGGCACATCACACGGACTCAGTCTGGGTTTAGCGGTTTGGCAATGGTCTATAAGTCGCTTAAGCTGTTGCTTGAAGCAGTCCGCAAAACGCGTGCACAGTTTCAGCCTTGTAACGCTGACG
>NZ_LAJX01000346.1 GCF_000963695.1 Methylocucumis oryzae
TGAATCGTCACCGACTTTCGCACATAAATATTGCATAATCGCGTTGGATTCCCAAAGTACGGTGTCACCGTCAACTAGCGTAGGAATCATGTGGTTGGGGTTTAAGCTAATAAATTCCGGAGTTAAATGTTCGCCTTTGCTTAAATCCAATGCTATAAGTTCGCACTCTAAGCCTAGATGATGTATAACTGCAACAACTCGACGGGAATTTGGGGAAATAGGGAAATGATACAGTTTCATAAAACCTCTCTCGGATAGTGGTGGATTGTCGCTTGTCTTTTGCAAGCGAGTAGATTTTTACATGTATACTTGTATTTTGCAAGTTATAGTTGTTGTCTGGTCAATGAAAATAGAGTCTTCTTCTGCGCCACGCTCTTTATGTCCATTATCTAAGGCTTTAGAATTAATAGGCGATAAATGGAGTTTAGTGATTGTGCGCGATATGTGTTTGGGTAAAAAGCGTTACGGTGATTTTCAACAGTCGCCGGAAGGTATTCCTACGAATATTTTGGCGGATAGATTAAAAAAGCTAGAAGAGCATGGCATTATCGGTAAGCGTTCTTATCAACAAAAGCCTGTGCGCTATGAATATTTTTTAACGCCTAAAGGGGCTGATTTATTACCCGTGATGCAGCAATTGATTATTTGGATGAAAAAATATGACCCAGATTGCTGGACGCCGCCTGAAGGTTTTTATGACGCTACGCCAGAATCGTTGTTACAAGCCTACTCTGAAATTGAATGATGAGGAAAAATCATGGCCGTGATTGCTTTTGATACGTTGAAATTTGCGAATACGCTGAAACAAGCCGGTGTCGCACCTGCACATGCCGAGGCTGAAGAGCATGCATTAGCCGATGTATTATCCTTGAGTCTTAATGAGGTTGCGACTAAAGCTGACGCGGAGGCGCATAAGACAGAATTGCATCATGTAAAAACAGAGGTGCAAGCGGTTAAAGAAGATGTTCAAGTTATAAAGCAGGATGGGCACATTTTAAAAAGTCGATGTACACATTTTAAAAAAATGATGTACAGGTACTTAAAGATGACGTGCAAGTTTTAAAAAGCGATGTGCAAACATTACAAAGTGATGTACAGGTGTTAAAGAGCGATGTACACGTTTTAAAGCAAGATGTGCAAGTTTTAAAAGAGGATGTTCAGGTTTTAAAACAAGATGTGCGCGTTCTAAAGGAGGATGTACAGGTTTTAAAACAAGATGTGCGCGTTCTAAAGGAGGATGTGCAGGTTTTAAAACAAGATGTGCACGTTCTAAAGGAGGATGTACAGGTTTTAAAACAAGATGTGCAAATTCTAAAGCAGGATGGACAGGCATTAAGAAATGATTTGGAGTCTTTTAAAATCGAAGTAAGAACTGAATTTCAGGCAATTAGG
>NZ_LAJX01000347.1 GCF_000963695.1 Methylocucumis oryzae
GCTGATAGAAATTTAGCAGCAAGTAATTCTGTTTTTTATCAACTTCCATAACAAGCAATAAATTTATTAAATATCATATAGATATAACAAGTTAGGTGCTAAAATCAACAGTATTGGTCTGTGCCGGGGGCGGATAGCAAGCCGCACATTATGCGTATCCTAATCCGCAACGCCCAATCTTGGCGAGCCGGCGCTCGCATGGTGTTCACCATGCGCGGCCCCGATGTCGGGGTCGTGCAGCAATTAACCGACGACCTGCCAGCGACGGTGAGCCAAACTTTGAACTCTCTGGGCAACCTCGACGCGGTTCCGGCACACACAGCCCACGGCGTACGTTACCCGAATGGCCGTATCCTGCTTGGCTCCAGTGAAACCCGGCAGCCCGACCCCAGTTTCGCTGCGATGCTCGCCGCCCAGAAGGCGCAGCCACTCCTGACCATAGACACCTCTTGGCTTACGATTGGCCATGTGGACGAAATCCTCCAGGTGGTGCCCGCACCAGCCGACGGGGCTGGACCCTCGCCGTTCCCGACCCGCGCGGCGCGGTCGCGTTGCTTAGGGCGGCCGCCGCCAACGGTAACGGCTCAGCCAAGCTCTTCATTGGCCGGGCGCCAGATCCGACAGACATCGAAGTCCGGGTAGAGCCCAGCATCGATGAGCTACTCGCCGATGCCAACCTGATGGACGATAACGAACGCGCCGCCGAACACTTGGATCGCGTGCTCGCCAAGCTCCTTGACGATCTAAACATGAAGGAGCGCGAATTGGTCAAACTGCCCGTGCTGTTCCGGAAGTTTAGTCCCATCATTGTACCGTTAAAAAATAGTTTAGGCGGGACAGGTAATAAAGGATCGGTTTTCCGCCAAAACCTCGTGCTGAACCAATTGCAGGCAGGCTCCGACCCGAAGACAAGCCTAGGCGCACCCAAAGCTGATGCCGAACTACCCGAAAGCTACTACGCCTACAGCCCTAACTTAGCCAATGGCGTATTGCTGTCTAGCCCACCTGCCGGTAACGGCGACGCACAACCCGATTGGGTATTCGCCTACACCAAACCGGACGGTCCGTTGATTGACGGCAAGGACATTTTCGCCCAAGCCGCCGTTAAGGCACTGGGCCGGGTCGGGGTGCGCCCTTACGAAATCGATGCCTGGGACTGGGCGCACTTAGGTCAGGGCGAAGTGCACTGCACCAGCAATGTCTGGCGGGATGTCAGCACAGACGCGGCCTGGTGGCAAAATCGGAAATAATTCGGTGTAAGACACGGGCGCGTGCGGATCAGCAGATCCGCACACGTTCTGTCCATCAAATTTTATGACAAAAGGGAACGGTCGGCCTAATCAGCACAGACTTAAAAATTTTTAACCACAACCGAAAAAAAACATCATGCTTAAAAACCGACAAAAACCTATGCACAGTTCCCGACGCAACGGTGGGGTGCTTCCCCTAACAAAATCTGCCGCCTCTGTTGCCGCTTTGCTGGCCTCCGGCCTATGGTTGACCACCGCGCCTGCCTATGCTAACAATTCCGCCGCAGATACCGGCATTAACCGCACAGCTTTGCGCGGCACGTTCCCCGATCTGAGAGTAGATGCCAACCGTGACGGGATAGTTGACTTGAGCGGTAAATCCGACGAACGCTTGGAAGATAGCCAACTGGCACTGTTCTTGCCCAATCTGGATGACGACGCCAAGCGGTGCGGCCCCGGTGAGGACTTGTACAGTGATGCCCTATTTGGAAACGATTACGATCCCAAAGTCGACCGCCGTCTTCTCACCTGTAACGACGCGCAAGACGACATTGTAAACGGTAGCCGCGACGAACAGGATCTCGCCCGTATCCACGCCCTGCCCCTGCCAGACGTGGTGGATCGGGCGACGGTCGTGGTGAGTGGCGCACCGGCGGGTGCGGTCCGGCTGTTCATTCGGCAAGGCGGGCAATTGCGAGCCTTTAATCCGGCCACGGAGAAAGTTCCGGTGCAGGCGCTGCGTAACGGATTGGAATTGCTTCTGGAAGGTCGCGACATCATCCGCGACAACTCATGGGACGGCAGTGTGCGGGTGTCCCTGTACCTGCCCAGCGGTGCCGGCGACAGCGTGCGGCTGCGCGTGGCCCCGCTGCTGTTGCAGCACACCTTACAGCACAGCCAGCGGGTCTTGCTGTCGCCGTACAAGCTACTGAGCCGGGAACAATTTGAGGAACTTTATAAGGACATTCCCGAATATCTCTACGAAGATTATGTGTCCGATTTGCAATTCTTCAATATGGGATATGGCGAGTTCCGCGACACGCTCAACGCCGCGCGCCGCTCCGCCAGAGTCAAACCGGGTCTGAAAGAACTTAATACTAACACCGACCGCTGGACGCAAGATATATTCGAGCCGGCCTATGCATCCGTGCCGGGCGCGGATGGCAAGCCGCAGGTCATGCGCATCCTGATCCGCTCCGCCCAACTTTGGCGAGTCGGCGGTCGTGCGGTGTTCAGCCTGCGCGGCCCCGATGTCGGGGTTGTGCAGCAGTTCAGCACCGACCTGCCAGCGACGGTAGACCAAAGCCTCAACTCCCTGGGCAACCTCGACGCAGTACCTGCGCACACCGCCCACGGGGTGCACTACCCGAATGGCCGCATCCTGCTCGGCTCCGGCGAA
>NZ_LAJX01000348.1 GCF_000963695.1 Methylocucumis oryzae
CGATGCTGTCGCAACACAATTCGCTGGTGTCGTGGCTGGTATTGAGGTGAATCGCACCTTCATTCCGGGCCACATCATAAATGCCATGCGGAATGAGTTTGCCAAGGCCAGCACTGGGAAAATCATGATCCAGGGTTTCGATGCTGGTTTGCGTAAGGGTATGACCTGCGCGGGCGAAGTCGCCGATGAGCTCCTTCTTTTTGGTATCGATGCTAATCACGGGGTCACCAGCGGCCGTGTATTCCGCTTTCAGTCGGGCGATGTTTTCGAATTGGGCATTGCGATCCGGATGAGCGCCCATGGATTTTTTCTTACGGGCCTTGCGTTGGCCCAGACCGTGCTTTTTCAGCAGGTTGCGAACGGTGCGGCGACTGGCTGGCGTTCCCATTTCCCGCAATCGACGGCTGATTTCGCAACGCGACAAATTGGTCCATAACACGCCTTCCCGCATGGGATCACCGGCGGTGAATTCCGCCAGAAGCGCCAGAAAGTTAACCAACAGCTGAGGTTGCTGTTCAGTCGCTGGTTTCCGACCCCCGCCTTTTTTTCGGATCCGGTCTGAGGGGGGATCATCGAGCAAATCGAGTTCTTGTAATCCGCGCCGGATGGTTTTCGGATCAATATCAAATAGCTTCGAAATAGAGTCGACGCCGCCACGACCCAGTTTCGTCGCTTCTATACCCGCGTATCGACGTTTATCCTTTTCGGATAGAGTTCCAAACAGGCGCTGCATCTTGATTTCAATGGCTTGGTCATAACCAATCATGGGCTTTTAATCGTCTTGCTCAAATCGCTTCATTATCCCAGATTTACCATTAGCAATTCAGGGAAG
>NZ_LAJX01000349.1 GCF_000963695.1 Methylocucumis oryzae
ATAATCATCGGGGTGCCAGGGCGCGTCAAAGTTGAATACATGGCTCACGCCTTTGATATCGAGGCCACGCGCAGCCACATCGGATGCGACTAGCAGGTTGATTGCGCCGCTCTTGAATGCGTCCAATTCCTTGAGGCGCGATGCTTGGTCGATATCGCCATGGATTTCACCCGAACGGAATCCGTGCCGCTTCAAGCTCTTGTTGAGTTCGCGTACCGTGGTCTTGCGGTTGCAGAAGATGATGGCGGTCTGCACATCTTCGCTGCGTATCAGGTCACGCAAGACTTCGCGCTTTTTCATCGGCGCAACTTCGACCAGCTTCTGTTCGATATTGATGTTGGCGGTCGCGGGACGCGCCACCTCAATATATTTCGGGTTCGACAGGAACTTGTCCGAAAGTTTTTTTGATCGGTGGCGGCATCGTTGCCGAAAACAGCAGCGTTTGGCGGTTGGTCGGCAATTTGGTGCAGATATGTTCGATGTCGGGAATGAAACCCATGTCGAGCATGCGATCGGCTTCGTCGATCACCAGCAATTCGCATCCGTTGAGCAGGATGTTGCCGCGTTCGAACAGATCCATCAGTCGGCCCGGTGTCGCGATCAGCACGTCGACGCCCTTTTCCAGCGCCTTTACCTGATCGCCCATCGAAACCCCGCCAATCAGCAATGCCATCGATAGCTTGTGATTGACGCCATATTTCTCGAAATTTTTCGGCGACTTGCGCGGCCAGTTCGCGGGTTGGCTCGAGGATCAGGCTGCGCGGCATGCGCGCCCGTGCCCGACCATGGGCAAGGATATCGATCATCGGCAGCACGAATGATGCTGTCTTTCCGGTACCGGTTTGCGCGATGCCAATGATGTCGCGCATCATCAGGACCGAGGGGATGGCTTGCGCCTGGATCGGAGTCGGCGTGTCGTAACCCGCCGCAGTAACCGCGTTCAAAAGTTCATCGGAAAGGCCGAGATCGGCAAAAGACATAAGGTTCCAATATAAAGGAAAAAAGCAGGCGGGCAGCACATAGCCGCACGTCCGGTGCGCGGCGCTTGGCGAAACAGCAGCGAAAAGTCAAGGAATTTGGCGCATCTCACTCAGGAACGAGCAGGCGGAATTTATCAATCTCGCATTTCGCGCCCGTCCGCGCATGCAGCAGGTCGCGGTCAACACAAAGTTTGCCGTCCTTCGATCGTTCAACATAGGCACCGGCATAAAATTCGCGGGCAAGGCATCCATCGCCCAAATAAGCCCGTATCAATTGCCGTTCACGGGTAACCAGTTCGAGGCTGTTCTTGGGGCCAGGGCGTGATGCAACCAGGCGATCCATCAGCAGGCATTTTCCAATCTTTTCCTCATTATAGAGGGTTGCATTGCGCTTCTCGCTACGGCCTGGAGCGGCGGGTACGGGTTGGTTCGGAAAGCGGATGATGATGCGTTGTTCGATACGCGCCTGAAGTCTTTGACGCCTTCCATCATCTCGACAAAGGCGTCGACCGATTGCCCTTGCGCCCTATGCGCAAAGCCAAGCGTCACCGCGAGACCGGCAATGAGTATCAGAAAAATGCGCAACGCCGGGTCCCGACCAAAATTCGCCTTTTCCGACAATTAGCGGTAACGGTTGAACGGAGCATTAATCCAGCCCTATGAAGCGCCAACCGCCAAGTCAATTGCATCAACAACAGGAGTGGGAGTTTGTCAGACAGCCAAGTTTTGGAGAAGCTTAGCCAACTGCTCGGATCAAAGGGATTCACCTCCGATCCTGACGATCTGGCGCCCTGGACGACCGACTGGCGCGGGCGCTATCACGGGCAGGCCGCAGCGCTGCTTTCCCCGGCAACAACCGCTGAAGTTTCGGAAATCATCAAGATCGCCAACGCACACCAACTCACACTCGTTCCGCAGGGGGGGAACAGTGGAATGGTGGCAGGCGCCACGCCTGATGAAAGCGGCGCGAGCTGCTCCTATCGTTACGCCGGATGAACCGCATTGAAATGGTGGACGCTGTATCGCGGCAGGTTCGTTGCGAAGCGGGTGTAGTATTGCAGAACCTGCACGAAGCTGTTGCAGAAAAGGGCCTTCGTTTCCCGTTGACCTTGGGCGGTAAAGGATCTGCCACGGTTGGCGGCTGATTTCGACCAATGCAGGCGGCACGCAGGTTTTGCGACATGGAACGATGCGTAACCTAGTGGCGGGCGTCGAGGCGGTATTGCCTGACGGATCGATCTATGACGGGCTGGTTCCATTGAAAAAGGATAACCGCGGATATGATCTGAAACATTTGCTGATCGGTGCTGAGGGAACGATTGGCATCGTTACACGCGCCACACTTCAACTTGTGCCCGCTTTGCTCGATCGGGCAGTGGCCTGGGTTGCAGTCGACACACCCCAAGATGCTTATGCTTTGTTGCTTGCTGCAACAAACGCGCTCGATTCCGCATTGGAGGGCTTCGAAATCCTGCCCGACGTGGCGCTGCAGCATGTGATCAAGCATATTCCGGGGACCAGACGCCCTGTCGAAAGCGAAAAAGGCTGGCATGTCCTGATCGAACTGGTCCGTGACAGCGACGATCAGGTAGCGCCTGCATCGCTCGCAGAGAATTTCCTTGGCCAGATGCTTGAAGCGGGATTGGCCAAGGACGCTGTGATTGCTGCAAGCGAAGCGCAAGCTGAAGCATTTTGGAAAATCCGGGATTCGATTGCCGAGGCAGAGCGGGCAGAGGGTCCTGCCCTGCAGCATGATATCAGCGTGCCTGTTTCCGCCATGGCGCGGTTCATCGAGACTGAAWCCCGCSCASATCGAACGACGCGCTATCCCGGAACCACGGTGGTCGCATTCGGCCATCTGGGCGATGGAAACATCCACTACCATGTGAAGGCACCCAAAGGCGCAACGGCTGAAGAATGGTATGCGCGTTTCGCCCAGACCATCAGCGCGGGATGTTTACGACCGCGTGACCGCCTATGGTGGCTCGATCTCGGCCGAGCATGGAATTGGCCAGGCAAAAACTGGCGGAGTTTGAACGTTTGTCGGATCCATCAAGGCTGAACGCCTTGCGTGCCATCAAGCTGGCCCTGGACCCCAACGGCATCATGAATCCGGGAAAACTCGTTCCTCTTGCCAGCAAGCCCGCCGCCGCCTAAAGCCGCCCGCAATCAAATTTTCGAATCCAGACAACGGAGTAACTGATGGCTACCCAGCCCGCGCCGCAAGGCCTGCCCCCTCTTCTACAAGGACCTCGTTCCGCTCAACAGCAACGAGCATGCAAATTTCAAGAGCCGGCAGATCGACAATGCCAATTTCATGCAGGGCCAGCACGCCATTCCGCTGACCGTTGAAGAATTTGTTTCGGCGTCGCGTTACTACCCGATCATCTTCTCGGCTGCGAAATCCGGTTCCGCTCGTGCTGATGGGCATGAACGAAGGCGTCAACGTCTACATGGACGAGAATGGCAAGTTCAATAATCCGGTTTACCTGCCGGCTTACATCCGCCGTTATCCGTTCATGCTTGCGCGCTTGCGTCCGGACAGCGATGAACTGTCGCTTTGCTTTGATCCGACGACCGAAGCATTGGGCGATTTCAAGGAAGGTGAAGCGCTGTTCGACGGAGCCGAGCCGACGCAGATGACCAAGGACATCCTCAAGTTCTGCGAAGATTTCGAGCAAGCCGGTGCCCGCACCCAGGCATTTGTCGAAGAACTCAAGAAGCTTGAACTGCTGATGGAGGGCGAAGTCGCTATCCAGCAGGACGGCAGCGAAAACCCGTTCATTTATCGCGGTTTCCAGATGGTGAACGAAGAAAAGCTGCGCGACATGCGCGGTGATGAACTGCGCAAGATGAACCAGAGTGGCATGCTGCCCCTGATTTACGCGCATCTTTTCTCGCTGAACCTGGTTCGGGATATATTTGCATTGCAAATGCAGCAAGGTAAGGTGCCGCAGCAAGTCGAGCTGCCGACCAACTGATCCGTTTTCGATGGCGGCCCGACACTTTAGGGGAGGGCCGCCATGATTTCCAAGTACAGCAAAGGTGCAATTGCACTGCACTGGCTGATCGCCATATTGGTGATCGCCAATTTCGTTCTGGCCAGCATGGCTGAAGACCTACCGCGCGAGGCGCAGGGCGCGCTGATGTCGCCTCATAAGGCCATCGGCATATCAATCCTTTTCTTTTCGGTGTTGCGCCTGATCTGGCGTTTGACCAACAAGCCCCCGCATTGCCGACAGCCATTCCCGCTTGGCAGGCGACGCTGGGACGCATCGTACACCTGCTTTTCTATTTCCTGATTATCGTTGTGCCATTTTCAGGTTGGCTGATGGCATCGGCCCATCCGCAAGCACCACCAGTTGACTTTTTTTCGGCCTGTTTGATGCCACACTGCCCGTGGAAAAGAGCAAGGCACTGGCAGGCGTTGGCCATGAAGCGCATGAAATTCTTACCAAGCCGCTCTTCATATTGATTTTGCTGCATATTATTGCAGCCTTGAAGCATCAGTTTGCGGATAAGCTTCCCTTTGTCCAACGCATGTGGCCATGAGAGTTTCTCGCATCAGCGGGGCATTTCATCCCGCTGATACGCCTTGATACAGACTCAGCTATTGATTTGGCGGGTTTAAACTCCCATCTTTGTATC
>NZ_LAJX01000035.1 GCF_000963695.1 Methylocucumis oryzae
GATGCTGTCGGTCAATACGCCGCTTGCGTCATTCCGCTGCTTTGCCAAGTGTTCAGGTGGTGTATCCAATGTGCGGTTAAGGTCATGCATTATCCTCTTCAAAAATTTTGAGAATAACGGTTCTGAACTTATTAGAACAGGTGGTTTGGTTGAGCGCTTACAGTTTGCCTAGACTATCCCATCCTGAATATCGATTAAGTTAAACAAAAAACGCAATTAAGTTGCAATAAAATAAAAGCCCGTCATATAATGCAATTAAGTTGCATTATATGACGGGCTTTTATTTAAGGCCTCTGTGCTTATATTCGGTGCGTAACCTATTGCAATGAGACCAAAGTATACAAATACGTTTGACTTATTTATCGATTAAACCACTTTTAATGGAGATTTTATGAAACGCCTTATTATTGCGTTTATGTTCTTGTTTAGTAACATGACATGGGCAGGACTTTCAGAATATTACATAGGCCTCGACACTGCCCCGTTAGTCACATCAGGGGATTACACAGGACTTCCTAACCCAAACAAATCCAGACTAACTTTTCTTTTAAATCATGGCGACCATTTTCACGGTATCGGCCGTTTCGATTATTCAGGAGTTGTTGGTGAAGAACGAATAGTACCTACAAATACCAATAACCGCTTACCTGAAACCTACGCTAACTTACCACCATTACCGTTGACTGCAGGCGAAGGCGAGCTTTATTTGGGAAAATTAGTAAGTAAACCCAGTGACTTAGAGTATAGCCGTTTGCAAATCAGGGCAATTAGCTCGCTAAAAGACGCCCCTGTTGGCAGTGATGCCGAAATTCTTTATAACAGCAGCAATAAACGTTACGCTAATTCGTTGGCAAATGCGACCATCGCATTGCAGTTGGTTTCTAAGTCCGAGGGTCTTAATATCGGTACGAAAAAACAAGTCCATATTCTGAAATACCCAGGAGACTTCGTTATTATTAAACCTAAGGGAACAGAAAAAATGAACTTTACCCCAGTGTTTTGGACAGAGGCTAATGCTGAAGTCGGTACCTATTCCGCCGAGTTTAGGTTATTGGACATATCAGATGAAAATAAGAGTCGCAGTCTTCCATCCGGTACTTTTAATTTTGACTTTGCAGTATCACCACAATAAATCTTCAGTCCATCTCATCACTTCTGGGTCAAGGATGACCCTAATCCCATTGATTTAACGCTTACTGTCACAATAGACGACCGTTCAAAAACTCACTAAGACCTTAGCCCATAATTGTCTATTTAGTACTGCCCACCTTCGCCACAGCAATGATGCATTTGGTATTATCAAGATAAGATTGCTATACTAAATTTTTGGTCATGCCTATAGCTATAAACCTAGCTGCGCATATTCACCATCAGTAGCACGAGTTTTTATCCCTCAACCGGCTGGAGTCGAACTCATGACAAATTCAGGACAGCTCAATTCAAATAAAGTCACACAAAGGATTTGGTCAGACAAATTAAAAGAGCATGGCTTGCGAACAACAAAAGCAGCACTAAATGTACTAGAGGTTCTCGATAGCGTGAACACACCGTACTCGCATGATGATCTGGCTCAGCTTATAAACTTACGCTCTAATGGCAAAATAATTATCGATAGAGTAACGCTTTATAGAATATTAGACAGATTAGTGCATTCGGGTATGGTGCGTAAAATTCAGGGAGCAGACAGAACCTGGCGCTTTATGCTTAATAACCATTCAATATCCGGTTATTTTGAATGTGATAACTGTCATACATTCGTCGCATTGCCTGAAGATCCCGATATTCCCAAGTTACTCCACACTATAAACCAACGTCTATTAACTCAAGGAATTCACAGTAGTGAACTGGCAGTAACAGCGCATGGAATCTGCCATGATTGCGATGCCACACACAATCATACGTTATAAACACCTCTTACCTCACTCAGTTAATTTTTCAGTTATTAAAATCCGCCTCCAAAAACCGAAAAATGATAAACACCTATACAGGCCGTGTCGGCAAAAATAATATTCAAATTAGCAGTCGTGCGATTTGACAGGCGACACCAGGGTATATTAACCCGCTGTTTTACGACCATTGGCTTTACTCCTTCCCCATTCTTTACGATAAACGCATGACTGATAATCTAACTGCGCGCGTTTCCAACATCTTAACTTTTAGTATTCCAGCGTGATTGCTCTTGACCTTGGTGTTCAAAAGTAAGCGCTCTTCAACTGCGTTAGCAAAGGTTAACACTTGTCTAAACGCCTACTCCGCAGGAATACAGGTAATATTCAGCTTGCTATCGCTATCCCTCGCTATGGGCGGCTCAAAAACCATGAAATACCATACTGCAAAAAAGGTATTGCCTGCAGTTTTTTTCAAACAAAAATTGCAGGGTTATTAGGGCCATATTTAACACTAAGCCTTAGTAATTGATTTATACATCAACACAATGGGGCGCCTCACCTACAAACTGTATTTATATCCCCATCCCACATCCAGTTGGCACATAAAAAGCATAAGAGCGTCAGAATATTCTAATAAACCTGACCATTAATGGGTCAGCACAAACCTCTGCAACCAACCACTCAGGATTTCTATGAAAAACATATTTTGGCTATTGTTGTTTTTTTGTAGCGTTGCCCTAGCCCAACCTAATGGTGAGTTATTAGCCTCGCAATGTTTCCAATGCCACGGTTTTAACGGTCATTCAAAAGGGGAAATTGATTCAATCGCGGGTGAATCAGCCAGCGATTTGTACGGAGATTTAAAGGAATTTCAGAATAATGGCAAAAACGACATTATGAGCAAGCAATCGCGCCTTTACACTGACGAAGAGCTAAAGGCCATCGCCATCTACTTCTCAACTGTTAGATAACTTGGAGACAACAATGGATAGAAGGTCATTTATAAAATCGATAGGACTTGGCGCAGTTGCAACGAGCGCTCCACTGACCGCCACAACAGCTAAGGCAGCATCTAGCGTTTACAAAATAGCCATTGTCGGTGGTGGGTTTGCCGGAGCATCTATCGCGAAATACCTAAAATTATGGGGGCAAAACCAAGTCGAAGTTACTTTACTGGACGCCAATACCAGCCATGTCTCTTGTATTCTGTCTAACCTGGTGCTTAACGACCAAAAAACCTTAACTAATTTAACGTTTCCACTTAGCAACACTGCGTCTAAAAATCACTTTATCTTTAAGCAAGGTAAAGTTACCGCGATTGACCGTACCAACAAACAAGTACTTGCTACGGCTAAAAACAGTGGATTTACCGTAGATTATGACAAACTTATCTTAGCACCAGGCATTGATTTTATTTTTCCCAATGGCATGAATCCGTCACTACCAGACTTGAGTACGCCAATACCACATGCCTGGCAAGCTGGCGCGCAAACCACAAACTTGCGAGACCAACTAAAAAAACTACCATCCGACGGCAGTGCTAAAGTCATCATGACCATTCCCAAAATGCCTTATCGTTGTCCACCTGGACCTTATGAGCGCGCGTGTTTAATTGCAGACTATTTAAAAACTCGCAAAAGAGGCGGTAGTCTCATCGTGTTTGACGCCAACCCAGGCATCATGCTGAGCCTATCAATTTTAATATTGCTTTTACTCAATATTACCCAAACATTATCCAATACATCCCTAACCAATCAGTTTTCGAGGTCATAGCAACTACGCAATTCGCGAGTAAAAGCATAACGGTGACAGACGGTAGCAACTACCGCACCGAACAATGCCATTTATTGAATGTCATCCCTAATCAAAAAGCGCCAAAGCTTTTATTTGAGGCGGGCTTAATCGATACCGCTAATAACAAACTATGGGCTGGCGTGCATGTCGATACCTACCAATCGTTATTCGACCCGGACATTTATGTTATCGGTGATGCTCACGATTCTAACCAACCCAAAGCCGGACACATCGCTAATTCCGAAGCGAAAGTCTGCGCCGATGCTTTGCTGAGAAATCTTGGTTTACGTCCGCCAAGAGTGATGCCTGATGAAGCGCCCGTTACTAATTCCGCCTGCTATAGTCCAATTACAGCCAGTAAAGCTTCATTTTTAACTACAGGCTTCCGTTACGATATGAACGCAGACAAAATGGTACGCGTAGATGCCTCATTCGGCGAAGCAGAAACCATTAACTCGGATAACTACAAAATGATGTTAGCGTGGGCGAATAATTTGTTTGCGGAAGTTTTTTTGAATGTAAGGCGCGGTCAACTCTATAGTTTGACCGCTCCCACGCTCCGGCGTGGGAATGGTGCCTTGGCCGCTCCAGCGGCCCTTCACCACCCGACGCTGGAGCGTCGCGAGCTGCATTCCCACGCCGGAGCGTGGGAACGTTCCGTAACCTATTGTTTTTGTATCACTGTTGCGTTTTTTTCACTGAACTGACATACAATTTTAATAGCGCAGTCAAATCACTCATGTTTACTAGGCTTTCTAATAACACTATCGAGAAGGTCATGAAAACTTTATCTGCTTTATCGTTGGCATTCGCCACACTTTTGCTGGGACAATCTGTTAACTTGATGGCGGCTGAAAAAGCAAGACAATTAACGATGCCAAGTGGCATTCAATTCGGTGATTTAGATCATGGTAATGTCATGGTTTGGAGCCGTAGCAACCGTGATGCGCGCATGTATGTCGAGTATTCCGTTAACGAAGATTTTACCAATTCGACGGTTGTTCGTGGTCCTTATGCGCTTGGCAATACCGACCATACGGCTAAATTAGAATTAATAGGCTTACCGTTAGGTAAAGATGTTTTTGTTAAAGTTTGGTTTGAAGATTTAAGCAATCAACGAGTAAAAAGCAAACCTTTAACTGGGCATTTTCATACGATTAGCAACAAAGACGATATTCGCTTTGTTTGGGGTGGTGATACTGCCGGTCAAGGTTGGGGTATTAACTTAGAGTTTGGCGGCATGAAAATTTACGAAGCCATGCGCAAAGTCAATCCACAATTTTTTCATTCATAGCGGCGACAATATTTACGCTGACGGCGTTATTCCTGAAACCAAAACCGCTGAAAATAACTTAATTTGGACTAATGTTGTTACACCCGAAGTGTCAAAAGTCGCTGAAACCTTAAAAGAGTTCCGTGGCCGTTATAAATATAATCTGATGGACGTTAATGTTCGTGCGTTCAATGCCGAAGTTCCGCAAGTCTGGCAATGGGATGATCATGAAATTGTTAACAATTGGTCAGATAGCAAAGACTTAAGCACCGATACGCGTTATACGGTCAAAGACGTGCCATTATTAGTGGCTAGAGGCGCGACGGCATTTAATGAATTCAGCGCACAACGTCCACATGCATCAGAAGAAAGCGGACGCATTTACCGTAAAATTTCCTACGGCCCATTGTTAGATGTGTTTGTGTTAGATATGCGTAGCTACCGTGGTCCTAATACTGCAAATTTACAAACTGAGCAAAGCGCTGAAACGGCATTTTTAGGCAATGAGCAAGTTGCTTGGTTAGAAGAAAACTTAAAAAACTCGACGGCAGTATGGAAAGTCATCGCTGCAGATATGCCAATTGGCTTGAATGTCGGTGACGACCCGGTAAACAATCCGCCACAACGCTGGGAAGCCATTGCCAATGGTAATGATGGCCCTGCTTTGGGCCGTGAGTTAGAAATGGCTGGCCTGTTAAGCTATATCAAAAAAGAAAGCATTAAAAATCTTGTTTGGTTAACTGCCGACGTTCATTACGCTGCGGCGCATTATTACGATCCAGAAAAAGCGCAAACTAAAGACTTTAACGGATTTTGGGAGTTTGTTTCGGGTCCTTTAAATGCTGGTTCGTTTGGCCCAAATTCAACAGACGGAACATTTGGTCCACAAGTTGTTTTTTATAAAGCGCCACCCGCTGGTCAAGTAAACTTATCACCTTATGCTGGCTTACAATTCTTTGGTGAAGTCAATATCGATAAGAACAGCAAAGAAATGGTTGTTGATTTGAAAGATATTAATGGCGATTCTGTGTACAGCAAAACTTTAATTGCTGAATAATAACTCAACGTACTAAGGCGGTTTACTGGCGCGAAACCACCCTACGCAGTAGCCGCCTGGACACGTCCAGACGGCTACTGCACCACCCGCCCAACCATTCTCAACAGCCATTGCTTGAATTGCCATTGTTCCGTTTCAGCAATATCAGTTAACCATTCGACTCGCCCTTGCTGAGCGTAAGCAATCGGTACACCGTTTTTATAAAGTATACGGTATTTGCTTTGCGCCGGTAGGCGTTTTCCAGGCGTGATAATACCGGTTAAATTTAACGGGTCCGCACTGCTCAGTACGATAAATTCTGTTTCGTTCGCTAGGTCGCGGTTGCTTTTAAGTTGGTTTATCGCTTCAGGTAATGCAAATTGCTCACCGGCAAAACCCTGCACAAAACGACCGCCACGCACTTCACCGCGCGCTTCTAACCGTCTATAAACATAGAGTAAATCTTGCCAGGTTGGCACTATATCCTCGGCCTCTAATAGCTTTCTGAACACTACACCATAACGGCGTAATAAAACCTTAGCAATATATTCGGCATGTTCATGCCGCTTAGCACGGTCTTGTTCATAAGCGCGTAAGATAAACCAGCGCCCTACCCCTGAAAAAGGTTGATAACCGCGATAACGCTTCATTTTTCTATGTTGCACCGATTCTGGCACAATCAGCGTGCGCAAACCTTGATAATGATCGGCACTGATTAAACCATTCGCAACCAGCTCGCTGAGTGCTTCAGTAAGCTGGGCCGATAATAAACCGGTTTCGGCTTGTAGGTCTTCAATAAAACTCGCACCGTGTGCTTTTAGCGCATTAAATAACTTAGCGGCTGTAGCGGATAAGCCATTGCCATCTTGTGTAGGCATAGGCGCGTAATAGCGCCAATGCGCTAAAGACGCTCTAGGGATAAAATTTATCGCAGTCGTTTTCGCGATTGGTTTTTTGGGTTTATCGGTTGGATTAGGTGTTGCTGAAATAAGCTTTAACCAAAGCAATCGACCCGAGCTACATAATTGGTCTAACTCAAGCGTCGAATAAGGCTTTATTCTTGCCGGTAAAATCGTTTGCTCCCAAGCCGACGCGGGCGCGCTAATGCCTTCTAGCTGTAATAAGCGCTGCTCTAAACTATCCTCTGTCGTGAACGAGCTAATACGTTGCCAAGCAAATAAAAAACGCATAAAACTTGCGCTTGAGACCGGTTCTATTTCGGCGCGTAGTCGTTGTAGGCTTAAACGATGCATACGCGCCAACAAGCCGCGTTCACACCATTCTGGTTCTAAAGTGGTTTGAGTGTAGCGGCCTTGCATCGCATACCCTTGTTGTTGTAAACGCAATAGCGCTTGCTCGACTAAATCAACCGGGGCGTTGATGGAAGCTGCCAACGCCGTTGCAGTCACCGGCCCTAAGCCTTCTAAGCGACTACGCATTAACTCGGTTAATGCACTAAGCATGTCATTCGCTTCATTATTTAGCACAGGCTTAATAACCGGCCTTAACGGAGCATCAGCGTGTAACCATAATATAGTTTGCAACCGTTCCGCAGCGACCCAAATCTTAACGTCTTCAGCAATTTGCATAACCGTCGCGCGCTGGCTATTGATTAACGGCGTTAATAACGTTTGCCAATGCTGGGCTAAGGCTTCTGCTTCAGTGATAAACCCTAGTATCACTAAAGCATCATGTAATTCGTCAGATGTATTGGCTTTCGGCCATGCCTCTAAGCGCACTTGCTCAATGGCTTGGCTGCGCAATTGCCCGCTATCGGCAGCGCTTTGTATATCAAGCGTGCGTGGTGACTTAACCGCTAAGGTACGACGCTCTTCAGCGGGTGTATCATCTAAAAAGGCATAAGGTCTGGCATTAAGAATTTCTTGCGCCAACGCGGAGGGCTGGGTTAATTCGCGGGTAATAACACTAATTTGGCCTTGCTCTATACGCGCTAAAAGCTGTTCTAAGCCTGTAATATCCATTAAGTCATTTAAACAATCGGCGAGTACTTGATTAACCAAAGGATGCTCTGGAACTTGCCTATCGCCTGGGATATTTTCAAAACACGCCAATTGGTCAGGAAAAATCACCGCGATTAAATCTTCCGCATCGTTACGCTGAAAATACGCCGGAACTTTTTTGCCCGCGCGGTTGCGTGGAATAGCTAGCGAAATATTGGCTACCCAGCGCCAGCGCGTTGCAAACATAGGCGCGGCCAGCAAAGCTTGAATCAATACCTGACGAACACTAGCGGCTTTTAGATAATGCGCCGGTTCAATTAACGGGAAACTGTGGGTAGCGCTTAACGATAAAATAATACAGTCTTCGTTAGCGGCGGCTTGTAATTCAAAATTAAATTGTCGGCAAAAGCGTTTGCGTAACGCCAGCCCCCAAGCACGGTTAATCCTCGAACCAAACGGCGCATGAATGACTAAATGCGTATCGCCCACCTCATCGAAAAACCGCTCAAACACAATCACCTGCTGTGTCGGTAATTGGCTTAACGCCGCTTTGCCCGCCGCTAAATAGTTTAGTAATTGTTCAGCCGCTGGCAGTGGTAACGCTAACTCTTGTTGTAAATAGCGTTCAGCCACTACAAGCCCTTGTTCTAAACGTTTATCCAGCTCGGCACGAAACTGTGATACGGCGACGGATAATTCATCAGTTCGCCCTGGCGACTCACCAAACCAAAACGGAATCGTCGGCGGTAAACCGTGCGCATCTTCAACAAACACTCTACCTTGCTCGATTTTTAACATCCGGTACGAGGTATTACCCAGTTGAAAAATATCACCGGGTAAGCTTTCAAAGGCAAAATCTTCATTTAACGTGCCGACGAACAAGCCTTCAGGTTGCATAATCACATCGTAATCGAATTGGTCAGGGATAGCACCGCCGTTAATAAGCGCCGTTAAACGGGCATTTTTTCGTGCGCGTAGCTGACCGTGTACCGCATCTCTATGCAAATAGGCGCTACGCCGACCTCGCCGAGTATGAAAACCATCCGCAAGCATTTTAACGACGTCAATAAATTGCTCATACGATAGTCCTCGATATGGCCAGGCTTTCGTTATGACCTGATATAAGCCTTGCTCTGACCATTCTTGGCTGGCAATTTCGGCAACGATTTGCTGAGCTAAAACGTCTAGCGGTTGCTCGATAAGCGTTATCGCATCAAGTTCGCCACGACTAATCGCCGCCAGCATGGCTGTGCATTCGACTAAATCATCCCTAGACAGCGGAAATAATCGCCCTTTAGGTATCGCTTTTAATCGATGTCCAGAGCGCCCTACCCGTTGTAACAGTGTGCTAATCGCTTTAGGCGAGCCTAGTTGACACACTAAATCAACATCGCCTATATCTAAACCGAGTTCTAGTGAGGCTGTTGCAACCAAGGCTTTTAACTGGCCTTGTTTTAGCCGTTGTTCGGCATCTAGGCGATGTTCTTTGGCTAAACTACCATGATGTGAGGTCACGCCATTATCGCCTAAACGCTCAGCTAACGCGGCTGCCACGCGCTCGGCCATGCGCCGGGTGTTAACAAAAATCAGCGTAGTTTTATGCGCAAGTATTAATTCCTCTAACCTATCATACACTTCGCCCCAAACCTCATTCGCCATGAGTGCAGCTAACGGTGTTGACGTGACTTCTATCTGTAAATCTCGCTGTCGGCTATGCCCAGTGTCGATAATCGTGCGCGGGGATTGGTCATCGCCAATTAAAAATTCGCAACCGCGCTGATAGGTTTTTGCGTGGCGGAAATGCCTATGCGCACAGGTGGTTGGGCGGTTAATCCCTCTAAGCGCGCTAGCGACAAGCTTAAATGTGCCCCGCGTTTGTTACTCGCTAACGCATGAATTTCATCAATAATCACAGTACGCACAGGACTTAATAACTCACGCCCTGACGCTGAGCTTAACAACACATAAAGCGATTCTGGCGTCGTCACTAAAATATGTGGTGGATATTTTTTCATCGCCGTGCGCTCGGCTGACGGCGTATCGCCAGTACGCGTTTGAGCGCGAATCGCAACATCGGCTAAGCCTAATTCCAATAGCGCAAAACGTATTCCCGCTAAAGGAATGTCGAGGTTTTTATGAATATCGTTGGCTAAGGCTTTAAGCGGCGAAACATATAGCACTTGCGTTTCATTCGGTAAACCTGTTGTTAAACCTTGACGTAATAGTTGGTCTAACGTCGCTAAAAACGCTGCTAAGGTTTTGCCAGAACCTGTAGGCGCGGCAATCAGCGTTGATTGCCCCGACACAATCGTTGGCCAAGCGCTAAGCTGTACGTCAGAAGGTGCTGAGAAGGTATTTAAAAACCAACGCGCTGTTGCGGGATGAAAGTAGTCTAAAAGCATAGCAAAGCTGGTTTATCTGCATATAGAAAACCAGCGCGAGTCAACATTGATTAATCGTGATTGGGTTGATAGAAAATATAATCCGCGCTATAGCTTACCCCTTTTACCAAACCTAAGTGATTGCTATCACAGCCTGTTATCGGTTTTAAACCACCGACAGTATTGACT
The DNA here is from genome assembly GCF_000963695.1 of Methylocucumis oryzae. Taxonomy (GTDB): domain Bacteria; phylum Pseudomonadota; class Gammaproteobacteria; order Methylococcales; family Methylomonadaceae; genus Methylovulum; species Methylovulum oryzae. The sequence goes on from NZ_LAJX01000035.1 coordinate 10,524, forward strand.
CGATTAATATAAGATGTCGTGCTTAATAGGCCATGACCTTGTTGTTTAACCACTTTCAATAATAACCAAGGTATCGAAACCGCTTTAGGATCAGCCATTTCTGCAAGCAATTTGGCTTTAACATAACCACCTGTATTGTCTCGCCAACTAGGTCCTTGACTATGTGTGCCAATCAATTGTTGCTGGCGATACAGTTTTGCTTCAGGTTTGACAAACTCCCACGCATAAACGCCAGCCGCTACTGTACATTGATAAAGCTGCTCGCCTTGCGCATGTAAGGACAGCGCTGAATGCTGCGCTAGCGGTGGTTGAATCGCCTCAGGAACGCTTAACGTTTGCGCTTCTGCTAGAAAAGCGCTGAAGGTTAATAGAAAAATAGTAATGCATTTATTCATACAGACTCACCAAGCATGACACTGCCGTCATATTTAATAAAACTTCCAGATTGATTCATTGTGAAGCCAGCAATGACTTTACACATACCCGCCACGCTGACCTCTGGGTTAATCAAAGCATGAGGGCCGCCCATATCGGTAAGCACCCAACCAGGATGCAGTATTAAAATACCGATACCTTGGGGTTTTAAATCGATAGACAAACTTTTCATCACCGCATTTAAACCCGCTTTGCTACTACGATACATTAAGCTACCGCCACTGGTGTTATCGGTCATGCTACCCATTAAACTGGTCACGTTAGCGATGCGCTTTTGCTGCCCTCGTTGTAAATGGCTTAAAAATGCTTCGGCCATTTTCACGGGTGCTAAGGTATTGATGCGTAATGTCTCTTGCCATGTTTGATAATCGATATGACCAAACCGGCTCGCGGGACTATCGCCATAAACACCGGCATTATTGAGCAAAACGTCAATCGGGCTATTGCTTAACTGGCTAGCTAACGCATCGATTTGGGCAAAATCAGCCACATCTAACGGTAAAATAGTAATACCCTGATATTCTTCCGCTAAAGCTGATAAGGCCTGTGCTTGTTCAGGCTGCCTGGCACAAGCCAATACCGTCCAGCCCTCTTCAGCATATTGTTTACAAAATTCCAAGCCTAAACCACGGTTAGCGCCCGTGATTAATACTGTTGCCATAATAATTACTCCTCTGTTAAATTCTCACGGTAGCCTAGAACACGCTTACTCATCATGGCTACGCACTTAAGACGGGACAGCTAAAGTGAGAACAACGTCATCTCGGCTCGGCAACTGCTCCTGCGTTGCTCTAATACATGCCATCCTTGGCATTAAGGGATTACCGAAATCCAGGACACAGGGATGTGTTTGAAGCTTTGCCATCCATGGCGACTGGATTCCGGCAGTCCATGCCGGAATGACGGTTTAGCTCAACTGACTATAATTAAATCTGTCCTGCTTTAAGTTGGTAGCCCTCATCATAAAACACCACCAACCAAAGCGTTTCTTGTTCTGGTGTTGTCCATGCCACCCTATGTTTTTGATGCGCGGCTATTGTTAAATAATCGCCAGGGTTTAATTCAATAATGCCTTGCTCAAATTCAAGATGCGCTTGACCTTTAAGCAGCAAAACCCATTCAGTTTGCTCTTGGTCATACCAAAAATTTTCCGGTGAATGATGACCTTTGGAGATAATGCGTTCGATTTTAATCGTTGATGTTTCAGCCAATGTTTCAAAGACTTCGTGTGGTAATGAAGATGGAATCAGCTGAAATAAATTGCGGATTAGTGAATTAGTCATTAAGTTATTTATTGATTTTTTAGCAGTATTCAATTCATAGACTAGGATATAAAATGAAAATCTTGATTTTGTTTCATCTTGACGCTGAATTCAATCTACCGCAAGATATAAGCTTACCTCAGTCGCAACGTAACCGCTTAGGCATTCTTTATGACAGATTCCAAAAACGCAACGGAATTAACCGATATTCTCAACACAGAAAGCCAACTCAATGATATTAAGAATACTCGGGTGGCTACCCGTTTTGTTCGTCAAGATATTTCAGTCTTTATAGCATCTTCTGGAATATTGGGCTTTAGCAAAAATCAATTTCAAGTCAGTTTATTAGATATTACCAGTAAAGGCGTGTTAATCGCGACTGACCAAAAGCTGGCTATTAATAAAAAAATTAAACTCACTTTGATTTTTAAATCAGGAAAATCGTTTGAAATCGATGCAACTGTCGCGCGTCATACTAATAATGAATACGGTATTAAATTTGACCAATTTAACAATGCCCTCGGCGATTATTTAATCGAAACCCAAGACAAATTAGTCTTTAAATAATCAAAAATACTTTTTGATTTTATACCAGAGCGAGCGCTCGCTAATCGCTAATAATTGTGCCGCCTTAGCTTTATTATCGCCAGTTTTGTTCAACGCCTCTTGAATTAAGCGCTTTTCAAGCTGCTCAACTTGTAAGTTTAAGCCTGTATCTAATAAGTTTTGCTGCAGGGTAGGCGCTTGCTTGGTTTGCTTATCTTCTAAAATATCAGCGGGTAAATGCTCGATTTCAACCGTCTTGCCACCACTTAATACGATGGCACGCTCCATCATATTTTCCAGCTCACGCACATTGCCGGGCCACGGATAAGCCATTAAACACTGCTCAGCATCTTGTGCCATGCCTTGATAACCAAAGCCAAATTCGCGTGCATGTTTATCTAAAAAGAATTTGGCTAACGGAATAATGTCTTCACGCCGCTCACGCAAAGGCGGTAATATCACGGTAAACACAT
>NZ_LAJX01000350.1 GCF_000963695.1 Methylocucumis oryzae
ACCAGCCATTCTCGAAGAAATTTGAGCGCACAAACATCGATATGTTGTGCGAGCGGACATGGCTCAGGGTCAGTTCTGCCTGAACATCGCCGAGTTGCTTGCGCACGCCGATATTAAACTGGTCAGAATATGGCGCTTTCAGATCGTTCTTGATGACAAAAACATTGCCACCGCCCGGGAAAAGGCCCGTTGCGGCAGCGCGCACCGCTTCGGGATCCCGCATGCTGGCATTGAAGTTAACGCAGCCAGTTGTGACGGTAGCGGAGCAGAATGGGACATTGACCACCTTGTTCGAGTTAGCCAGCGATTCAATGACGCCACGAATGAACAGGCTGCGGTCATAATACCGTCCCGCTCCAGCAAAGAAGACGAGATCGCGGTCACCATGAACATCGTAGGCGATACCGAAGCGCGGCTGAATTCGGTCCTTTTGCGGCTTACGGTTGTTGCCAGTCGAAATGTAATCATTGGGATCGATGCCACGAGCGGCCCAGCCGGGGTAGGCACGTAACGCCGATGCGATGCCCGCAGGAGTCACATATTTGTTGTTCAAGCCATTTGACTCATAATCCCAGCGCAATCCCAGATTGACGGTCAAATGATCATTTGGGCGCCATGTATCCTGAATATAGAAGCCAAGCTGCTTGTTCTGCGCGCTCAATGTCGGGCTTGGGGCGAGGTTGATACGAGCACCATAAGGCGTCGCGGTCAATGGATCGAAACTGGGAACCGCGCCCGGATTGACATAGAAATAGGTTCCATTGAAATGTTCATTGACCGTGCGTGACAAGTCCATGAATGCGATCTGGGCGCCCGCCTTGATCGTATGGTCGCCGCGTCGCCAGATCATGTCATTTTTGATCGTCCAGATCTCGCTGTTGTCGCCTTGTTCAAAAAAATGTGCGCCAGCTTGAGCGATTGTGTCGAAATTCGTGCCGCTGGACAGACGGAACTCCGGACCAGTGCCGACGCTGGGAGTTGATTGCTCGCCTTTGTCATAGGCGATGTTGAAAGTGTTGAAAAAAGTCATCGCCTGTATGACGCCAACTGAACTGGAACCTGTCCTGATGAGTCTTGATCGTGCGGCCATGGCTGGGCGTCGCATTTCCTTCGATGTCCGACAGATTGTTTTCCCGCCGTATGAATGCGGAAACATCGAATGTTTCCGTTTCGCTGCCAAATAGAGTCAGCTTTCCGAAATACAAACCCTGCTTGAAATCATTATTGTGCGTTACGTTTAATCAGGCTGGCCAGATTTTGCGGAATTGGCGTGGTTACATTCCCTGTAATGCCTGGCAGGTTCTGAATTGTGCCTTCGCCTGCAACGTAGAAATGCAGCTTACCCGGTATGATAGGGCCGCCGAGCTCACCGCCAAATTGCTTGCGGTTGTACGAAGGCTTCGGAACACTGTTCTTCTTGTCAAAAAAATGGTTGTTCGATCAGCCATTTGGGTTGGAACTGAATAAACGCAGAGCCGTGGAACTCGTCACCGCCGGTTTTCGTGACAGCGGTAACGACAGCCGAACCCGTCTGACCAGTTTCAGCCCCGAAATTCTGGGTTTCGATCTTATATTCCTGGATCGCATTTTGGGGGAACGGATTACCAAGGCCAAAATTCTGGCCGAACACGCCGCCATGATTGATGGGATTCTTCAGGCTCATTCCATCGAGGAAGACGTTGGTTTGCGAGGAATCTGTCGATCCAGCCTGCAACTGTGCGTTCCCACCCCGGCTTACGGCAACGCCGGGAGCCAGCTCAGCAAAGGCCAGGAAGTTGCGTTTGTTCTGTGGTAGATTTTCGATCTGCGCCGGTGTCACGTTTGTCGTGATTGCCTGAGTTCTAACCTCGGTAACCGATTTTGTCCCCGTCACCACAATTGTTCCCGCTGAGTCTGTAAAATCAACGGTGGACGTCTGGCCGATCAGCAAGACCGTCTCTTGCGGGTCCTTCCCCGCAACTTCTACCCGATAGGTGGATGGACGCAAGCCAAAAACTTCGTAATTGCCCTCGGAATCCAGTTTTGCCGTCTGTTTTTGGCCGGTATGTGTATCAGTGATTACAACGACGGTTCCCGTGGTCGCGCCGTCTACATGGCCTTGTAGTGTCGCAGTATCTGATTGCGCATAGACCGGTTGCGCAACTACCAGTGCCATTGCGATAGCTGTCGTGGATATCGTCGCCGTCAATAGACGGCGTCCTGAGCGTCCCTTTTCCCCCACATCCCTCTCCTTGTAATCGTCCGGGTCTTTGCCGGATTAATGAAACCAGATTCCGAATCGGCTTGAAGCCAGCTTGCCTATTATCGGCAACTGTAACCGGTTACAATATCTTTCAAGAACCTGCACCTGAAGTGATGGTTTCAGTTGGTTAAGGTGCTCGCCCCCGCGCCGCCGCTCACCGGTCCGAAGCGGACGTCGGGTTGAATGGGCCTTGGCGGATTTAGCTTGTGCTCGATGTAATTCGAATGCGACATAAGACGGTCAACAATTGTCGGCAATCACTTCTTCTATGTCGCGCAGAAATGCGATCGCATCTGCAGCCGGAATTAGATCGACCATTGGATCGGCCTTTGCTTGGATGCCCTGTCCGATCAATACCTGCACCCAGCTCTCCTCTCGGAACAGCTCGGCCTTGCCATGTTGGAAAAAACGGGCACTTGATTCAAATAGAGCCAGCCTTTGCGACAAACTATCAGGCACTTGCATATGCTTCAGGTATGACCAGAAAGGCGTGTCTTCCCTATTCGTTACCTTGTAGTGGGCAATGATGAAGTCGCGAATGTCTTCATATTCGAACAGCGTTTGCCGATTAAATTCTTCGATATCAGCCTTATCAAAACCATGGCCTGGAAATAACCCGATGAGCCGGAAAATCCCTGTCTGGATCAAATGGATTGACGTCGATTCAAGCGGCTCGAGAAAGCCTGCCGACAAACCGATGGCTACAACATTCCCGCTCCACGCCTTCTGGCGCCGACCTGGCCGGAAATGCACTGGCATGGGATCTTTTAATGGTGCACGTCCAGATTGTTCAACAATATTGCCGTCGCTTGATCATCGGACAAATGTTCGGATGAATAGACCAAGCCGTTGCCAATTCTGTGCTGAAGCGGAATTCGCCATTGCCAGCCGCTTCCGTGCGCCGTCGAGCGGGTGTAGGGCGTTAGTTCGGGCGCATTTTCACACGGTACTGCCAATGCGCGATTGCATAGAAGCCATTGACTCCAATCAATATATTCAACTCCCATCGCATCGCCTATCAAAAGGCCACGCATGCCAGAGCAGTCGATAAACAA
>NZ_LAJX01000351.1 GCF_000963695.1 Methylocucumis oryzae
AACCCAACGCCATTGCGCTTATCGACGGCGAGACCCGCTTAAGCTATGGCGAACTAGAACGTCAGTCCAACCGCTTAGCGCACAGTCTACAACACAGTGGCCTAAAACCTGATGATATTGTTGGCCTGGTCTTGTCACGTACCGTCAACAGCGTGGTGGCTATGCTGGCCGTGTTAAAAACCGGTGCGGCGTTTTTGCCGTTGTCGCCTAACACTCCTAACGCACGGTTAATCCAGGCGTTACGTGATGCGGGTGTTAAGCAGGTGTTATGGGAGGCCCCATACTCCGATGCGGCTAACGACTTGGCGGCGGGATTAGACGGGTCAGTACATACCTTGCACACTGACAACAGCGCTGAGCATCACTGGCTGTGGTGGTTGAGCGCTGACACCCGCCTGCCCGCGTGTTTGGTTTTAGCCGACCAACCCGACACACCACCGGCTGTCGAACTGCACCCAGAGAATGCCGCCTATTTGATTCACACCTCTGGCAGCACCGGTACGCCTAAAGCCGTATGCGTCAGTCATGGCGCGTTGGCGCGTCATATTGCAGCCGCCGCCGAGTTATATGCCTATCAACCCCATGACCGTGCTTTGCATTTTGCCGCCTTTACCTTTGATGCGGCGATGGAGCAATGGTTAACACCGTTGGTCTCAGGCGCTGCGCTCGTGTTAGGCCACGGCGATTGGACTGGCGAAGACAGCTTAGCCGCGATGACTCGTCATCAGGTGTCGGTGCTATACCCACCGACCAGTCATGCTTATCATTTGGTCGATACCTTAGCCCGATTAAATCAACCTATTAATTTAAGCGTTGTGTGCGTCGGCGGTGAAGCAGTGGCCGCTGATCGCTTAGCGTCATTGAAGCAGTGGT
>NZ_LAJX01000352.1 GCF_000963695.1 Methylocucumis oryzae
GAAATCCGTCTCCTTGCAAAACAGGGCGATAACGACACGCTAGCAACAGGTCTAAAAAGTCGAGTAAGGAGGGAGCTATAGAACTCTAATTGGGGATAGGCTTTGAAGATTGCTAGCGCGATTGTAGATCTGACGCCAATCGATTGTTTGCCGTTGGGCGGCTATAGTGGTCCGGAGCGCCTGGTGCGCAAGAAGCACGGTCGGTTGGAGGCAAACATTTCGATGTTCGGAACCCCACCAAACGCGGTGGCGATTATTGCGGTTGATACTCTGTTTGCAGGACCCGATCTAACAAATGCGATCACGAAAATATTCAAAGAAGCTCATGGGTTGACTGCTGAACGGGTTCTGATTTTGGCGTCACATACCCATTTTGCACCTATGCTTGATAAAACTAAACCAAAAATTGGGCCGGTTTGCTGAGCAAGAATTTATTCGTTGGAGGGCATTAATAGAAGAGGCCGTTATAAATCTTTCAGTAATTGAAGTTTCGAAGGTTAAAACCAGTAGTGGAGAAACAAATAAATCGGTAAATCGTCGTTTGAAATGGAGGTTTCCTACCTTTGTGAGAATTTCGGGTAGAATAGATAGTGATATCTATACTTGTGATAATCCAAGCGGCATACGTGATTCGTTGATCCGAATTTTTATGTTTAAGACTAATCAATCCAAAGTAGCTGCTATAGTTTGGACGTTTGCTTGTCATCCGGTTGGGTTTCCTGAGCCGGACACTGTTAGTGCTGATTTTGTTGGAGTCGTCCGAGAACGGCTGCGTAAAATTTACGGACCTCAAGTCCCCGTTATATTTGCACCTGGTTGTATGGGCGATGTGAGGCCGCGATCCCCCGGGACTTGGAAGACCCTGAGCAACATAGCACGTTGTGCAATATTCGGTCCGACCGCACCAGGTTTCAATAGGCAAGAATGGGATCGATGGGCAAATGAACTTGCCGATGAAGTGGTTGCTATTGCTAATGCGGGTAAAGTGCGTTTCTTGAAAGATGATAATTTTCCAGCAATATCCGCAAGGCTTCCTTTGGCCGAGTTTTTCAATGGTTACACCCCGGTTTCTGAGTTATCCTGTAAGGCAGTGAGTGTTCCAGGCTCGGTCGAATTGCAGCGTTATCATGCGAGCCAGTTACCGAGATAGCAAACATATTTCGCCATTGCCCAGATGATCTGATTCTTGGATATGAAGGCAACGTGTTCGGATATTTGCCGGTCGATTCTATAATAGCGGAAGGTGGTTACGAGCCATTTGGTTTCATGCCAGCATTTAATCTCCGTGGAAGCTGGAAGCCAAGTTTAGATCGTAAACTAGAAGACTTTAGCAAAATACTGCATATTTAGTTTTTGCGACCTATTCTAATACGAAGTTTTGTAGTTGTCGCACGAAGCACATCATTGAAGAGAAGCGCGGGCGATAGCAATGCGGCCCAGATAATACCACATGCGATCCCTGCGAAAATAGGTGGCATGTTTGATCGAAGGACCAAATATGCATTTAGTCCGATAGCTGCGGCGAAAATTCCAAGGACCAATAGGGCAGCGTCTCGCCAGTTAAATGGCGGAGGTGCTTCGATCGGAGTAAATCGACCATTTGTGTGTCCAAGTAAGATTGCTGAAATTATTAAAGCGGCCGCCATGCCCGCGACGGCACCATCGCTACCGAAGCGAAATGCCAATCCAGCGCCAAAGATGATATTTATGAAACAAAGAATCATATGCCCAAATAGGCTGCCATTCATTTTCCCGAGTGAATAAGAATTGAAGTACGCTGGGAGAGTAAGTGTATTTGCCATCCAACCGATGGCGAGCCATATAACGAAAACCGTGAACTTACCCGAACTGTCCCCTGTCCAAATCTCCTGGATAAATGGGGCTGCAGCGATCGCGCCAGAGAAAATGATTATCGCCAGAGTCGTGACTGTCGTCTGCGCAATGCCATAGAGATAAGCTAGTTTTGAGGGGTTGTTTCTTTGGTGACTGAAAGCCGACAGCAAAGGCTGCGCCCCAGAAAATATCAGAGCACGAACTTGTATTACGAACCGGCTTGCGAGCGAAAAGTCGGCGACTGCGGAAAGTGATCCGAAGTGGCCTAAGAATAGCCTAGTGGTTGGCTCAATCGCTGCCAACAGAAGAGTTTGCACCTGTACATTTGTTCCAAGATTGACGACTTTCCGAGCGGTTGATTTTCCGAATTTGGATGGCATCGGGCCTAGTTCGGGGAGAATTTTGGTTAGTTGTAACCAAGCCATAAAGGTTGTCGTCACTACCTGCGCGTTCATCGCGAGGGCGCCGCCGACAATACCGTAACTGGGAGCGCATATAACTAATACAGCTAAGCCGACAATCGCCCCAATGCCGGTTGACCACAATCGAAGGTCGTTGCGTTGTAGGGCAGTCAAGATTAGTGAATTGGCTGACCCTACGCCAAGAAATAAAGTGTAAATGACTGCCAGCGGTGCTAGCCCGTTAACGAGTTCAGTATGTGCTAGGCCTACTTGTTTTCCAATAAAATCTACAAAAGGAACGTAGATGATTCCCAATACGACTATATAAATAGCTATGGAACATAGTATTGTGGTATCTATATACTCAATTGTCTCCTTTCGGCGACCTTCACTTTCAAGTTTCGGAACAAAGTGGCTAAGTGCGCTTGCAAACCCCGCCCCTGCCATTGAGCCGAGATTTGCCATTATCATTACTAGCGATAGAATGCCTACTCGCTCGGCGCCTGCTTGCCGGTAGAGCACTCCATAGATGATGAAAAAGCTAAGTCCCACGATCACCTGTTCGAGCACAGCCGCTGAGGCATTGATTTTTAATGGCTTTGTCATCGAATTTTAAGGGCCTCAAGACATCGAGTAGCTCGACCTTGACATCTGTGCGGGTCTATTACCAGCGGTTAAAAATGTTTCTTTCGCAAGCAAGTTGTGCATGCTAGCGATATTGCCATGTTGAAAAAAAGACAATCTTCGGCAGGGGCGATCAATAGTTACCAAGGATATGGTAGCCAATCGCCTTGTCGAACTGGGCCTTAAGAGCGGTGACATTCTCTATCTCCGATGCGGTCTGGGTAGAATAGGTATTCCGCGGACACAAATCGAAGAAATATTCCTGGGCGGGATAAGGGAGGTTCTCGGCAGTGAGGGAACCCTTATAACACCTGCATTTGTACCAATTTCATTCAGATGGAGTAAAAACCTCGCTATTAGTAGTGAATCGACTAAGCCGGTGACGGGTCTCTTTGCATCATTGCTGCTGGAACAGTCAGGGGCGGTGCGATCGAACCATCCGACCCATTCGTTTGCCGGATTGGGTAAAAATGCAAAATCAATACTTGCTGGTCATTCTGAACATGGTGCTTGTTTCGAGCCGATGCGTGCCGTTGTCGATGCCGATGGATTGATGATGCTGGTCGGCTGCGTTGCAGATTCCCCGGGCTTCTCGACTGTTCATTTGGCGCAGTATGATCTCGGACTTTCACAGCGTCACTATGCCAAATGGCTGTTGGCGGTACGTAAGGGCTCCGAGAACGGTGAGGTCTTTCATCCCATTGAGTCGCCCGGTTGCAGTAATGGTTTCGGGAAATTTTACAGAGACTATATCGATGACGGCAATTTCTCTTGTGGCTATGTTGGAAATGCTTGGTCGATCGCAGTACGTGCGGCCAAAGCTTACGAGCGGGAATACCGTATTTTGTCAACCAACCCTCTCTATCCTTTGTGCGATCAAGCCGACTGTTTTAGCTGTCGTATAACACGCGGGTACAACAAGCGAGCTGTTCCTGGTGCGCTAATCTCAAAAGCAACTAGATTGGTCACGAAGGCGTTCCGATAGATGAGAGATGGGGGCATTGAAATTTGTTTAACAATGCATTGGGAACGTTACTCCAACCGGCACGACTGAATAACGGGTTTAATTGGGGGACGCCACTTAATCTGAGTAAAGAATGCTAAAGAAACCGGCCAATGCAGATACCTTTTACGGAAAATTTGTCCAAAGTGGCTCCTTGAACTGCTAGAATGCAGAAAAGGGCAATAGCGGTTTTTGTGGATTCACTACTGTGTATACTTACAGTGGCTCTGGCCTACAGATTGCGTCTGGACGCTTGGATTTTTCCCACCGGCCAACAATGGCTTTCCTATCTACTTTCCGTCGCCATCGCCCTACCCATTTTTTATCAAATTCGGGCTTTATCGCGCAATTTTCCGCTATGTGGGATGGTACGCCTTAAGCGCTGTAACGCTCGCATGCCTCCTCTATGGAGCAATCTACTCGTTCATTTTTTCGGTTGTTGGTATTACATTAGTCCCGAGAACAACCGGATTTCTTCAACCCATACTTCTGTTCATTTCTGTCGGGGCCTCAAGAGCTGTCGCTCGTTTCTGGCTTGGTGGCGGATATGCAGCAATACTTGGGACCGCCCCAAGACGGCGCGTTCTAATTTACGGGGCGGGCTCCGCGGGTCGACAGCTGGCGGGTGGATTGGCTAGCAGTC
>NZ_LAJX01000353.1 GCF_000963695.1 Methylocucumis oryzae
GCAGCGTTATAAAGAAATCGGTGTGGCTGGCGTCGGCGCAAACAATATCGCCATTGTAGATACAGCTAAAGTTCCGGAGGGACCCTCTTCACCCAATCTGCCACTCAATCTCGCTTTGGCACTCATAGCGGGTCTAGGCTTGGCTGCAGTCGCAACTTTCGCTCTTGACCAGATTGATGAAGGTTTGCGTGATCCGACGCAGGTTAATCGCCTGCTGCAAGTACCATTGCTTGGAAGTGTTCCAAATGCCGAAGAGCAAGATGCGCTGGAAATGCTTCGCGACCCGAAATCGGCGCTTTCGGAGGCTTATCTCAGCATCCGCTCGAACCTCGCCTTCTCGACGGACCACGGTATTCCAAGGTCGCTTATGGTTACCAGTACAAGACCAGCGGAAGGCAAGAGTTACAACTAGCTTAGCTGTCGCGACGGTTCTCGGACGGACAGGCAAAAAAGTGCTGTTGCTCGATGCGGACATGCGATCGCCTTCGATGCATCAGTTTACAGGACAGCCTAATCGGATGGGATTGAGCAATTTCCTCGCCGGCGAGAATGACTGGCGGCAGTTTATTTTAGATACTGGCGTCAAAGGACTGCACCTGCTGCCGGCTGGTCCGACGCCCCCTAGTGCTGCCGAACTATTAAGTAGCGACCGTATGCTTATGCTGGTGCGCCAGCTAACTGAGCATTTTGACCATATCGTAATCGACTCTCCACCAATTCTTGGCTTGGCGGATGCCCCATTACTTGCTCGCGCTGTCGAGGGCTGTGTGTTTGTTGCTGAAGCAGAGGGCGTCGCTGTGCGCGGGATCAAGGCTTCATTGGGACGCCTGCAATCGGTGCATGCGCATATTCTCGGAGTAGTGCTGACCAAACTGCGGAATAAACAGGCTGGCTATGGATACGGCTACGGTTACGGCTATGGATATGGCGCAGTATCAGAAAGTTAATTATTGCCGCATTCTCCGCAAAGAGCATATTGATTGAAAGTTTCCGTGTGATAGACGTGAATAGTACACCGCGAGTTGCACTTATCGGCTGCGGTCGATGGGGTAGAAATATTGCCCGAGTTTTGTCAGAACTCGGAGCGCTCCGGCTGGTTGTAGATCCTGCTGCCGACAAAATAGAAGGTTATGTGAGCGGCCTTAGGGCCGAAGTAACTGCCGACATAAACGCTGCGTTCGTTTCATCAATCGACGGTATTGCAATAGCAGCACCCGCCATAGATCATTACGCACTCGCCAAGCGCGCGCTTGAAAATGGCAAAGCCGTATTTGTAGAAAAACCGCTAGCATTACATCTTGACGAAGCATCTGAACTACAAATGATCGCAGAGGAGGCCAACCTGCCGCTCGTAGTCGGACACTTGCTGCAATATCATCCTGCTTTCGAAAAGTTGAAGCAGGTAATCGCCAGTGATGAAGTCGGCGAAGTCCGCCATATCAGCTCCAATCGCCTCAACCCCGGCGCCATCCGGACTGAGGAAAACGCGCTGTGGAGCATGGCACCGCATGACTTTTCCATGGTGCTCGGTATAGCTGGTTCGGAACCTGTGTCAGTCGAGGCACTAGCTGTTCGCGTTGTTAACCCGCAAATACCGGATCAGTTTTCAGTCCAATTACGATTCTCGGAACAACTAACGGCGCAAGTCAATGTTTCTTGGTTGTCCCCCTTTAAAGAACACAAATTGACGGTGTTGGGCACCAAGGGAGCGGTTGTGTTCGAGGATACGCACTCAGAAAGAGACCGCAAGTTGGTCATTTACAGAGATTATGTTGCGCACGGCGATAATGGTCCCTCATTCGTGAAGGGGCCTGGCGAGCCCGTCGAGTGGCCACCACTTGAGCCACTTCAACAAGAAATGTCAGCATTCTTGTCTTGTATTAAATCTGGCACAGCCGTTCCGACAGGGCCGGCAGAGGCTATACCTGTTTTACGATTGCTTCATCGCGCCTCGGCAGCAGCAGGCCTTTGATGTTCAGGCTGTCCGATTATGATGGGCTAGCGGGGATGCACGTGCTTCGGGATGGACCATTCCAATGCACGGGAAAGTTATCGACCCCCATCGAGGGATTATGCGTCCCCCTTCGTTCTGCTAAATTCGTCGATGAAGTGAACCAAAACGTCAATGTCTTAGCAGTTATTACAACGGCGGACATCGCAGACCTCGTTGACAAGCGTTTCGCACTAGCGATCGCCGAACACCCCGATGCAGCCCATTCTGAAGTCCACGCAGCCCTTGCGGCGCGACACCAACAGATACTCCGAGCACAGGCCAACGACATCGACCCGACGGCGGTAATACACCCGGCGGCTTCAATTGCGGATCATGGCGTGAAGATTGGGCCTCGGGTTTGGATTGGAGCCAATGTAAACATCGCCGCTGGCGTAAAAATTGACGGTGATTGTGTTTTACATCCCGGCGTTAGCTTGGGCGTGCCTGGCTTCAACACGGGCATTATTGCTGGGCGCCAGCGCATAATACCACAGGTTGGTGGAGTGCGCCTGAAGCCCTTTGTAGAACTTTTGAGTAATGTCTGCGTAGCGCGAGCTCTTTTTGGCGGCGATACATTGATCGGCGAGGAAGTTGTTGCCGATAACCTTGTTTACATTGCCCACGACGTACAAATCGGAAATCGCGTGCAGATATGTGCATTAGTAAACATATTGGGGCGTACAATCGTCGGCGATGCAGCCTATTTGGGACCCTCATGTGTTATCAAAAATGGTCTCCAAATAGGGCGTGGCGCAAAAATCAGCATTGGGGCTGTGGTTACACAAGATGTTCAGGAAAATGCGGTCGTAAGCGGAAATTTTGCGATCCCTCACGAGAGATTTCTTCATCACCTTAAATCCATTAGATAACGAGAGATATTGTGCAATTCATTGACTTAAAATCGCAGTATCAGCTGCTACGCAATGAAAATCGGCGCGCGAATTGACGCCGTTCTCGAAAAGCAGGCTTTTATACAGGGACCCGAAGTTCAGGAACTCGAGCAGAAGCTTGCAGAGTTTTGCGGTGCAAAGCGGGTGGTTACATGTGCAAATGGAACCGATGCCTTACAGCTTGCAATGATGGCGTTGGGCATCGGTCCAGGCGATGCCGTATTCGTTCCAAGCTTTACCTATACAGCGACCGCAGAAGTTATTCTCTTGCTAGGTGCATGTCCGATCTTCGTCGATACCGACCCGACAACATTCAACATAGACTTTGCCAGCGCGGAAAATGCCATCCAGAAAGTGCGCACAGTCGGTGAATTGCGTCCGGCCGCGTTGTTGACCGTCGATCTCTTTGGCCAACCTGTAGACTATTATGAGGCACGAAAATTGGCGGATCGTCATGGTCTCGCCTTTATTTCGGATGCTGCGCAGGGTTTCGGTGCAAGCTTTGATGAAAAGCGCGTTGGTTCCAACTTGGCTGACATCACAACGACAAGCTTTTTTCCTGCAAAGCCATTGGGATGCTATGGAGATGGCGGTGCTGTGTTCACGGATAATGATGAATGGGCGGAAACAATCCGTTCAATCTGCCTCCATGGCAAAGGCAAAGAGAAATATGATGTTGTGCGGGTCGGCGTAAACAGTCGCCTAGATACTTTACAAGCCGCGATCTTGTTGCCCAAGCTTGCGATATTCGCTGATGAGATCGAAAAACGTCATGATGTGGCGCAAACTTATTCAGAGTTGCTGTCCGGTCATGTACACGCCATTAATGCCGAACGGCGCAGATCGTTTTGCTTGGGCTCAGTATACAATTAAGGTTAGCAATCGCGATGCGGTGCAGGCGCGCCTTAAAGAAGCCGGGATACCTTCCAATGTCTATTATCCCCGCCCTATGCATTTGCAGCCGGCATACCTGCCATTCGGTGATGGCGAAGGCTCACTCCCAATCGCAGAACAGCTTTCGCAGCAAGTGCTCAGCCTTCCAATGCATCCCTATCTGCAGCAAAGCGAAATTGAACAGATTTGCGCGGCAGTGATCGCGGCCACGACAGACTAAATCTAATTTGAACAACGGAAAAATAATGACAACTGACAATCATATTTTGGCGAGCTTCGTTGAAAAAGTTGCGAAGTGTGGTGCCCGCATAGGGATTATCGGTCTTGGCTATGTAGGGATCCCCCTTGCGCTCCGCTTCCAAGAAGTTGGTTTACAGGTTCTCGGTTTTGATATCGATCTGGAACGCGTTGAATCACTGAATAGGGGCGAGACGCCTATTAGGCACATTGCAGCGTCCGATATCCAATCGATGTGTGCGGGGGGCTTCGAAGCGACCGCCGATTTCACGCGAATACCGGAAGTCGATGCCATCATCATTTGCGTTCCGACGCCGTTGAGCCGACACCGCGAGCCCGATCTGACGTTCATTGTCGACACCATGCACTCGGTGGAGCCTCATTTGCGTGCTGGCCAACTTTTGTCGCTTGAAAGCACGACTTGGCCAGGTACAACTGCGGAGGTTCTAAGCCCATTCATCACTCGACGGGGTTTTGAAATCGGTTCCGACTTTTTTTTCTAGTTTACTCTCCTGAACGTGAGGATCCCGGCAATCCTAACTTCACCACACGCACTATTCCTAAAAGTGGTCGGAGGTGAAACCGCCAACTGTCTGCTTGCTGGTGAGGCTCTTTATGCCAGCGTTATCGATCGCGTGGTTCCGGTTTCGTCTACGCGTGCTGCTGAACTAACCAAGCTTTTGGAGAATATCCATCGCTCGGTGAATATCGGGCTCGCGAACGAAATGAAGCTGATTGCAGACCGTATGGGGATCGACATTTATGAAGTGATTGATGCGGCAGCCACAAAGCCATTCGGCTTTACACCTTATTATCCAGGACCTGGTCTGGGTGGTCACTGCATTCCGATTGACCCGTTCTACCTGACGTGGAAAGCACGAGAGTTCGGATTATCAACCCATTTCATCGAACTTGCCGGTGAAATTAATCGCGACATGCCTGAATGGGTGGTCGGTAAAGTTGCAGATGCATTGAATGAACGACAAAAATCATTGAAGGGCAGCCGCATTTTGGCACTTGGCATCGCATACAAACGCGATGTCGATGATATGCGGGAATCTCCGTCGGTCTTTTGTTATGGAACATCTACGAGATCGTGGCGCTATTGTCGCTTATTCTGACCCCAATGTTCCTGAATTTCCCAAGATGCGGGAGCATCATTTCGACCTCGTGTCCGAAACTCTTACAGCTGAAAGCATCGCATCTTTTGATGCCGTTGTTTTGCTGACTGATCACAGCGATTTCGATTACGAGTTAATTTTGCGTCATTCTCAACTGATTGTTGATACACGCGGGAAATATCGACAAGCCAATAGCAAGGTGGTTAAAGCATAGGGGTGCGTCGCTGGCCGCGGCTCGGCAGAAAAATTCTGCTAAAGGGCAGTACGATTGGATTCAAGGATAATAATAA
>NZ_LAJX01000354.1 GCF_000963695.1 Methylocucumis oryzae
CATCAGGCAGGCATCTTCATACCGATCCTTGGAAATCAGCAACGCGGGCAAGATTGGTGTGAACCAATGAGGAATTGGGATCGATCAGCCGTGCTTTCTGGAACGCTTCTATCGCCCCATCGAGGTCACCACTTTCATGGCGGGCATTGCGAGATTGTTCCATGCCTCGAAATTGTTCGGCTGCTCATAAACAAGTCGCTCATACACCCAAACGGCTTCTGATGGCCGCCCTTGGGCTTTCAGCAGATCGGCGTGCATGCGTTGCAAATCTGGGGAAGATGCGTCGCCTTCAACCGCGCAAATCTGCAGCGCCTCTTTCCACCGGCCCAATTCTGAAAGGGCCTTGGCTAGGTTGATGCGGTTGTCGACGGTGTCGCCGCCATTGTCCAAGGCGCGTTGCAGATAGTCTGCACCTTTTTTTTCGGTCGCCCCGGCCTGGCAACTAACCACACCTGCGAATTGTAGTATGTTTGGATCCCGTGGCAACGCTTTCAGCGCTGCTTCAGCCTGCACGAGGGCAGCCTTGAGATCGCCTTTTTGATAGGCCGCATAGGCCGCGCGCAACCGTTCCTGTGATTTCATGCCAGCGTCCTAGATAGAAAAAGGGCGGGAAACCAGTCCCGCCCTTTCCTTTTTTTGCTTTGGCTTGCGTCAGAAGCGCAGGCGTGCCGAAACATATGCGCGGCGGCCGAGCACGTCGTAGAGCGACGGATCGGTACCCGACTGCACGTTCGGTGCGTAGGTTTCCGGCTGGCGGTCGAACGCGTTGTTCAGACCGAGGCGGAAGGTCAAAGCATCGACATTGGCTTCGAGACCGAAGTCGAAATACCATACCGAACCCGGACCGGTGAAGGTTTCACCCGGGAACTGCTTGGCTGCGCGGTTGACCATCTTGTGGATGTAACGAACGCGTGTGTCGAACTTCAGGTTGTCATCAAGCTGCCATGCCATGTTCATGGTGCCCTTCCAACGCGGGAAGCTGGTGCCCAGACCTGCGCCGAAGTAGGAAGCCGAACCGGCATAGTCGGTTTTCAGACCGCCAAGGCCGACATTCTTGAAGTCGATCAGGTAGTTCAGCAACAGGTTGAAGTTGATCGCCGAGGTTTCCGAAACGAACGGAGTCGGCAGGCGATAACCCAGCTGTACGTCGATACCCGAAGTCTTCACCGAACCTGGTTGATTGCCTGGAAGTAACCCGTTGCAGGGTCGCCGCCGAGCGATGCAGGCAGGTAAATACCGGTGATGTTGTTGCCCGAACGAGCGATACCGGCACAATAGGGGCTGCTTGCAGCCAGGTTCGGATTGATGTCATTGTAACCATAGCACGAAGCGATGATTTCGTTGACGTCCGGCGAGAAGATCGTGTCCTTGATCTTGATGTTGTAATAGTCGATCGAGCCGGTGAAACCGCCCGCCGTGAATACACCACCAACGGTGAAGGTATCCGACGATTCAGGCTTCAGGTCGGGGTTACCGGTGACCGTGATGAATGCCTGACCACCCGGGGTAGCAGCAAAAGTTGCAGCCGTGGTCGAACCAACGCCGGTTGCAACGCAAAGATTGGTTGCAGCGGCACCGCCCGAGGTGCGGAAGTTGGTCGTTGCCGAGCACGGGTCAAAGATCTGCGGGAAGCTGCCGCCGCCCGAGAAGAGTTCACCGAAGTTCGGAGCACGCACCGAATGTTGGTAGCTTGCACGCAGACGGACAGAGTCGATCGGCGAGTAAGACAGCGTACCACCATATGCCCAATCCTTCGAAGGAGCACCGTCAACGCCATTCTGGATGTCGTTGAAGTCGCTCTTCGAATGACGTGCGGTCAGCGACAGTTCCAGATTGTCCATGATCGGAGCGCGAAGCTCGCCAAAGAAATCGAGGAAGCTGTTGGTACCGAGGTCGGGGGTTGCGGTGTTGAAGCCTGCGATCGGGCCGAACAGCGAACCCGGATCGAACGCATAGCGGAACTTGCGCGATTCGAGACCGAAGACGACGCCCAGCGGACCACCCGGAAGCTCGGTGAGCTCACCAGTGACATAAGCCTGTGCAATCTTTTGAGTGAAGGTGGTCTTGGTGCGACCGACTTCGTCAACATAGGCAACGCATTCAGGTGAGAGCGGCTGAACACCGAACGGGTTGAAACCGCCGGCGCAAAGCGTACGGCCGCCGTCAGCTGCTTCAAGCAGTTCCTGGACGCGTTGGACGTTTACGTTACCGCGCGCTTCTTGGTCGATCGTGGTGCGACCCCAGCTGTAATAAGCTTCGTAGCGCCATCCTTCAGCGATCTCACCGCGAAGACCAATCAAGCCTTGCAGTACTTCGTTGTCGAGGACCTGTTCACGCAGGCCGGTCGGCAGGAAGCGGTAACCGATACGAACACCTTCAGCAGCGCCAGTTCCGGTCAGGTTTGGATCGTCACCAGTACGGGTGAGCAGCAGGTTACGAAGATCCGCTGGCAGGAACGGGTTGGTGATCGGAGCCACCAGACCGGTGATGCGGCCGCCCGGAGCAACCAGCGGCGAACGAGCGTTCAGGCCCGAGGCTGTGCTGGTTGGGTTCACGATGCCTGTACCAACCGGTGTCGGTGCGAGTGCGGTCGACGAGGTGTATTCGGTGAAACCACCCTGGATGAACAGGTCGAACGACGGATTAATTTCGTAGTGACCGGTCAAGAACGCCGACTTACGCTCCAGCGGGAGCACAAGGATGTTCACGATGTCGAAGTTGTACGAATAGAAATCCGGGAAGAAGTTCAGGTTCGGGTTTGCAGCCGAATCAAGCGCATAGCGGAAGTTCGAAACATTAACCGGGCTGTTGAACGTACCAATACCGAACAGCGTGCCGTCCGAGTTGAAGCCGAGCTGGGTACCATTGGGCGTCTGAGCTGGTGCAACGCCATAGCTGGCGAACAGTGCGTTGATTGCTGCCTGGCTGATGGGGTTACCAGCGCTCTGCGTGTAACGACCGGTCGGGAAGGTGCCGGTTGTCGAAGTTGCCTGGTCAGAGAAAGGACGCTGAGCCTTGATAAGACCTTGGCGCTGCGAATATTCAGCCGAGAATGCGATGTTACCGCGGCCGTCGGCGAAGTTACCACCGATGGTGCCGCTGATCTGATATTCACGGGCATCCATTTCCGAAACAGTGTTCGAGTAGGTTGCGCGAAGATCGATGCCTTCAAAATCATCCTTCAGGATCATGTTGACGACACCGGCGATAGCGTCAGCACCATAAGCCGCACCTGCACCACCGGTGGTGACGTCGATGCGCTCGATCAGGCCCTGCGGGATGGTGTTCAAGTCAACCGTTTGGCTGCTCGAAGACACCATCGGACGGCGGCCGTTGATCAGGACCAGGTTACGGTTCGAACCAAGGCCGCGAAGGTCGATGTTCGACTGACCGCCGTTGCCGGGGTTGTTCGAGGTGGTGGTACCAGCCGGGTTAACACCAGGCAGGGTGTTCAGGAAGGTGTCCAGCGTGACGTCTGCGTTTGCGACGGTCTGCTCACCGGTGACAACCGAAACCGGGCTGTTCGAGTCCAGGTTCGGGCGCGCGATGCGCGATCCGGTTACAACGATCGGCGTCGAATCTTCGGCAGCCGCTTCGTCTCCTGCATCTTGTGCGAAGACGGGGTTCGAGAACATGGCGAGACCGATCACCAGCGGTGCGGTCGTCGATTTCAAATTGCTAAGACGTGCTTTTTTCACGTGTCCAGCCCCTATATCTATGGACGCATCCAGCCGCCTGAGCAGCCGGAAACGCCGGTTCAATATCTCTAGATGACGAACCACACGGCAAAAATAGTCGTGCAGGCCCCTCCAGATTGCACTCAAATTGGAACAAAATTCCGGCGAGGGCAAAGAAAATGTCCGCTTTGTCCTGTGTTTATTGCCGCCTGTCACTATTTTGCAACACAGGCAAATCTGGTGCAATCGAGTGCGAATCAGGGCTGGCTGGGCAGCAACGATAGCGGATCGACCCGCGCACTATTCCATTTCATGCCCCAATGGAGATGCGGCCCGCTGGCCCGTCCGGTCGCCCCGACCTTGCCGATCACTTGCCCCTGACGGACCACCTGACCCTCCTCAACTAGCAATTCGGAGCAATGCAGGAAGGCACTGTTGAGGCCCATGCCATGGTCAACCATCAGCAAATGGCCCTCGAGAGTGAAAGGATCCTTGGCAGCGAGCACAACCACGCCATCGGCAGGTGCGACAAAGGGGGTACCGGTGGGCATCGCAATGTCGAGACCGCTATGATAGCTGCCCGGG
>NZ_LAJX01000355.1 GCF_000963695.1 Methylocucumis oryzae
GGTTGACCAGCCTGCTCGATAGCAATGGCATCTGGAAGCCAGTTGGCGAGACGTGCTCCAAAGCTCTCAAAATCGCGCTTTTGCGTCACCGCGACTGGTGTTGAAGGCCGAGTGACCA
The DNA here is from genome assembly GCF_000963695.1 of Methylocucumis oryzae. Taxonomy (GTDB): domain Bacteria; phylum Pseudomonadota; class Gammaproteobacteria; order Methylococcales; family Methylomonadaceae; genus Methylovulum; species Methylovulum oryzae. Next base: position 119 of record NZ_LAJX01000355.1, read on the forward strand.
AACGGACCTCGCCCAGTGAAACACGTTCCAGCCGAATACCTTCCCGCTGCGCGGGTGCAGTGACTTGCCGCGGTACGTCGAACGGTTGTCGCTCGCTCGGGCGATCCGGAAATGTCGGGGCTGACGGCTTTGGCAATTGGCGTGGCTGGATTGCGGCGGGCCGGATCGCCATCGTTGCCTGCGGCCTGTAAACAGCCTGAATAACGGGACTCGACATGTCCGCATCGGGGCCTGTTGGAACCTCTAGCCTCGGAAGCATTGGGGCTGCGGCGGCAATTGGGCTGTCGACGGCCAGGGCGGCCAAGGCAGGCGTCTCTATTGTGATTGCTGGAGCGGCTTCCTGCGGAGCTTGGTCGCTTAGCGCCGTTACAAATTTGATTTCTTCCTGCGGGGCAGGCGGTTCGGCATTCTGAACTGGCTCGATCAATGCTGCAGCGAGTTGCGGCTGTCCGTTACGGGTGTAAAGCCGCGCCAAGTTCGCACGGAACTTTGGGTTTTCAGGTTCAAAGGAAAGCGCCAGTTCAAAATAACGCTGCGCCAGGTCCTTCCTGCCAATCCGGTCATAGGCGACTGCAAGACCGTTATAAGCATCGCCACTATCCGGTTGCTCGCGCAGCGCTTCGCGAAATGCCGAAATTGCATTCGCATTCTGCCCTAGGTTGAGGAGGGCGCGCCCTTCAGCCAGCGCATCCTGTTTTGCAGAGCGCTCAACCGATTCAACCGCGCGTATCTCAAGCTTGGCCTGTGGCTGGAAAGCCGAACACCCTCCGAGAAAAGTGATCGTCGCAGCGGTGCAAACGATCCGGATCTGATATCGATTCATGTTCATCCCCCCGCCAATGCCGGCGCAACCTGCCGGATTACACGTATTACTGCAGGCAACATCAACACCCCGATCATCACTGGAAGCATGCATGCGACCAGCGGAACCGAGAGCAACACGGGCAGGCGGTGTGCCTTTTCTTCGGCCCGCAACCTGCGTTTTTCCCGCATTTCATTGGAATAAAACGCGCAGCGTGTCGCCCACGCTCGAACCGAGCTTGTCCGATTGGATCAAAAGCGTAGCAAATGAACGGATTTCGTCGACCTGCGACCTGTCGGCCATTTTACGCAATGCTTTGTTCGCGGGTGGCACCGGCTCGCAATTCCAAAGTTACCATTGATAGTAGTTCTGAAAGCAAGGGATGCGAATTCAGCATCTCGCGTCCGACACGGTCAAATGCAGCCTCCATGCCGAGGCCCGCTTCGACGCAAACGAGCATCAGGTCGAGCGCATCGGGAAAGCCATTGATAATTTCTTCGCGGCGCCGATCTGCCTTAGCAGAAATGAACAGGTTTGGCAGGTAAAGGCTAGAATCGCTAGCAAAACCCCGAATATATAAAGCTTCATCGGGGAAATTTCCGAACCACCAAAAACGGCGGCGAGCAGTAGCGTTCCCGGTAAGAGGAATAGGGTTATCATCCGAACAAGCGTGAACAATTTGGGAGCCGCAGGCGAAGTTGTAGCCAGCTGCAATCAGCCTCGCCCGAAGTTTGTCTCCCTGGGTATCGACGAGCGAAATTCCGGCGCGCTCAATGCGGTCGGTGAGCTTGGCCCAGCCCTCCGAAATTCTGTCACGTCGCAAGCTGCACCTTCAGTGCCGCGTACGGGCGTGCCCAACTCATCCAGTCGTCCGCGAACTGCAGCGCGATTGGCGATGAAGTTTGAGATCAGCATCACGCTGACGACCACCAGCAAGAATATCAGCACCAGCAAGGTGATGCGCATTGTCATGGAAATGGCGAAACTCTCAAGCATTTCAGACCTTCAAATCGATCATGCGCCGGATCGAGATGAAACCGACTGCATAAAGCACTATCAGCCGATAAAGCCGACCGGGAAAATAGGATCCTGCGCTACGTCGAGATAAAATGCAGGGTTGGACAGGAAGAGGGCGCTGAATGCCAAAATGGGCAATGCTGTCAAAATCAGCGCGGTCATTCGACCTTCCGAACTCAATGCCCTTACTTTCATATACATGCTGTGCCGTTCACGAATCACCGTCGAGAGGTTGGCTAGGATTTCCGCCAGGTTACCACCCGTTTCATTCTGCACGGAAAGCGAGACGACAAACATCTGGATATCGTCGATGCCCCAGCGATCTACCATGTTTTGCAAGGCATCGCGAAGGTCTGCGCCATAAGATACTTCGTCGACCACAAGGCCGAATTCGGTTCCCAACGGGTCTTCCATTTCCTTGGTCAGCAAATCTAGAGCCGAGGCAATCGGGTGGCCGGATCGCAAACCGCGGACGAATATGTCGAGCGCGACAGGGAACTGTTCCTGCATACGCTTTTTACGTTTCGATGCCATGTTCGAGAGTACGATCATCGGAATTCCGGTACCAAAGCAGAGGCCCAGGGCTATGGCGAGTTGGATGACCCCGATACCGATCGAAAAGCCCGACAAGCCAGCACCGAGCAAGATAAGGCCGACTACCGCTGTGGAGGCGATGGCCATTCCAAGCATGATCTGGTTGGGCGGGAGTGGAATGCTTGACGCAATCACCGTGCGTTCCACCGAACGACCCAATTTTCCGATGAATCCGGACATGTTGGCGAAGGTGCCAGGGGCTGATTTGCGCAGGCGTGACGTCACAATTTCGCGGTCCAGCCCACCCTCGATCATTTTCAGGCGTTTGTTGACCGCGCGACTGCCTCTTTGCCGCTGCTGGATCGTCGCGATCAGCCTTTCCGAAACCAGAAAGACCGAGGCAAATATGACGATCAGCGCCAAAACCCTGAGGATGACGGGATCCATCAATCGATCCTCTTATCAGGGCGGAACAGATCCGCGTTTAGCGAAACGCCATGTGCAGACAGGTCTTCAAGCAGCTTGGGCCGAATGCCAGTCGCTTCGAAATGACCGATGACCATATTGTTCTCGTCGCGTCCCATCATGCGGAAACGGAAAATTTCCTGCATGGTGATGGTTTCGCCTTCCATGCCGACAATTTCGGAGAGGCTCAAAAGGCGGCGGCGACCATCTGACAGGCGCCCGATCTGGATAACTACGTTCAATGCTGAGGCAATTTGCGCACGCGCAGAGCGCGGGGAAATGTCGATCCCGCTCATCCCGATCATCTGTTCGATACGCGACAAGGCATCACGCGGGGTGTTGGCGTGTACGGTGGTCATCGATCCGTCATGGCCGGTGTTCATGGCTTGCAACATGTCGAACGCTTCGCCCGAACGGACTTCGCCCAGGATGATACGGTCGGGGCGCATGCGCAGCGCGTTTTTCACAAGATCGCGCTGATTGACCTCGCCCTTGCCTTCGATGTTGGGTGGGCGCGTTTCGAGGCGCGCCACATGGCTTTGTTGGAGCTGAAGTTCAGCCGAGTCTTCAATGGTTACGATGCGTTCGCGTTCATCGATGAAAGCAGACATGGCGTTGAGCAAAGTCGTCTTACCCGAACCCGTGCCACCCGAAATCAGGACATTGCGCCGTGCCCGGACGACACCCTTCAACACCTCTGCAATCTGCGTTTGGCACACTTGCCCAGTTCGCTCAGTTTCTCCATGTTGATGGGGAATTTTCGCGAATTTGCGGATCGAAAGAAGCGAACCGTCGACAGCCAGCGGAGGTACGATCGCATTGACACGCGATCCATCGGGCAATCGGGCGTCGACGAAGGGGGAGGATTCATCGACACGGCGTCCAACCGCGCTGACGATTTTCTGGATGATGCGCAGCAAGTGGCGTTCATCTTTGAAACGTGTCTCGACACGCTCAAGAACGCCCTTGCGTTCGACAAACACCACTTCGGGCCCGTTGACCAGGATGTCGGTTATGGTGTTGTCTTCGAGTAGCGGTTCCAGCGGCCCAAGGCCCAACAACTCATCCAGAATATCCGAAACCAGCTGCTTGCGCTCTTCATGGTTGAGCGCATGCTTTTGCTGCGCCAACTGCTCATGCACCAGCTCACCAATTTCGGTTTCAATCTGCTGTCGCGACATTTTTTCAAGCGCGGAGAGATTGATGAGATCAAGCAAACGTCGGTGAAGTTCAACCTTTAGGTCGATATAGTCCGTGTCTGCGGCGTAAACCTCAGCCGCCTTTTTGGCCAAAA
>NZ_LAJX01000356.1 GCF_000963695.1 Methylocucumis oryzae
TTCCGGACTGGATCAACCCATTTGACCCCTCATTCCCGGAGCATTTGCAAATTTGCCCGCGAAGCGGCGATCCGGATCGGGCGTGCCGGTTTGTATGTCCCCATCAACGAAATCAGCTTTCTGGCATGGGCGGCGGGGGAGGCAGGACATTTCTACCTTGGTCAAAAAACCGGGGCGATGAGCTAAAACTTGCCCTTTGCAAGGCTTTTGCGAGTGCGACTATCGCGATCAAGCAGGTCGATCCGGAGGCGTTGATCATGACTGTCGATCCACTGATCAAGGTGCATGCACGCGGCCCGGAGGATGCCGAGGAGGCGCAAATTCTGGACGCCGCGCAATTCAGTGCAAATGACTTGTTGATGGGAAGAAATCCCGACTGCGCGATTGATGTGTCGGATCATATCGATGTCGTCGGTGTGAACCATTATCCTTATAGTCAATTTTATTCGGACCGGGAGCAACTGGCGCTCGACGATCCAAGGCGCGTTCCGCTTTCGGATCTGCTGGCGGATGTTTATGCGCGGTATGATCGGCCGATATTGCTGAGCGAAACCGGTGCGGAAGGCGATATCCGTGCCGGCTGGTTCGATTATGTCGCCGACGAATGCCAGAAAGCGGTTCGTAAAAAGGTACCGATTTACGGCATGTGCCTTTACCCCATATTGTCGCACATAGCATGGACCGGCGAACGGTTTTGCCCGAATGGCCTGTTCGACGGTGCATGCCCGACGCGCGATGTTGAGCCCAATTTTCTGCGCGTTTTGATGCGATACCAGCAGCGCATAGGAAGCCTTTGATCGCGCGATTGCTGCGCCTGGCTGTGGGGCAGGAACAAAAGCACGGCCCCCTCGTTCTAATGGCTCACCATATTCAAGAGGAGTTTTGCCATGCGTCGATCAATAATTGCCCTCGGCCTTAGCCTGATCGTCGTGTCGGGATGTAACCGGGAGCCAGACAATGACGAGGCCATGGCCGATAACCCGAACATGACCGAAGAGCAGACTGGCACAGGGACGGCGGCCAATGGTTCGGTGACCAGCGTTTCCACCGCTACGTTTGTCAACGATCTGGCGGTGAGTGACATGTTCGAGATCGAAAGCTCGCGGCTTGCTGTGCGCAAAGCCAAATCGGCCGATGTGAAGCGTTTTTGCCCAATCGATGATCGATGCACATACGGCATCGTCCGCGAAATTGAAGGAAGTGGCAGGAGCGGCAGCCAACCCTACACCATGCCCACCGCTCTGCCAGCTGACAAGAAGACCATCATGGATCAGCTAAACGCAGCCACAGGTGAAGAGTTTGATCGTGCCTATATCGATGCTCAGGTTTCAGCGCACCGGCAAGCGCTTCGGTTGCTACAAGACTTTTCGGCAAGAGGTTCGGATGTAGATATCCGTGCTTTGGCGACCGAACTGGTTACTCCGGTTTCGTCGCACCTCGATATGGCGCAGACGCTTCAAAAATCGCAAGGCCCTGCCAGTCAATGACATCTCATTGGAACGATTCTGAATTTCCGTGGTTTACGCGGAGCTGATCATTGGTCGGCGATTGCAGAGCCCCGACCCACTCTCTCCGCGGGGCTCTGCAATTTTTCCAATCGCATAGTCTTTAAGGACGATGATGTGATCAGGGATGTGACCGCCCAGTTCGGCGACCTTCTTCCACTCATTGCCGCTTATATCCTCGCCATTCCGATAGCCTGGAATCGCGAGCGGCTGGGGCATAGCGCAGGCCTGAGAACCTTTCCCTTGGTTGCGCTGGCGAGCTGCGGTTTTATCGAAGCCGCCGAAATAACGATGCAGATGGAGCGAGAGGCGATGGCCCGTGTCGTAGAAGGCGTTGTCACGGGTATCGGCTTTATTGGTGGGGGCGCGATCTTGCAAAAGCATGGCGATGTCCGGGGAACGGCAACTGCTGCCAGCTTGTGGGTTACAGCCGCGATAGGGATCGCCTGTGGCTTGGGTGCTTTCCCGGTTGCTGTTTTCCTCTCGCTGCTCACGCTTTTCACATTGGTCGTCATGCCCACGGTGAAGTCCACCTTGGGCCATGAAGATCAAAGCTGACAGGAATGCTCAATATGCAGTTGCCCGATAAACTGATTTTTGAATTTGCCTGCAGAATTTGAACCCAAAGTGCATTTGCTGCTCGAAAGGCTGGAGCAATCGGGCTGGCGATTGGCGACTGCTGAAAGCTGCACCGGCGGTCTGCTAAGTTGCCTGGTGACCGATATCGAAGGGCTTAGCCACAGTTTCGATTCCGGCTTCATAGTGTACAGCGATAGCGCGAAAGAAAGGATGCTGGGCGTCACACCAGCGCTGCTAGCGAGCAAAGGGGCTGTCAGTTCCGAGGTCGCCGAAGCGATGGCAAAAGGCGCTTTGCATCGATCGTCCTGTGATGTTGCTGTCTCTATAACAGGCTATGCAGGCAGTGCTGGTGCCGATGGTAAAGCGGGTCTGGTTTATTTAACTTGCGCCAGCAGGGACGGGGAACCGCGTACGGCCAAACTGGACAGCTTTGAAACCGGGCGGACTGCGGTACGGCTTGCGGCGACAATGAAGGCAATCGAGATGTTGCTTGAAGTTATCCCATCAACTAGCAGAAAATAAAGAAAAAGGTGGCAAGAACTGCCACCTTTTTCTGATCAATTCACCATCGTTCCAGGGTAGGTATGTCAGGCCGTTCCGGGAGTGTACGAAGGGGGATCGCTTGCGGGAAAGGAGGCATCCGACATGTCGTCCACCTTATCCCAATCTTCACCTGGATCATCGCGCATCGATTGCGGACCGGCATTGCGGGTCTGGTCAAAGTTCCGGTAATCGGTCTCATGATCCGAATGGGCGGCCGCGAATGGGCGTTGCTGCCATTCCTCGATTTTGGGCATCCACTGCTTGCGGGTGGCGTAGAGGCCCAAGCCTACGGCCAAGCCTGCACCTGCAATCGAAACCGCGGTTGACGTCCAATCGGGCAAATTCTCCAAACGGCTGTTGCCGTTGCTTTTCGAACTGCTTTTGCGCGAGGCGGATTGCGATCCGCCTGATGATTTTTTGGACGATTGCGACGCGCCGGACTTCGATGATTTCTTGTTGTTGTTCGATTTGTTGTCGGTTTGTGTACTAGCCATAACGGTTTCTCTTCCTTGGCTGGATTTGCGCTGTCTTAAGAACAGATGCTGACCGTTCCGGTTCCTCACGCCGGGTCATCTCGCCGCATGCGACATTCCGTTGGCCGCTTCGCGTTGACTGGTGGGCCAAAGCTCCCGCCGGAACAAAAGGCACCGGCCTCGCGTTCTTCTCGCACCTTCAGCCAGTTCCGAAAGGAAGCCACATGTCTAGAACAAAAACAAACCTGAAATGGACAGCATTGCCTGCACTTGCCGCTCTTACATTGGGGGCCTGTGCAAGCGTTGAAGAGACCGTTGCAGAGGCAATCGCAGATACCAAAAGAGCGGTACTGACCGGA
>NZ_LAJX01000357.1 GCF_000963695.1 Methylocucumis oryzae
GCCGGCATGGCAGGGTTCAAACCGCCTTATGGCAAGTCGACCCACAAGACATTGGAACGCGAACTGCGCAAGTAGCTTGCGCCCGGGCGGGAGCTTCGCTAGAGGCTCCCCCTCACTGCCCCTGTGGTGGAATTGGTAGACGCGCTCGACTCAAAATCGAGTACCGAAAGGTGTGCCCGTTCGAGTCGGGCCAGGGGCACCACTCCACAAAATCTGTCGCAAAATGGAACGGTTGCCGTCGGAACCGTTATTAACCACCTTTGTGCCTCGCCAATATCCCTAATGAAACGTTAACGTCCCGCGTAACCAAAGCATTAAGGGACAATCGCGATGCAACGACAGCTGGTTCAATCGAATGAAGGTTCGCAGCACCCCTTCCGTCAGGAACTGGCTCCGCATGTGCTTGCTGTGCCTGCAAAGTGGCAGCCAGTTGCTGCGAAATGGTGGCAAGCGCGAAGATACGCACCTGTTCCTGATCAGCTTTGGCGCATTCTTTTACGGTGTTCTACACCTTCATCGCCTGACGCTTCAATCGCAGGCGAGGTGCAGTTTCCAGCTGATCCATGCTGAAACGAGGCACGCAGCAGCAATCAGGAACAAGGTATCGGCTGTGCTGATGTTCATCGCCGTCAGCAGGCTGTAAACCAAACGCGCCGATCACCATCGCACCAGAATTCACGATATTGTTTGCCGCAACCGTACGGGCCGTTTTGCGATTTGCCGACCGTAGTGGTGAGGAACGCGTATAGCGGCACTACGAACATGCCGCCGGCCACGGCTATTCCCAAAAGCGCAAACAAGATGATGTCACCTTGCGCAATGCCCAGAATTCAGCATAGTTCAGCAACGCATCGGCATCTTGCGGGTTGTCGGGCACATGCACCCATCCTTTGACGGCCCACCAAAGCAACAGAACAAAAGCCGCCATGATCAACACCGAAGCCGGCGCATATTTCGCTGAAACAGAGCCGTTGAGAATGCGGTTGATCAGCACCGAACCGATGGCGACGCCCACCGAGAAAATGGCGGTAAACATGGTTGCGACGGTATTGTCGCCGCCTAGGGCATTTTTGACCATCGGCGGGAATTGCGCTGCAAGGACTGCACCGATAGCCCAGAAAAAACTGATGGCCATGATCGCGAGGAACAGGCGCGGCACATGCATCGTGTCGCGCACAAGGCGCCAGCTCGAACGGAAAATGTTCCAGTCGATCTTGCCGGTGGGCGCATCATCTTCCGGTGGTGCTGCGGGAACGAATTGTGCGGTTACGCGACCGATCAATGCAACAAGAATAACGGCCACAGCGGAAATCTTGGGGTCCAAAATCCCGCCTACGATCGTACCACTCAGGATCGCAATATAGGTGCCGGCTTCGACGAGGCCGGTACCACCCAACACTTCGTCGTCTTTAAGGTGCTGCGGCAGGATTCCGTATTTGATCGGGCCGAAAAAAGGTCGAATGAACGCCCATGGCAAAAAGCGCGAGGAACATCAGCGGGATATTGTGCAGCCAGATACCGGCTGCGCCGAGGATCATGATGAAGATCTCGGCGGTTTTTTGACCAAACGGATGATGCGGGTTTTGTCGCCGCTGTCTGCCAAACTGGCCTGAAATTGCCGACAGCAGGAAGAAGGGCAGGATGAAAATGCCACCCGCAAGCGCATTGTAATAGGCTTCTTCGGCTTCTCCGCCCTGCAGGATGGAATAGGTGATCAACATCACCATCGCCATCTTGAAGAAATTGTCGTTGAACGCGTTCAGGAACTGGGTGACGAAAAAGTGGCAGGAAACGCCGCTTGCCAAGCAAAGCCATGGAAGTTTTGCATATACGGATCGGTCCCTCACCCTGTTTGAATATGCCTAACGCGCAGTCAGTAGTTGGCAAGCCCTTTCGGGTAAGAACGCCAGCAGGACATCGATTTCCCTTTTGTCGACGATTGATGGCAGCGTTGCGCCAAAGCCACAGCAGACGGAATAATTTGGCCCAAACACGTCATTAGACGAAAAAATCTTGCATGATTCCAGAAATATGTGGGATTGCGGCATTGCAACATAATGGAGGGTGCGCAATGCGCAAATCACTACGCAATAAGCATGTACGTACAGCGGTCGCGACGCTTCTGGCTTCAAGTTCGGTCGCAATTTCACTTCCCGCCTATGCCCAGTCAGCCGCGGCGGAAGACACCGACGAAATCGTCGTTACCGCGCAGAAGCGCGAGCAGAATTTGCAAGACGTTCCCGTCGCGATCACCGCGATTGGAACCGAGAAGCTTGACCAACTGCAGGTCAATGAATTTGCCGATGTCGTGAAATTCCTTCCCTCGGTGACCATCCAGCAGGGTGGACCTGGCTTCGCGCAGGTCTATTTCCGCGGCGTGGCTTCGGGTGAAAATGCCAACCACTCAGCGTCGCTTCCGACCGTTGGTACCTATTGGACGAAATGCCGATCACCACGATCCAGGGTGCGCTCGACATTCATGCTTATGACCTTGCCCGTGTCGAAGCGCTCGCCGGGCCGCAGGGCACGCTCTATGGCGCAAGCTCGATGGCGGGTACGCTCAAGCTGGTGACCAATGCGCCAGACACTTCAGGTTTCTACGGAAATGCCGGTGTCGAGATCAACAATGTCGCCCATGGCGACTTTGGTTCGGTATTCGAAGGTTTTATCAACGCGCCGCTTAGTGACAGTGCAGCCTTGCGCCTGGTCGGCTGGTATCGCGACGATGGCGGTTATATCGATAACTTGCCCGGATCGCGCACCTATCCGACATCGGGCATCACGACAAAACAACGCTGCCCTTGTCGAGAAAAACTACAACGATGCCGAAACCTATGGTGCACGCCTTGCACTCGGTATCGATCTTGACGAGAATTGGACAATCAAGCCGACTTTGATGGGCCAGATTCAGAATACCGAAGGCAGTTATGCGCGTGAGCGCTCCGGCCAGTCGAGCGGTAAATATACCACCGTCCAGTATAACCCTGAAGGCAGCAAGGATAAGTGGATCCAGGCTGCGATGACGATCGAGGGTAAAATCGGCAACTGGGATATGACGCTCACCGGCGGCCATCTGCGGCGCAAGACTGAAACCCAGAGTGACTATTCGGACTATGGCTATTTCTACGACGCTTTGTCGGGATATGGTGCTTACTGGTATGACAATGCCGGCGATTATGTCAGCCCCAACCAGTATATTCAGGGTATCGACCGTTATCGTAAGAGCTTTGCCGAATTCCGAGTTTCATCGCCGCAGGATGCTTCGCTTCGCTTCATCGGTGGTCTGTTCTGGCAACGCCAGACACACAATATTGAGCAGAACTACATCATCGACGATATCGCTGACAGCATCACCGTTCCGGGAACCGAAAGCAATATCTGGCTAACCAAGCAATTGCGCACCGATCGCGACTATGCCGCATTTGGTGAGCTCAGCTTTGACGTTACCGACAAGCTGACGCTGACCGGTGGCGCGCGCGTTTATAAATATGACAACTCGCTGTTTGGCTTCTTTGGCTTTGCCCGCGGATATTCGCGGAACACAGGTGTTGCCCGCTGCGTCACCACCACGGGAGCAGAATTCCGCGACAACCCGACCGGAACCTTTGCTACCCCGATCCTGCCCGGTGCCCCTTGCACCAATGTGGACAAGAACACATCGGACAGCGATTTCATCCACAAGCTGAATGCGACCTACAAGATCAACGATGACGCGTTGGTCTATGCAACCTGGTCACGCGGTTTCCGTCCTGGTGGTATCAACCGCCGCGGTACGCTCCCGCCTTATGGCCCGGATGAACTCGACAATTACGAGCTTGGCTGGAAGACCACTTTCGGCGCATTCCGCTTCAACGGTGCCGTCTATCAGGAAGATTGGAACAACATCCAGCTTTCCTTCCTCGGTGCCAACGGCCTGACCGAAATCCGGAATGCCGGTATCGCGCGTATTCGCGGTGTCGAAATGGATGTCGGTTACCGTCAGGGCGGTTTCAGCCTTAACGCGGGCTTCAGCTATAACGATGCCGAAATCCGTCGCGATTTCTGCCGCATCGCGAATGCTACCTTTGATTGCACCACGCCGGGCAACGCCCTGCTTGCACCTGCTGGGTCACGCCTGCCGGTTACCCCGAAATTCAAGGGTAACATGATTGCGCGTTATGAATTCCCGATTTCGGACTGGAACGGCCATGTCCAACTCGCGGCAAAT
>NZ_LAJX01000358.1 GCF_000963695.1 Methylocucumis oryzae
GGCTGACCGATTTGAAACGCATGTTCGACAAGGAAGCGACGGGTATCTTTGGGATGTTCAGGGTTATTATGGCGGCCCCACCAGCCGCCTCTGGCTCAAAAGCGAGGGTGAAGGAAGCTTTGGCGAGCAGATAGAGGATGCAGAAATCCAGGCGCTCTGGTCAAAAGCGTTTGATCCGTTCTGGGATATGCAAATTGGTGTGCGGCAGGATGTGGTCGGCCTGTCGACTACCCACGCTGTGTTGGGCGTGCAAGGCCTTGCACCTTATATGTTTGAAATCGACGCAGCGCTGTTCGTCTCGCACCGTGGAGATGTTACGGCTCGGGTCGAGGCTGAACTCGATCAGCGTATCACCAAAAAGTTGATCCTGCAGCCTAGGGCAGAATTGAATATGTCTGCTCAAAACGTTCCGCATCTTGGTATTGGTCGCTGGCATCAACAAAATCGAACTGGGCGTCAGGTTGCGTTATGAGTTTATTCGCGAATTCGCTCCGTATATTGGCGTTGAACAAAGCTGGCGGCTGGGCAACACTGCCGACTTTGCACGTGCAGCGATGAAGACCCCAGCACGACCAACTTAGTGGTCGGCTTACGTTTCTGGTTTTGAAAATGAAGGATTTAGCGATGAATTTCCGTCTAATAATGGTCACAGCGGCTTTAGCGCTGGCGACAGTCTCGGCACCGGCGCCGGTAATGGCGCATACAAAAGTCGTCGCATCAACGCCGGCACAAGGCGCGAAGGTCGCTTCTGTGCGCAAAGTGACGATAACGTTCAGCGAAGCCCTGCTCGTGCCAACGGTCGGGGTATCGATCGTCATGACGGCAATGCCGGGCATGCCCAATCATGGTGAAATGCAGATTCGCAACTTCACGCAAAGCTGGTCGGACAGCAACCGCAAGCTCACCCTTAACCTCAAAAAGCCGCTGGTTGCTGGCACCTATGAAGTGCGTTGGCAGGCGGCTGGAGCGGACGGTCACCGGATGAAGGGCAAAGTCAACTTCATCGTGAAGTGAAACTCCTTGTATGGAAGACTGGCTCACGATGGCGCTGCGGTTTGTGCATTATGCGCTGTTGCTAATTCTTTTCGGCGGCATGGCATTCCGCCTCGTCGGATTGCGCCAGGTTGATACCGTTGAAATTTCCCGTTTGCTGATAGGGATTGCTGCGTTAGCTGCGCCTGTGGTGACAGTTTTGTTGATGCTGATCGGTATCGCGGTGATGATGGGGCAGGCGGTCGTGGCTCTCGATTGGGCAACTGTCGAGGCGATGCTCTTTACCACCGATATGGGCTGGGCGTTCTTAGCACGGTTTGGGTTTTTGATTGTCGCTCTTGGTGTTGTCTGGATTAGCAAGCCCCTGTCGGGCGTGGCGGTGATGTGTTATGCTTTCGCGCTTGCAACTTTGCCGTGGAGCGGACATGCGGCCGCAAGCGAAGGCGGCTGGGGGTTTTTCCATCGTCTCAATGATGCTCTGCATTTGCTCGCTGCTGGTTTCTGGATCGGTGCGATTTTGTGGTTCCTCTTGCTCGCGGTTCAAGCACATCGTGCACCACAACAAGCCAATCCGGATTTATTACTCAAGGGCATGCACCGTTTCGCACCGATCGGTGTTGTCCTCGTAAGCATTGTTGCCATAACAGGCATCATAAATGCCGAACTGATTTTCGGTTTGAACATCACCATGAGCGTGACAGAACAACCTTACGGGCAGATTCTGTTGCTGAAATTGGCGCTGGTATTGCTCATGCTTTGCAGTGCCGCTTGCCATGCCCGGTACGCTAAGCGATGGACGAGGTCGATGGTTGGCGAGACGGACATATTGAAGGCGGTGAGGATCAGCCTTGCCGCCGAGTTTGGCCTTGCGATATTGGTCATCGCATCAGTGGCATTACTGGGCATGATGATGCCGACGGAATGAACAGCGTTTCACTTACGAAAGTCGAGGATGAAATTGAAAGCCCAGACCCCAAAGATCCTTCAGTTGGCAGCGCTTGCAACTGCATTACTGACCCTAACTGCGTTCCATCCGGGCGCGCACGATACTGAAAGAAGTGCATCTACGAACCCGATTACCGACCGACCCCCGGCAACAACGGCAGTTGGAACCGTGGAGGCCTTTCATTCCGCATTAGTGCGCGGCGATACTCAAGCTGCGTTGGCGCTGCTTGCTGACGACGTCCTCATTTTCGAATCTGGTGGTGTAGAACGGAGCAAGGCGGAATATGCCTCGCATCATCTACACGCTGACGCAGAGTTCAGCATGGCGGTCAAACGCACGTTGGAAAGCAGGAGCACAGTTGGTTCGGAGATGTTTGCTTGGGTTACCAGCGTGGAGAAAGTAACGGGCACATTTCGCAACAGCACTATTAACAGCCGTTCGATAGAGACCATGTTGTTGACTAAATCCGCCGCTGGTTGGCAAATCAGTCACATACATTGGTCTTCCGCGAAAACTTTGAAAAAGTTTCGCTGATATTGCGGTCGTTGAGCAACTCGAAAATCCTCGTCAATAACTGCCGTTCTTTCTGTAGAAAGTGATATCAGTAACTGGGCTGGAAACCGCTATTCCAGATATCAGCTTGCTAAAGTAAAATAGGCTGTAGGGCCGTGGTATCAATAGTTTGAAGGGAAGGCTGACGGCGAATTTAGGGTCGAACTTCGCGATGACGATAGCAAAGTCTCGCTTTTCCGTCGGCCCGCCTTTGAGGGTAATCCAGACAACCTCATCGTTCGCGTCCATCACCGGCCCTGGATGAGTTTGAAATTCACTTCGAGTCGCTTGATCAGGCACTTCAGAGTGGGGAAACTGTACCGAGTTAGCCTCTACGAAGGTATTGGCTCTATAACCGAACACGTTGTTTACATCTTTTTTGACAAAATCGAGAGCTCTCGTAAAAGCCTTACAAGTATTAGTATAATATTGGCTAAATTACAAATTGATGAGAGTTTATAAAAAATTCGTGTAATGTTACAGCAAAAATAATCGCAGCGTTAGATTAAACATTTGACTTCAAATATCGGACTAGCTCTAGGTGAACGTGGTGCAGCTAAAATTAACTGTCATCGACTGTCAGCTCACACTCCCTAATTTTGGAGAAGTCCACGCCTTCCCAAGTAACTCGATCCATCCACTCTTTTTGCAGTTTCAAACGTTCCCTGCGATACCGATCCATAACCGCTGGTGGTCGATTTGATAACATGTCCAAGGCATACTGCAACTTCGGTATCGAGCAAATCTGCTTCTACTCGAAGCCGGTCAGCCAATCCGTGCCGAAAGCTGTGTGCACCAAATCCGTCTGCTCCTGATTTGACCTGAATGTTTTTCAAATATTTTCGCCACCAACGCGAAGGCGCGTCTCCTATCTGACCTCGACCATTTGGGACGAGTTCGGCGAATAGGCGAACTGTCGTATCGCCCCTGCTCGTCTGTAGTCTTCGTTCCACGAAATCTATAAAACGAAGTTCTTGCTGCAAAATGTTATGCATTACAGCAATGCGGGACTCTCCGCTTTTCGTCGTCAATCCTGCCTTTTCATCGTGAGCAATAAGAAAATACCAAATGCCATGGTCACAGCGAATATCAGAAAGTCGGAGCTGAGCGACTTCGCCAATTCGCGCTCCTGTAAAAAGGACAATTAAGGGTATCCATTTGCGCCAGTCGTCGGCCAAACAATCACCCAGTTTATGCTCTTTGCCATTCTCCTGAAATCCAGTGAACAACGGTGAGGAAAGGATGACATTAAGCATGTCAGACGGAAGGGAAGGGCGAGGATTGTTTCCTTTTACCTTGTCGTGGAACAAACCCGTGCAGGGATTTTGCAGACCAGCGAACTCTGGTTTTTGTGCTACCCATTTAAACAAGGGAGAGATTGTTGAAAGGTGTTTGTTGATCGTCGTAAACGCTGTTTGCTTGAGCTTGAGTTCTCTCGCTTTTTTGGCAGCTTCTTGCATTGAGAGGCCATGTAGCAACTTGTTTACGCTCCATTTTGGAGGCAGCATCCTCAGCGTCTCGCGGTACGACGAAACATCTATGGCAGTGATCGAGCGGATCGAGCGCCTAGCGCCGATAAAGTCCGAGAATTGGCATATCACCTTTTCGATCTTGCTCGATTGTATCTTTGCGTTT
>NZ_LAJX01000359.1 GCF_000963695.1 Methylocucumis oryzae
ATCTTGCCAACGYGATTGGTAAGCGCTCAACCAAACCACCTGTTCTAATAAGTTCAGAACCGTTATTCTCAAAATTTTTGAAGAGGATAATGCATGACCTTAACCGCGCATTGGATACACCACCTGAACACTTGGCAAAGCAGCGGAATGACGCAAGCGGCGTATTGCCGACAGCATCGGCTTAATGTCAAAACCTTTGCCGCGCGGCTGCACGATTTTAGAAATCAACATTCCACACCGGCGTTCATTCCCGTTCAGATACAGGAACCGCCACCGGCAACTGCTTTGCTGGTATTGCATACCGGTCACGGCTCACGACTGGAACTACCGATAACCGTTTCTGCAGCGTGGCTGGCTGAGTTGCTGCGATGCCTGGCTTGATCGAAACACCCGCGCAAATTTGGCTAGCCGTGGCACCGGTGGATATGCGTAAAGGCATAGACGGACTGTCCGCGCTTGTCCAGCAGGCGCTAGGCTCTGTGCCGTGCGCGGGCGCGGCTTTTGTTTTTCGCAATCGAGCCGGAACTCGGCTGAAACTGTTACTGTGGGACGGCAATGGTGTTTGGCTGTGTCAACGCCGCTTGCATCGCGGTCATTTTATCTGGCCGCGACACGAAGAGGCGGTGTTTTTGGTCACTGAAGCGCAATGGCGCTGGCTCGTAGCTGGGGTCGATTGGCAACGCTTGTCAGCGCTTCCATCGGCGGATTGGCAACCTTGAAAGCGCTGTTTTGAGTCCTAAAAAAAAATCGCTTAAACCCAGTATTGATAAGGCTTTCAGGCGTTTTTTTTTTGGTATAATAACCACCATGAAAACACTCGCCGACATCGACCGTTTAGACTTCGAACCAGCCGCCAAAAGCCAAGTGGTGGATATGATTCGGGTGTTGCTTGACCAAACGGTACAGGATAGAGAGTTGCTGCAGCTCAAAGACGCGCAAATTCAAGCTAAAGACGCCGTCATCCGGGCCAAAGACTTCAAAATCGAAGCCCTAACCCACGAGCTCGCCCATCTCCGGCGCATCCGTTTTGGCGTCAAAAGCGAAACCCTATCGCCGCTGCAACGCGACGTGTTCGAAGAAACTTTGGACGCGGACCTCGCCGCCATTGACTCGGAAATCGAGCAACTCCAAGACGATCAGCCCGGCGATACGGTGGCGAAACCCAAACGTCCGCGTGCGGGTCGCCAACCCTTACCCGTGCATTTGCCGCGTATCGAACACCGTCACGAACCGGAATCCTGCACCTGCGGTCAATGCGGCAAAGACTTGGTCAAAATCGGCGAAGATGTCACTGAGCAACTGGATGTTGAACCCGCTAAGTTTTTCGTGCATCGCCACATTCGCCCCCAATATGCCTGCCGTGCTTGCGAAACCGTCACTGCGGCGCCGATTCCACCGGCGGTGATCGATGGCGGTATGGCCGCCGTGGGTCTGTTAGTCTGGCTGATCATCAATAAATACCAAGACCATTTGCCGCTGTACCGATTAGAACAAATCGCCGCGCGCGAAGGCGTTAACCTTGCCCGGTCAACGCTGGCGGAATGGGTGGGTCGTGTCGGGGTAGCGCTAAAACCGTTGGCGGAGCGATTAAAGTGGCATTTATTGCAAGGCAACACCTTGCTGGCCGACGAAACGCCGGTGTCGCAGCTAGAACCCGGCACCGGCAAGACGCGCAAAGCCTATTTGTGGGCTTACCGCAGCAACGATTTGCAACCCGGACCGCGCATCATCGTCTTTGACTATCAAACCGGTCGCAGCGGCAGCCATGCGCGCGAGTTTCTCGGCGATTGGCGAGGCCATCTCATGGTCGATGATTATGCCGGCTATAAGGCCTTATTTACTGACACTGGCGACGCCGGTGCCTGTATAGAACTCGGTTGTTTCGCACATGCCCGACGCAAATTCTTTGACTTGCACCAGGCTAATCACAGCCCGATAGCGTTAGAGGCGCTAAACCGAATAGCTGAGCTATATGCGGTAGAAGCCGAAGCTAAGACCCTGACCATTGCTGAGCGGCAAGCCTTACGCGCCGAAAAAAGCCTACCGGCACTAGCCTCTTTGCACGCTTGGCTCATGGCAACCCGCGCCAAAACCGCACCTGGCGGCGCCACTGCCAAGGCTTTAGATTACAGCCTCAAACGCTGGCCGGCGCTTTGTCGCTACGCCGAAACCGGACACTTGCCGATTGACAACAACCCGACCGAGAATTGCATTCGACCTATCGCGATTGGCAAAAAAAAAACTGGTTATTCGTGGGTTCTGAACGGGCTGGCGACCGTGCCGCAGCGATTCAAACCTTATTAGGGACGGCTAAACTCAATGGCTTAAACCCTACCGAATGGCTCAAGGATACTTTGGAAAAATTACCGACTTGGCCCAACAGTCGTATCGATGAGTTGCTGCCTTTTGCAACGGCAAATTCCGAGACAGTTAAGGATCAGAATGTCTTTTAGAAAACAACGTGGCTAGATTGAACGGTTACAAAAACTAT
>NZ_LAJX01000036.1 GCF_000963695.1 Methylocucumis oryzae
TTCGAGTTAGTTGATTCTATTCGACGAGTTGTTTATTACCGACCGAAGACGCCCAAGCCATCAAAACCTCGTGTTAATAAAGGCGTTCCTAATAAGTGGAAAGAAAAGCGGGCTAAGAAAATGGGTGCTACTGGCTAAAGTCAACAGTATTGCCCCACCGCCCCCGCCGAAAGTGGAAAAACCACCTGAGCCAGAGGTGAAAAACGAAGTCGAGCAACCTGAGCCTGAGCCAGAAGAACCGTTGCCCGATGTTGCCGACGAACCACCACCGGGTGATTTAGGCCTAGATGCCGAAGGCACAGCAGGCTCCGATGGCTTCGGGCTTGCGGCGAGAAAAGGCGGGCGCGGCTTATTAGGCGGTGGAGGTGGCGGTGACCCGTATGCCTGGTACGGTGGCTTAATCAAAAAACGACCTACTCGACATCTTATCGGACAAAGAAGAGCTACGCCGCAAAGGCTACACCGCAGTAGTAAAACTCTGGGTAGATGCCGATGGTTCAATCAGTCGCTTTGAACTGGCACGCGGCAGTAACGATGCCGAGATTGACGAGTTAATCAATCGTTTGCTGGGCAAATATAAAAAAGTCAGCGAGCCGTTACCGCCCGGTATGGAACAACCTATTCGATTAAAAATTACCTCAAGACTTTAAAACTGACTCAGGTGGAAAATGGATAAAAAACAGCAATTGTTGGCCTTGGCGTTATGCGGCTTGGTCGGCATGGCTTATGCCGGTGAAAAAGAAGAGTTGCTAAAGTTGCGTAATACGACAACTAATTTGATTAAAGAATTAGTCAAGCAAGGCATTTTAACCCAACAAGCCGCTGAAGAAATGATAAAAAGAGCGGAAGCCGATGCCGAGGCACAAGCACAGCAGCAAGCAGCTGCACCTGGCAACGATGAGCCTTTAGAGCCAGGTGAAGTTCGCGTACCGTATGTGCCAGAATTTGTTAAAGATGAAATTCGCGAGCAAGTACGCAAAGAATTGAAAGCTGACGTGGTTAAAGACGTCGTACAAGAGGCGAAAAGCAAAAAATGGGGTGTACCCGATGCACTACCTGAATGGATAAGTCGTTTTAAACTATCGGGCGATTTACGCTTACGCTCGCAAAATGAATTTATGGATAGCGACAATAACGATACATTTTATGCTGATTATCAATCAATTAACGCAGCAGGTGGTATAACAGCCGCTAGAAATAATGCCTTTATCAATACTAGGCAAGATAGACATAGGCTGCGTGAACGCTTACGGTTAGCGATAGACGCGAAAATCACTGAAGGCTTAAATGCGGGTGTGCGTTTAGCAACGAGCAATATTCCTGACCCGGTGTCGACTAACCAAACGTTAGGCAACACGGGTTCGCACTATGCATTTAACGTTGATAGAGCGTTTCTTAGATACGATGCCGTTGATGCGCAAGGCTTTAAATGGTTGACGTTGTCAGGTGGTCGTGTAGCAAATCCTTGGTATGTCGGTGGTGGTGAGTTTACCGGTGGTAGCGAATTAGTTTGGGATACGGATTTATCGTTTGAAGGCTTGGTAGGCACAATAAGACATCGCTTAACCAGTACGCATCCTACTCATCCTGAAGAGGATAACCGGCATAGTGCGTTTTTTACTTTAGGTGCGTTTCCTTTACAAGAATCGCAGCTAACTTCTAATGATAAATGGTTGTTCGGCTCACAGTTAGGTGTTGATTGGGGCTTTGACAACCATGACGTGTTTAGAATGGCGTTAGCTTATTTTGATTATGAAAATGTTGAAGCAGTACCAAGTAGAAGCTCTAATCCTATCTGCAGTAATAACATACCGCTAAATGATTTGTCAGTGCCGCAATTTGTTCAATTCGGCAACACAATGGCGTTAATTTGTAATGAAAATAATTCGTCAGTGTCAGGGGCATTGGGTGGTCTATATGGTTTAGCTTCAGACTTTAATATTATTAACTTTGCGATAGCTTACGATTTGGCAAAAATTTGCGCCTTATCATTTAATTATTGCTGGCGACTTTGCGAAAAATATAGGTTATGACATTAATAGAGTCAGAGAGCGTACTAATGCTTTGGCTGGAAACCCTGTAACAGATTTGAATGATGAAACCAATGCTTGGCAAGTGCGTATGGATTTTGGCTGGCCAAAAGTTGACTACGCAGGCCAATGGAACATTTTTGCATTGTACAAATATGTTGAACGTGATTCTGTGTTAGACGCCTTTAGTGACTCGGATTTTCACCTAGGTGGCACGAATGCTAAAGGTTGGGTTATCGGTGGTAACTATGGCTTAATGAAAAATGTTTGGGCAACCGGACGGTGGTTATCGGCTGATGTCATCTCAGGGCCTAAATACAGTAACGATATTTTGCAATTAGATGTGAATACGAGATTCTAATGAAACAAAATGCCTTAATAGTGTGTTTACAATTAAGCCTGGTCATAGCGTGTTTAGGTGCGCTACCCCCAGGCTACGCAGCACCGAAAGAAAAAGACAGTGCTAGTGCCAAAGCGGTAAAGAAATTGCAGCTCATGGTGAATGAAATCACGACTGAGCGCGACCGATTAAAAACAGAAAACGCTAAGCTAGTGACTGATTTGGAAGCCGCTAAAGCAGAAACCACTAAACAGAAAGACGCTGCGACTGCTGTTGAGCAAAAATTAACTGAAGATTTAGCCGCACAGAAGGCTAGTA
Organism: Methylocucumis oryzae; assembly: GCF_000963695.1. Taxonomy (GTDB): domain Bacteria; phylum Pseudomonadota; class Gammaproteobacteria; order Methylococcales; family Methylomonadaceae; genus Methylovulum; species Methylovulum oryzae. The sequence goes on from NZ_LAJX01000036.1 coordinate 2,689, forward strand.
CTGATGAAGTACATAAACGGCTAGACGCGACTATGGCTAAGTTGCATGAAGTGATAGACAAGTACAATGCGTTAAACAAAGCCAAAGGCGAATTGGCTGCAGAACATGCCGGTTTACAAAACACGCAGCAAGTGACGGCTAATGAGCTTAAAGCCTGTGAAAGTAAAAACGTAAAAATGTACGAAGGTGCAGAGCAGGTGATGAAAGGTTTACAAGCTTGCCAAGGTAGAGGTTTTATCGAAACCTTAACCGGTTCTGAGCCTTTTACGCAAATTAGTTCCGTTGAATTTGAAACGCTTTTGCAAGAATACGAAGACAAATTACGCAAACAGAAATATCAAAAAGAACCCAATGCCGCAGCTATTATCGATGCTGCTACTAAAAACGAAAAAAAACCAGCTCAAGAGGCTGAAAAACGATAGTAGCGCCTGTGATTCATGGATGAGAGCTTTTTTAGTATTATGGTTACTGGACACACCAAGGAAAATGGCTTGAGTGTTCTTTGTTTATGACCTTAGGGTGAGCATCTATAGGCTTTAAAACGTTTTATTTGCTGGATGTTGATAAATAAACTTGCCAGTTCTTTTTCGATTAGTTGATGGGCATTTATTTTCATAGCCAGCAGGGCTGATAAAGTAGAAATGACCTTTCCAACAAAGTCGTTTAAGTTCAGTTTTTGGGTGCTTGGGTGAGTGTGGTCTTTAATCTCAATTAAAAATACCCTATGCCATGCTTAACCGCCATAATATCAACTGCACTAAGGCCATTTTGTATTTTGATAAAATGCTTACGGTGATAGTGGCTGTCATCAAATTTTAGCGCGTGGCAGTCAAAATCAAATACTAGTTTTCCTTCTAAAATTTTCTCAACTGCCATTTAACTATCCTGCTTATTTAAACAACGGCCATCTTGTGCTAATTCCTCATCCAATATCACGATGGCATCCAAACCTTCTAAGTCTTCACTTTGACTGACTCGGACGGCCTGATTAACAAACCCTAACCCAAAATATTTTTGCCTATCGGCGAAACCACCCTACATGCTAAGATAGCTGAGTAAACGCGAAATTATCGACAAGCAACTTACATAACAACAAGCACTTCACGGGATAACGTATGATTAACACAAAAAAAATCTTGGCAGGTATGACGATAGCCAGTTTTGTCTTGGCAAGTTCATTTGCCTATGCCGAAAATAATGCCGAGGTCAAAGCTGCAATTGACCAAACAGTGGCCAAATTAGAACAGGCGGTTGATGCTGTCAACAAGGGTGAGGATGCAAAGACGATTGCCGATTTGGTTCTCGAAGCCAAACAACTCCAAAAATCATTTTCCACATCTGATAGCAAAGTTGCCGTCAAAAAAGCCCAGGGCAGCAACCTATTAGGCCAAGCACGCACAGCTCTTAGCGAAGGTGATATGAGCAAAGGTGGTGAATTGGTCAAAAAAGCGCTCGCAACGTACCAAGAAGTAAAAGAAAAGTACAATGCCGCGCACTGATATTTAATCTGTAAGACAGTTTCGCGCTAGCAAACCGTCGTCAACTAATGGTGGAGCAAAGTTGAATTTTTCATATCGTTAGGCTCTCCTATCGGTGGTGCTAACCTAGCAAAGATTATTGACGCGTTTGGTTTAAGTATCGGCATAGCCAAACACCTGGGTAATAACCGCCGCGCGCTCGCTGAAAAAGTTGCTGCTGTTATTCCAACGCTAGTGGTGGCTGAAAATACCTCCAATGGCAATGATGGCAACATCCCGACTGAATCGACTAAACTTAAACATGCGCATTTTATCTGCCTCAATGGCGTGAGCCATCCTCAACTTAGAACTCACCCTGAGGTTGCTAGAATCATTCAAATTTTCTGGTCGCAACCAAGATTGCCACTACTGCACCCGAGGAAAATCTAATATCAAAATTAATAACCCATTTTAGAGGCGTGCCTGGAATTACCGATGCCAGTGAAACAGGCTTTCATCGTGCAAAAATACGATATTGTTTTGCTAATGGTTCAGGTATTCGAACTTGGACGAATTTTGTCAGCGTTAAACACGTTTTTATTGCTAATAAAGACGCTCAATGCGAATACGCAGGCTTTGTAACTCTATTCAGCTTAAACGAGTAATAGATAGCGCAATACAAGCGTTTCGGGATTAACGTTAAATGTTCCTCAGCGCTACTTTTTCTTTGCACACTTGAAAACATTCACACCTTAATATGAGATACTAATTTATTTTTAAATCTTAGCTTAAGGAGTAAAACATGACCGCTTTGGTAGGCGTAATCATGGGTTCGCAATCAGATTGGGACACAATGGCCGCAGCCGCAGAAACGCTGGAAGCACTCGGCGTGCCTTATGAAGTCGAAATCGTCTCAGCACATAGAACACCAGATAAACTATTCACCTATGCCGAATCAGCACAAGCTAAAGGCTTGGAAGTGATTATTGCCGGTGCAGGCGGGGCTGCACATTTACCTGGCATGACCGCTGCTAAAACCGCTTTACCGGTACTCGGCGTTCCAGTGCAATCCAAAACGCTTAATGGGCTAGATTCGTTATTATCCATTGTGCAAATGCCCGCCGGTATTCCCGTAGGAACGCTAGCGATTGGTAAAGCTGGTGCTATTAACGCAGCATTATTAGCCACAGCGATTCTCGCTAACAAACATCCTGAATATCACACCCGTCTGGCTCAGTATCGGAAAAACCAAACTGACAGCGTTACCGCTACACCCGCTCCCACACTGACCACCTCGGAAAACCATCATTAAAAGGAGAATACTATGAAAATAGGGATTTTAGGCGCAGGCCAGCTTGCTCGGATGATTGCATTAGCGGGCTATCCACTGGGTATGGAATTTATTTTTTTAGACCCTTCTAAAGATGCTTGTGCTAATCCATTAGGCACGGCATTAATCGGTGATTATGATGACCCAAGATTATTGGCCACGCTAGCCGAACAAGCCGATGTTGTAACCTACGAATTTGAAAACGTACCTGCCGAAGTTGCTGCGTTTCTATCCGCTAGAACTCAAGTTTTTCCTAATCCTAAAGCATTAGCCGTTGCGCAAGATAGGCTATTTGAAAAAGATTTTTCCGCGCGTTGAAT
>NZ_LAJX01000360.1 GCF_000963695.1 Methylocucumis oryzae
CAAAGAGATTTATTTTTTGCCAAAACTGTGTCCACCTATGAGCCGTTAAAACTAATGCCCGTAACGTTAAGATACCGGCAGCCCCCAATACTGTTGACTTTAGCCAGTAGCACCCATTTTCTTAGCCCGCTTTTCTTTCCACTTATTAGGAACGCCTTTATTAACACGAGGTTTTGATGGCTTGGGCGTCTTCGGTCGGTAATAAACAACTCGTCGAATAGAATCAACTAACTCGAAGAAAAGAGTTAAGGCACGCCCGGAATTGATGACCAAGAACACGGCTATATCTCGCGCCACCGATTTAACAGCATTTTTCAATTGCGGCGCTTTGTAGCATTTCTCAGTTTCTACTGATTCGGATGCTACGGACAAAGCGGAAAGGGTGCGAGCAATGACGCAAACAATAAGGATAGCGAACAGTTCTTGCCGCACGCCATTAACGGTTTTAGCATGGAAGCGTTCGACTTCGAAGCCGACTTTTTCATCGCGATAATGATTTTCAATGCCCCACCTGCGATAGTAAAGATTAATAATCGCCGGATAAGGAATCGCTGTGTTTGGCAGATGGGCAATAAGCACGGATACCGTGCCGTCCGGATGAGGTAAACGAATAAGGCGAAGCCTTAACGATAGGTGTTCATGCTCATCTTTACGGTGTCGACGCTGAAAAGAATTACTCGGCGTGAGATAAACAAACGCCTCTTTTTTGCTTGATTGTACAAACTCTTCAACGACGGCAAAGGTTGATTGTGCCGGACATCGGATTAAAAAACAGTGCGCTTGCTCAATCAACGCGAGGATAAAGGCATAGCTAGGATAACCTCGGTCGAAGAGTAAGACACTGTCTTTGGGTAATCCCGTTATCAACGCGAGTGCTTGTTCACGTTCATTGCCATCCTGAATCGAGCAAACACTGCGTCTGACTGGTATGCGCCGAAATACGTCATACACCGTATTGATGACCGCTTGTGGGTAATGACCTTTGCCGGGCGTGTTTAAACCACTGTCGGGATCAAATTCCTTCCGTAAGACTTGAGCTGAAGGTAGATTGAATTTGGAGCCGTCAATACCAAAAACATTGAAACCCTGCCACCTATATTCCTCACGCGACGGGAAAACCACATACGCCAAATCGACTATCTTATGTAACAAATCCGCTAATGCCGACCAATCGAGCTTGCTACGCGCTTTAGTCAGTGCGCTACGATGCAAGGAGGTTGCTTGTGGCCATAGCCCATTCTGCCGCATGGCCTTATAAAACTGACTTAGCTTAATGTCTACACCTTCAAATCGCGAACCTCCTGCTAGAAACAACAGGGTCAGGATAAGATGAAGTAAAGGTAACTTGCGATTTTTAGTGAAATCTCCAGCTTTTTTCTTGGCTAGGTTTTGGCAAAATGTAAGAAGTAGGTTTGTGAGTTGCTGATAGAAATTTAGCAGCAAGTATTCTGTTTTTTATCAACTTCCATAACAAGCAATAAATTTATTAAATATCATATAGATATAACAAGTTAGGTGCTAAAATCAACAGTATTGATGCCCGGGTTAGCCCCTCTATCG
>NZ_LAJX01000361.1 GCF_000963695.1 Methylocucumis oryzae
GCCGCCGAGGTGCGGGCAAAACTGGCCGACCTTGAGCCGGACAGCGTGCCGAGCCTTCAGGCGGTTAAACTCTCGCTAGAGTTGGCCGCCGAAGAAGACCTTAAACACGACAAAGAGCGCAAGGGAAAAGGCGAAGCCAGCGCCGCCTATACGATGCACGAGACACAGGGCAAGCGACACAGACAACAAGGCGGCTTTAAGCAACAGTTACGGGACGAACTGACGCGGCAAAAAGAAGCGCTGCACCCTGTTTACACCCAAGCGGACGCCATCAGAGACGAGCGCGAAAAAAACCAAGCGGCACGGGAGCGCCAAGAGCAAGCGCGGACAGAACAGCCGCGCCCCTCGCAAGCATGGCACGAAGCCAACAGGGAACAGGCCGACCAGCAAAGCCGCGAACGGCAACAACGCCAACAGACCGCACAAGAGGTACAGCTTGCGCGGATACTGCGACGGCGGCAACGGGCAGGGCGTGAAAACGAAAACGACGGCGGGCGCGAGTTTGAGCCGTGAGTCAAAGTGACTCAGGTTATTTATTAGAAATAGCCCCGTCTTTGTGGTATTTGTTGTCAGTGAAAATCACAAAACTGAGGGAGGAAACAATGGAACTTCTACAATTTGACGCAGAAAAAGACGAACTTGTTATAAAAATAAAAGGGCAAGATTTTAATCAGCTTGCCGACTTGGTGGCTGGCGTTTGCTCAATATACCCAAGCGACGGCGAAGCCATACTTGGCGTAACTAAATCTCAAGCAAGAAAACTTTGTGATGAGTTAGTTTCAGTTTTGGACGTTATGATAACCATACTTCAACAGAAAAATGGACGATAGCAATGCAGAATTATTAGAGTTGGCAAAAAAAATTGTTTCCTCTCTTCATAGCCAAAACCATCTTAATGAGTTTGAACCTATAGGAGTCAAAAATAACGATGACATGGTGCAGCATGTTTACAAGACTCTTTTAAGCCAAGAAACCAAACTAACAAAATGTGCGGAAGGTGTGAAATCAACAAACGCCGGTGTTTGCTTCGCTTATAACGAAAAAACAAACACGATGATTGTTTTTCATCCTGACAAGAACGATTTTACACACACAGTATATCGCCCTAATGACGGTAAAGAACGTTTTGACGTAAAGGTTAGAAATATCACAATCGCTCAGGGCGGCCAAACGCCAGAAATCAAACGCGGTATTTTTGAGCTAATGCCGGAATTGGAACACAAAGCGCACAAGAAGCAAGAGCAAAAAACACAGTCTAACAAAAGTGCCGAGGCAGAACGCGCACGAGAAGAGCAGCTAAAACGCATTTTGGCACGTCGTCAACGCTCATGGGAATTAGAACGGAACGGCGGGCGCGAGTTTGAGCCTAAAAGTATTAGTTAACTAATTTTTTAGGTAGCCATTTCCCTGAAGATAAGAAGAAAAAATAGGTAAATCGAAAATAAAACACCAATATAAAAAAAATCAGAATGTACAAACATGTTGTTTACAATGTTTGTAGATTCTCCAAGTTTTTTATCTGGAATAAATGTTTGTAATTTTAGCGCGGCGTCGATAAGACCTTGGTTATAAGATGCCCCGCTAAATATTGCGCCCCAGATAGAAATCTGAAGGATAACACAGAGTTTATTATAGCCCTTAGGATAACGAAAAGCCGCCACAGCCGACCCAGATATGGCCGCAACAGTTAGTGACGCAAATAGTGTGTTATTAAGTAACTCCATCCTTGCCCCCTTGTTCCATCAAGGGATAACACACCTCTTAAAAATGGAAAGGCCGAGCGTTACCGCCCGACCTCTCGCACCTTGGCGGTCATCGCGTCCCCGCTGTACCGCATGACCAGCATACAACTTTGCTTCCATTGAGAGCAAGGGCTTTACAAGTGGCCTAAATCACAAATGAAAAGGGTCAGGGTCAGCAAGATGAGAAAGAGCCGCGTTTTCGTAATCTTCCCAATATGGCCGCCGCCATGACCAAATGACAGGCGAAAGCCCCTCTACAAAAACAAACTGCTTATGAGGCGGTAAGCTTTTGCCATACAACACCCAAGGGGTAAAGAGCGGCTCCCAGTGGTCAGAATACGAACTCCCCGCCGTAGAGCTTGAAGCGGTGCCCGATGTGCTAGAGCTGGATATTGAGCGCCGCGTCACGAGACGTTTACCGCATCGGTCAGAAAGATAGTCAGCCGTCATTTTGTCGTTTGCCGTCAAAAAACTGCACCACACCCGCAGACGATAGAAACGACGCCCAACGTTCAGAATAAATGCTTTTAAGTTGCGGCAAATCTTGCACGAACGGCCAGAGCTGCACCCCATAGCCACGCACCAGCGCAAGCGCCCGCTCAATGGCAGGAAGGCGGCCAAGCTGGGCGAACTCGTCGAGAATAAACAAGACGCGGCCATCATTCGGGCGCGGTTCTTCGGTTAGCTCTTCAATAGCCGCTGTGATGAGCAAGCGCAACCAACGCCCTTGCGCCTCCAGTTGCTTGAACGGCAAGACCAGATACACCGTGATTTTCTCGCGCTTCAAATCAGCAAAGGAAAAATCTGATTTTGCCAGCGCCGCGCAAATAGCGGGGTCATCGAGAAAGGCGAGTTGAGTCCGTGCGGTGCTGATAATGCTTTGCACCTCTTTAGTCAAATGGGCGAACTGTGCCGCCTTTTGCCGGAGCGGTTGAAAAGGGCTTTCCATCATTTCATCAATCAGCAATTCCCACGGTGACGGCATAACCTCTTTTACGTCTTCCTGATTTTCTGACGCTTCACTACTGAGCAACGCCCGCACTTCGCCAAGGTTGCGCCGTTCAGGTAAAGCCGTTAGGCAAATGTGCATAATGAGCGCCGCGACCAATTCCCGTGCCGCATCTGGCCAATGAGAGTCACCGTTCCCACTATCCACAATCAGCGCTTGCGCAAGGCTGCGCACATCGGCCACGAAAGAATCAGATTCGGGCTTGATACGGTCTAGCGGATTGAAGCCCGCGCGGTTGACCACATGCGCCCCTTTGCCGTTCAGATGGTCAGCAAGCACGTTGTAAGGGTTCAGAATAAACACCTTGTGACCGAGCAAGCCCCGCGCCCGTGCTGTAATAGCCGCATTTTGCCCTTTAGGGTCAATGACAATGCAGGAACCGCCGAACGTAAGCAGCGCCGGAACAATAACCGTTGTGCCTTTGCCGCTTCCGGGTTTTCCAACGGTAAAAAGATGATTTTCTCCCGCGTAGTGCGCCCAACGTATTGCGGAATCAGGAAAGCTCTCTACACCTGATTTTTTCCATGCCAAAAAATCAATTTCATAGCCAATCGGGATACCTGCGCCAGTGAGCAGGCCGGACTCCCCGACCTCTTCAAGAGTCGCAATGTCTGCCGCGCCTTCTTCTGCGTGTGGTTCATCGTCTTTTGAAGAAAACAGACCACCCAACCACCTTAAAACCGTATTCATAAACCCCGTGCTATTTCTCTTTCAGGTTAAAAAGAAAGTGAATAAAATCACATATTGTCGCCCGATACAATTTAACACAATGAAAAATCGTAGCTATTCACTGAGCGCCCCTCTCAAAGCTTTTTTGAAGCCTGTTAAAAAATGGACACTAGGGGGCATGGTTCTAGGCATCTTAACTGACCTGTATTCTAATCCGACAGTGCGAGAGTATATTGAGACACAGAACAGAAAAACCGCGCTAGAACAAGTGCTCGCTGGAAAAGCGCAAGACATCCACAATGCACCGCTTATTGATACCTACCACTCCGAGGTTAAGAACCACCACATTCCTACGGCGGAAGAAAGAGCCGCCTTTCGTAAGGAACATGGCATCCCTGACCCAATACCAGACCCACCACAAAAAGCCGCGCCCGCTATCGCTCCCCCTCAAAAACCAAGCGGGTTAAAAATATTTTGGGATAAAGTCGTTATTGGCGACAGTCTATTTGACACGCATAGGAACTTGTTTGGGTTATCGCTCATTGGCTTTGTTATTGGTGCAAGGAAAGGCGTTACTCGATACGGAGAAGCTAAAAACCAACTAGACAGCTATTACATGACGATAAAAAGCCAAGATGATGACTATAGGCAAAAAATAGAGCGTTATAAAAGCAAACCGCAGAAAAGCAAAAAAGAATGAGCAATATTTCTGCTCGCCAACCTTGTGAAGTCTGCCGACGGCTGCCCATTTTTGAGAGCGGCAAACCGCCGCCGCTCTCAAAAAATCGGGCTTGAAAAATTGTTAATTGTCATCGTGAAAAATTGTGTCAATATCCCGTGACCCGTGTAAAACGCGGACAATATCCACGCCATCGGCAAACGGTAGATAAAAAATAACATAGCGGCCAATCGGAAAGCTCCGAAGACCCGCCGCCAGTTCATCACGCAAACGACCAATTTTTGGTTGTTCTGCTAAAATGTGAAACTTAGCGTCAATCGTAGCAACAAAGGAATCCGCCCGCGTTTCGCTGTCGTCTGCTATATAGTCCCAGATTTCTGCAAGGTCGCTTAAAGCGCGCGGGCGCTTGATGATGACAGGCATTTAATTCTCATCGCTTTGAGTGTTTCTTGCAGCTCGTCTTTTACGACCTTCTTGCTTGACCTCGTCAGGATTCCACGTTGTGGCCGTGCCACTGTGCAAGCCGTCCTGTATATCTTGCCGCAACTGAATCAACTTGGTTTCTCTGATACGGTCTTGTTCTTCCATCAAACGCAAAGCCTCACGCACGACTTCACTTGCCGAGGTATATAAGCCAGAAGCAACTTTGTTTTTCACCATGCTTTCAAGCTGTGGTGATAAATTGATATTCATAGTCATACTATCCACCCTTGTTGTCGTTGCCGCCTATCTTTTCATTTATAGGGTAATTGTCAAAGATTGGCAATGATTGATAATTACCCTATAAAGACTGAGCCGCCTTTTTTTTTGCAGAAAGCCACAAAAGAAGCGGTGCTATAGTCTGGTTTTTGTTTTGTGCTTACCCATTCCCGCCATTGTTGCTCAAGGGTGTAAATATCAAGCCGCCCTGCTACTTTTCGCGCTGCCTCATACGCTGAAGTCGGCAAAGGCGGCGTATTGTTTGCCTTCGATTTGTTTTGCGCCGCCTTGTTTGCAGGTTGCGCCATCATTGTGTCTTCAATTTCGCGCCGCTCAGAACTCTTAGAGACATGAAAACGCACACGAGCCACGGCGCGACCTTCTTTGACTTCTTCCATAACCACAGAAAAGCCCGCAACCTCGGGCTTTTCGTTTATCTGTGCTAATGCGGGTTCGAGTGCGCGGCGTTTCACATCAACCCATCTATTAAGTTTATCTTCTGGTATTTTGAGCCATTCCCTAAGCTGGTTTAACTCCACATCCAAAACCGCGTGACGTTGATTAGCGACAGATTCGAGCAGCATATAGAGGCTAACGGCATACTTGCCGGATAACCCAATCATAAAATGCAATCGTAGTCGTGAAAACCTAGTAGGATGTTTTATAGCTTTGCGAAGTGTGGGGCTAAAAGCATATTTAAGATAACCGCTTTGTTTTGCGTTTTTATTCACCGCTACTTCTGAAAGCAAACTACAATCGCCCTCATCATCTAAAGTTTCCCACTCAACATTAGTCCTTCTTAGGCGCTTAGCACTTTCCCAAATCCAAGCAGTTGACGTATCACCGCCGCCGAGAGACTGAAACAAATCATTAACCTTCGCAGTTCTAACCTGATGAATATCTACTGTTAGCAAATCATCCCAAGCTGCTGCCACCAAAAAAGCCCATAATTTCCGGTCACGTTCGGTATATGCGCCCTCGATTTTTTTGATGATAACTTCATTAGGAAGTGGCACTGTTGCTGGATGTGTCCCGTTAATCTGCCAAGCATCCCCCGACGCCTTGACTTCTGGCGGTAAAGGCAAAGGAAGCTGTGTTTGGTTAGGGTCTAAAGCAGTTTTAGGCGTTTTTGGCATGGTCTGACCTTCAGTTTAATTTGTCACTTTTCCAGTTTAATTTGTCACCTTTCATAATCCTACCCTTAGAAGTGCATTTGTAAACATCTTTTTTGTCACCTTTTCAGTTTAATTTGTCACCTTTTCAGTTTAATTTGTCACCTTTTCAGTTTAATTTGTCACCTTTTCAGTTTAATTTGTCACTTTTAGAGGTGTTATGTCTTTGATATTACTTATAAATAAAGGGTGGAACATATAGAACATATAAGAACATATAGAACATAGGAAACCCCAAACACCTCAGCCTGTGGATAACTCACGAAAAAAACCGGCAATAACACGGGATAGCAAAGGCAGGAGCCGCAAAGCGGCAACCTGTTTTAGCAGGGGGCTATTCGCCCCCTCTGCTTCGCATTCACCCCCAAGGATTTAACCAAGGTGCGCATTAAACCCCTCAACGCTTCAAAAGCTAATTAATGGGGTATGAGACAGGACGCTCCCCTAAAACATAACGCTTTTTTGCTTGATTTATGTATTTACATAGCGTAAATATAACCAATGAAATATACATGGGACACAGAAAAGAACGCAGCTAACCTCAAACGGCACAAAATCGCCTTTGAGGATGCCAAGCGGATTTTTGAGAACCCAACAGTTGAAAAAATAGATAACCGTTTCGATTATGGAGAGGTCAGAGTTTATGCAATCGGCCTCGTCAATGGTCTGGAAATCACGGTGATTTATACAGACAGAGCTAACAACGAACGGCGGATTATTTCCGCGTGGAGGTCAGAACCCCATGAAAGACGCACCTACTGGAAAAACCTTGAAGACTAAAAAGCCTGCAACCGATTGGGAAGCATTGCGTAACATGAACGCTACGGAAATCCGCGCGGGTATAGACAGCGACTTAGACGCACAGGCAACGGATGATAATTTTTGGTCAGACGCCGAGGTTGTCATGCCCAAACCTAAGCAAGTTGTAACTATACGACTTGACGCAGATTTGTTGGACTGGTTCAGAAAAGAAAACGGCTATCAGACCCGTATTAATGCGATTCTTCGCGCCTACATGAAAGCGAATGACCATAGAACAGGGCACAACCCTTCACCATGACGACAGAAATTAAGCAGGTTAACATCATGCAAAAAAAATCTGAACAGTTCCTCGCATCATTGGCAGGCTACGGTAACAACATGACTCTAGAACAGCGGGTCATATTCCTTAATCTTTTAGAAGATGAAGGAATGTTGCCTCCTCCAGTTTCTGATGAGTATATTGCACGCATAAAAGAGAGACAGTTACGCGACCCCCGTTTTATAGCTCTAGCAGCCAAAGGCACACAGCCTGAAGAATAAAAGATAGCCTTAATTCAAAACGCCGCCATAGACCCCGATTTTAAGCCCGTAGAGAGGCGAAAAGACTTTTAGGCATAACCCACAATCAGTCAGCCCCCCTTAACGCCTCTCTAAGCCCCTCTCCTTAGGATTTTTTACACATTCACGTTTTACATGAAAACCCGCGCCCAAGCTCTTGACTTCACAACAAAATAAGCCGAACATCTGTAAAACCGGACGGAAAACCGAGACCGACCCCTAAGAGGAAAACCGCCGACTATGCCGCTACTGACCTTAAACCAAGCCGCCAAAGAAGCAAAAAAAGCAAAATCAACCCTATTAGAAGCCATACAAAGCGGACGATTGAGCGCAGTTAAAAATGACACAGGACAATGGCAGATAGACCCCGCCGAACTTTTTCGAGTCTATCCGCCCGACCAGACAGAAGGCCGGACGGAAAACCGAGACCGACCAAGCGAAGAACCAGAGAAAACCGCCTTTTTACTGGAAAAAATCAGACATCTTGAAGACCAGCTCAAAAAGACCGAAGCCGAGCGGGAGCGAGAACGCGCCCAGCTTCAAGCCCAGATTGAGAGAGAGCAAGCCCAAATCAAGCGCGAGCAAGAGCAGGCCGACCACTGGCGGCAACAAGCGACCAATCTACTTACCCACCACGAAGAGCCAAAAGCGGAGCCGACCGAAAGCCCGCTATTCAAAAAGATTTTTCGAGGCTGGAAAAAACCCTAATTTTCAGTTGAAATTAACCACGCCCGCCGCGTACCGTCTGACAATGAGACATCCCCGCGACACATGGGCAGCACATCGGCAATTTAACCCCGAAGCCGCTGCGCCCCCACACCTCCAGAAACGCCCCGAAGCGGCGCAAAAGAGCCAGCAAACGAGCGCAGCTTTTGGCCGCCGCTTTGGATGAGCTTATAGAGTACCGCAGAATCACCGACAGACTCGCCGCCGACGTTTTTGAAACCGGACGGCAGAACCGGCAAAAAACCGACCCCGACCCCCTAAAAAACATTCTCGCACCTTGTCCCATATCCTAGGGGGTGAGGCCGATAGGCCGAGGGGGACAAGTCCCCCTTGTCGCCTGTTGCGGCGATTTTTGCCACCTGCTACACTCTACCATGCTGCAAAAACAACAGAGCAAGTCAGTGGCGGTAATACCGCCAACGGTTGAAAGGCTCCGCTTTCCCCCTCTTCCTTGGCAAGGGGCGTCCCCCGTTGCATCCCCCAAAAACGACCCCGCCAAGAGGCGGAAGGAAAAGCCGGCATGAGTACCAGCGACAAGCGGAAGCGTTGCAAAACCGTACAAGTCCGGCTCAGTCCGACCGAACTGGAACAAGCCACAGCCAGCGCCGAAGCCGTAGGCTTAAGCCTATCGGGGTATGTGCGCACCCTGCTCTTAGGGCGGGTGACAGACGGCACCCAACGCCGCGCCGCCAAAGACGCCCAAGACCTCGCGCGGCTTCATGCCCAGCTTGGCAAGGTAGGCGGCAACCTGAACCAATTAACAAAACTGGCCAATCAAGGGCAACTGGTGCCGCCGTCAGTTCTGGCCGCGTGTTTGGCCGAGGTGCGGGAGGTAAAAACCCAAATCGCCGAGGCGTTAAGCCGTGATTATTAAAGCCCGCGCTGGTAAAGGCGGCAAAGCCCTTGCTGCCTATCTGACAGGGGGCAAAAACGAACGCGCCGAGGTGTTGGAGTTTCGGAACATGGACGCGGTCAGCCTCAAGGCGGCCATTTACGACATGGACATATTGGCCGAACAGAGCCGATGCCAAAACCACGCGCTACATGTGCAAATGAGAGCCGCCGAGGGGGAGCGATTGAGCGGCGAGCAATGGCGAGACGCTGCCGACCGTTACGCCGCCGCGTTTGGACTAGAAGAGCATCAAGCCGCCTTGGTGCTGCATAGCAACCCCGACGGCTCGACCCATTGCCACATCGTGTTTAATCGCGTCCACCCTGAAACCCTGAAGGCTGCCGACCTTTGGCAAAATTACAAAACACATAAGACGCTAGCGCGGCAAATAGAGCTAGATTACGGCTTACAGAACGTCACCAACGAGAAAACCCAAGCCCGCGACCACTCACGGGCAGGACGGCCAGAAACCGAGCAAGCACGGCGCACGGGCGAAAATATCCACGACATCCGCGAGCGCATCCGCCG
>NZ_LAJX01000362.1 GCF_000963695.1 Methylocucumis oryzae
TTTGCGCTGTAGATAAAATCTATAGCCGAAAGAATATCTTAGCGATATTAAGGTTTCTAAAATATCAGATTGCTCAAAAAAAAATCCTTGACACTTTGAGTTGAGGGTATATAATGCACAGCTCTTCAGCGCAGAGAGGCGCTGGTGGGGAGAAGGAAAGGGAAGCGGGAATGAAAAAGGAAGTTGACAAAGAGAAAAGGGTTCTGTAGAATGCTTTGGCTCAGCTAGACGAAAAGGTCTGGACGCTCTTTAACAAACGGGATCGAAATAATAGGCGTGTTTGCTTAAGCGAGTTGCTTAAGAGGCTAAGAGTAGAGTGCCTAGTGTGCATGAAATTAGCCAAGAAATGAATAGAAGTCAGCAATGGCAATGAATTAAACTGAAGAGTTTGATCATGGCTCAGATTGAACGCTGGCGGTATGCTTAACACATGCAAGTCGAACGGTAGTCACTTCGGTGGCGAGAGTGGCGGACGGGTGAGTAATGCATAGGAATCTGCCTAGTAGTGGGGGATAACGTGGGGAAACTCACGCTAATACCGCATACGCCCTGAGGGGGAAAGCGGGGGACCTTTGGCCTCGCGCTATTAGATGAGCCTATGTCGGATTAGCTAGTTGGTAGGGTAAAGGCCTACCAAGGCGACGATCCGTAGCTGGTCTGAGAGGATGATCAGCCACACTGGGACTGAGACACGGCCCAGACTCCTACGGGAGGCAGCAGTGGGGAATATTGGACAATGGGCGCAAGCCTGATCCAGCAATACCGCGTGTGTGAAGAAGGCCTGAGGGTTGTAAAGCACTTTTTAATCGGGAGGAATACCTGAAAGCGAATACCTTTCAGACTGACATTACCGATAGAAAAAGCACCGGCTAACTCCGTGCCAGCAGCCGCGGTAATACGGAGGGTGCAAGCGTTAATCGGAATTACTGGGCGTAAAGCGTGCGTAGGTGGCGTGTTAAGTCAGATGTGAAAGCCTGGGCTTAACCTGGGAACGGCATTTGAAACTGGCAGGCTAGAGTTGAGTAGAGGGGGGCGGAATTTCCGGTGTAGCGGTGAAATGCGTAGATATCGGAAGGAACACCCGTGGCGAAGGCGGCTCCCTGGACTCAAACTGACGCTGAGGTACGAAAGCGTGGGTAGCAAACAGGATTAGATACCCTGGTAGTCCACGCTGTAAACGATGTCAACTAGCCGTTGGTCCTTCAAGGAGGATTAGTGGCGCAGCTAACGCATTAAGTTGACCGCCTGGGGAGTACGGCCGCAAGGTTAAAACTCAAATGAATTGACGGGGGCCCGCACAAGCGGTGGAGCATGTGGTTTAATTCGATGCAACGCGAAGAACCTTACCTACCCTTGACATCCAATGAATCTCGCGGAGACGTGAGAGTGCCTTCGGGAACATTGAGACAGGTGCTGCATGGCTGTCGTCAGCTCGTGTTGTGAAATGTTGGGTTAAGTCCCGTAACGAGCGCAACCCTTATCCTTAGTTGCCAACAGGTTATGCTGGGAACTCTAGGGAGACTGCCGCTGATAAAGCGGAGGAAGGTGGGGACGACGTCAAGTCATCATGGCCCTTATGGGTAGGGCTACACACGTGCTACAATGGCCGGTACAGAGGGCAGCGAAACCGCGAGGTCAAGCAAATCCCAGAAAGCCGGTCTTAGTCCGGATTGGAGTCTGCAACTCGACTCCATGAAGTCGGAATCGCTAGTAATCGCGAATCAGAATGTCGCGGTGAATACGTTCCCGGGCCTTGTACACACCGCCCGTCACACCATGGGAGTGGGTTGCAAAAGAAGTCGGTAGTCTAACCTTCGGGAGGGCGCTGACCACTTTGTGATTCATGACTGGGGTGAAGTCGTAACAAGGTAGCCCTAGGGGAACCTGGGGCTGGATCACCTCCTTACAAAGAAGCGCTGCTTAAGTAGACACGACCTATTATTTCGATCACGGCCAGGACCTGGGCCTGTAGCTCAGTTGGTTAGAGCGCACCCCTGATAAGGGTGAGGTCGGCCGTTCAAATCGGCCCAGGCCCACCACTGAGTGCGAAAGGCCTTGGCGTGGGACCCGAAAACAAGGGGCCATAGCTCAGCTGGGAGAGCGCCTGCCTTGCACGCAGGAGGTCAGGAGTTCGATCCTCCTTGGCTCCACCAATTATACAAGGTAAGACAATCATCTCTATAGTGTTTTGCAAGAGACACTATAGACGTGGTGAATGCCATGAAAGCTCTTTAACAATGCGGAAATCTGTCAAAAACAGAACGAGAAGATCAAAAGCAAAGGTAAGACCTGTGCAAAGATCAAGTGACCTCAGACTGATTGGGGTTATATGGTCAAGTGAATAAGCGCATACGGTGGATGCCTAGGCAGTCAGAGGCGAAGAAGGACGTAGAAGCATGCGAAAAGTCTCGGGGAGTTTGCAACACACTGTGATCCGAGAATGTCCGAATGGGGCAACCCACCCGCAAGGGTATCCTAAACTGAATCCATAGGTTTAGGAGGCGAACCTGGGGAACTGAAACATCTAAGTACCCAGAGGAAAAGAAATCAACCGAGATTCCCTTAGTAGTGGCGAGCGAACGGGGAACAGCCGAGCGAAGCGAGATAGTGGAAGCGTCTGGAAAGTCGCGCGATACAGGGTGATAGCCCCGTACACGAAATCAAGCTAAGACATATTAAGTAGGGCGGGGCACGAGAAACCTTGTCTGAAGAAGGGGGGACCATCCTCCAAGGCTAAATACTCCTGACTGACCGATAGTGAACCAGTACCGTGAGGGAAAGGCGAAAAGAACCGAGGTGATCGGAGTGAAATAGAACCTGAAACCGTATGCGTACAAGCAGTGGAAGCCCTAAGGGGTGACTGCGTACCTTTTGTATAATGGGTCAGCGAGTTAATCTCAGTGGCAAGCTTAACCGGATAGGGGAGGCGTAGCGAAAGCGAGTCTGAATAGGGCGTTAAGTCGCTGGGATTAGACCCGAAACCGGGCGATCTAGCCATGACCAGGTTGAAGGTTGGGTAATACCAACTGGAGGACCGAACCCACTCCCGTTGAAAAGGTAGGGGATGAGTTGTGGCTAGGAGTGAAAGGCTAATCAAGCTCGGAGATAGCTGGTTCTCCTCGAAAGCTATTTAGGTAGCGCCTCGTGTATAACTGTTGGGGGTAGAGCACTGTTTCGGCTAGGGGGTCGTCTAGATTTACCAACCCGATGCAAACTCCGAATACCAACAAGTGTGAGCACGGGAGACACACGGCGGGTGATAAGGTCCGTCGTGAAAAGGGAAACAGCCCAGACCGTCAGCTAAGGTCCCAAAATCTAGGCTCAGTGGGAAACGATGTGAGAAGGCATAGACAGCCAGGAGGTTGGCTTAGAAGCAGCCATCCTTTAAAGAAAGCGTAATAGCTCACTGGTCGAGTCGGCTTGCGCGGAAGATTTACCGGGGCTAAGCCTAGTACCGAAGCTACGGACTCGAAAGAGTGGTAGAGGAGCGTTGTGTACGCCTGCGAAGGTCACTTGAGAAGGTGGCTGGAGGTATCACAAGTGCGAATGCTGACATAAGTAACGACAAAGGGAGTGAAAAACTCCCTCGCCGAAAATCCAAGGTTTCCTGCGCAACGCTAATCGACGCAGGGTAAGTCGGCACCTAAGGCGAGGCTGAAAAGCGTAGTCGATGGCAAACCGGTTAATATTCCGGTACCCGTTATAACTGCGATGGGGAGACGGAGAAGGCTAGATCAGCCGGCGGTTGGAAGAGCCGGTTTAAGCCCGTAGGGAGGTGCTCTAGGCAAATCCGGAGCATCAATTCTGAGAGGTGATGACGAGCTCGCGTGCGAGTGAAGTGATTAATGCCAAGCTTCCAAGAAAAACCTCTAAGCTTCAGGTTATAAAGGGCCGTACCCTAAACCGACACAGGTGGATGGGATGAAAATTCTAAGGCGCTTGAGAGAACTCGGCTGAAGGAACTAGGCAAAATGATACCGTAACTTCGGGAGAAGGTATGCCTGTGGTATGTGTAAGCCCTCGCGGCTGAAGCAGAAGCAGGTTGCAAAAAATCGGTGGCTGCGACTGTTTAGCAAAAACATAGCACTCTGCAAACACGAAAGTGGACGTATAGGGTGTGACGCCTGCCCGGTGCTGGAAGGTTAATTGATGGGGTTAGCGGCAACGCGAAGCTCTTGATCGAAGCCCCAGTAAACGGCGGCCGTAACTATAACGGTCCTAAGGTAGCGAAATTCCTTGTCGGGTAAGTTCCGACCTGCACGAATGGCGTAACGATGGCCACACTGTCTCCAGCCGAGACTCAGTGAAATTGAACTTGCTGTGAAGATGCAGTGTACCCGCGGCTAGACGGAAAGACCCCGTGAACCTTTACTATAGCTTGACACGGGACTTTGAATCGACTTGTGTAGGATAGGTGGGAGGCTTAGAAGCGAGGACGCCAGTTCTTGTGGAGCCGACCTTGAAATACCACCCTGGTTTATTTGAAGTTCTAACCTCGACCCGTAATCCGGGTTAGGGACAGTGTCTGGTGGGTAGTTTGACTGGGGCGGTCTCCTCCCAAAGAGTAACGGAGGAGCACGAAGGTACCCTCAGCCTGGTCGGAAATCAGGCAATGAGTGCAATGGCATAAGGGTGCTTGACTGCGAGACAAACACGTCGAGCAGGTACGAAAGTAGGTCATAGTGATCCGGTGGTTCTGTATGGAAGGGCCATCGCTCAACGGATAAAAGGTACTCCGGGGATAACAGGCTGATACCGCCCAAGAGTTCATATCGACGGCGGTGTTTGGCACCTCGATGTCGGCTCATCACATCCTGGGGCTGAAGCAGGTCCCAAGGGTATGGCTGTTCGCCATTTAAAGTGGTACGCGAGCTGGGTTCAGAACGTCGTGAGACAGTTCGGTCCCTATCTACCGTGGGCGTTTGAGAATTGAGGGAAGCTGCTCCTAGTACGAGAGGACCGGAGTGGACGCACCGCTGGTGTTCCGGTTGTGATGCCAATCGCATTGCCGGGTAGCTATGTGCGGACAGGATAACCGCTGAAAGCATCTAAGCGGGAAGCCCCTCCCAAGATGAGTTCTCACTGGGACGACAAGTCCCCTAAAGGGCCGTTGAAGACGACGACGTTGATAGGCACGGTGTGGAAGGTCAGTAATGGCTGTAGCTAACGTGTACTAATTGCCCGTGAGGCTTGACCATATAACACCCAAGCAGTTTGTAGAATGACAGATTTCCCGCACAGAGCGACTTGCAACGCATTCAGTGTTAGGTACAAAAATAACCACAACGACCTAAACACAACTAGTTTTGCTTGGTGACCATAGCGAACGTGAACCACCCGATCCCATCCCGAACTCGGAAGTGAAACCGTTTAGCGCCGATGATAGTGTGGCAGTTTGCCATGCGAAAGTAGGGAATTGCCAAGCACCTTTCTCTAAACCCGCCTCAATATAACGAGGCGGGTTTTTTTATGTC
>NZ_LAJX01000363.1 GCF_000963695.1 Methylocucumis oryzae
GCAACAATTAATWAGGAATATGCATAAAATAACTTAGTCAATTGCCAGAGCCGTCTTTTCAGGGACGGCGGTATAGTTCCACTGCCTAAGGTGCTTATCAAAAACGATGCGCATAGATTCTTTAAATCCTACCGCTACTTTTCTGCCTGTTGCATACACTTTATCAAGAATACAGGCGACCACCTTTAACCCGGCCTTTGTAGATGCGTTCCCTATCAGCTCTTTTGCCAGTTGAAGGCTGGTCAGGATAACGCCCTGTAATGCACGCGTAATATGCGGAAAAACACGATGTTCAATAGGGTTCCATTTAGAGGTGTACGGGGGATAATGGGCTATCCGGATCTCAACGCCAATCTCATCCGCCAAAGCCTGTAACTCTTGTTTGAAAAGGTAGTGCCTGGACGAGTTGCTGCCACCGCCATCCATCAACATTAAAATAGACGTGGCATAGGCATAGTGTAGTTTTCCATAATTATTCCACCAGTACCGAATCGAATCACAAGCAAACTCAGCGGTGTCATGGCTGGTGCCAATGCTGACGTAGGCTTCATTACGGGCGATGTCATAAACCGCATGTGGAATGGCTACACCCTCTGCCAACGACGGGAAGTCGTGATCGAGAACTTCAATCGTTTCAGTGGTATAAAGCTCGCCTTCACGAAATAGCTGACCTATCTTCTCTTTTTTCTTGGTATCCACGCTGACGACAGGATTACCTTGGGCTTCATAGGCCGCTTTCAATTCGGCAATGCGCGTGAACTGGGCATTACGGTTTACATGCCCGCCGGCAGACTTTTTTTTTAACGCTTTACGTTTCACGTAGCCATGCGTTTTTAATAATTTCCTGACGATATTACGGCTCACTTTAAAACCTTGTTCGGCTAATAATTTGGCGAGTTCGGCACACGTCAAGTTTGTCCATTTGACTTTTTCATCCATAGGGTCGCCTGCGGTATGGTCTTTTAAGAGCCGCAAAAACACGTCATGAATAGCAGGGCGCTTTTCAAGCAAAGGCTTACGACCGCCCCCGGGTTGCCTATTGCTGTTTCCGGTCAGCGTTTCGGCTTCGCCAAGTTCTTTGATGCCTCGCCCAACCGTATCGCGCGAACACCCAAACAGTTGGGCAATGTAACTGACCCCGCCATGGGGCAATTTTAACGCTTCGACTCCTGCATATAACCGCCTGCTTTTTTCGGAGAGGCGGCCATACAATTCTTGCATTTGTTCTTCAATTTCTTTTGAATAGGGTTCAATCATTTTCGGGCTTGGAAAGACTTATTTTGGGCTAAATTTATCTCAGCAATCGCATTATTGTCGAAATTAATTTATGCTCATTC
>NZ_LAJX01000364.1 GCF_000963695.1 Methylocucumis oryzae
ATTCAAAATCCCCCTCAATCCAACACAATAGAGCTTATGCACAATTAGCCAAACGAGCCATTTGCCATCGTCGGGTCTGTTCATTGACTAGACCACAGACTGTATGCATGATGGAAGTGTAAATTGAATGGGAGCAACGAAAGCGGGTGGCAATAATCGCCCAGTTTTTCACCCAGCCAATGCAATGTTCCACCCTGACACGGACGGCACTTAGTTGAGAATTGAACGCTTCCTGCTGTTCTGTCAATTCTTTTCCTTTCAACTTTTTGAAAGGGATACAAACAGTTAGCCTAGGTATTTTTTGCTGGAGTCCTGTTTCAGGGTTGCTTAGGGTGATTAAGCTGACTTGGTCAGTCATGCCTTGATAGCCTTTATCAGCATCAGCTTCGCAGCCATCAGGTAATCTTTCAACTGTTTGCACTTCGTCACTGAGCTTTTTATCGTGCATGGCTCCAGGCACAGAGACGCTGATTGCTTGGATGTGGTGTTCGCCATCCGTGACCATTTGCGTTTTCACGGTAAACGCTTTCTTTTTACCTGAGTAGTAGAGCTTGCGCGTTTTGTTGTCCTTACTGGGACGAAACACCTGCTGCTCGGTGGCATCCACCAATACACGCCCATCGGCCAGTTGTTCTAATAACAGTGTGACCGATTCTTCTGTCTCTGGGGCATCTTTCACGATATCCCATATTTCTGGGCAAGGTAAAACCGAAGCGATAAGCGGCAGCAAGCGGCGTAGGTCACGTGAAATGTCACATTGCGTCAATCCGAACATAAAGGCAATGACCAGCTGGGGAATGTGTAGACGCAAATAGGACAATACCGCCACCGTTCGCTGAGCCAGTGACTGGTCGAATTTACGACCAGCACCAATTGCTCGCTCACGACCCTCACGAGTATGCCGCCTCTTTTCATAGGCGGGTAGTTGAGCTTCCATTTTTTCAAGCATGTCCCAAAACTCTTCCGCTGGAATTCCCGTGAAAGCACGGACTAATGCAGGATGTTTGCGTAACATCGACTCGGTGAACATCACTATCTCCAAATTTTATTAGGATACTATTGCACCATACACCCATTTTGCTTATTGTGCATAAACTCTATTCTAATCAGCTACATGCTT
>NZ_LAJX01000365.1 GCF_000963695.1 Methylocucumis oryzae
GCAACGCAGGAGCAGTTGCCGATAACGCCAGGGATGGCGTGTAGTAGAGCAACGCAGGAGCAGTTGCCGATAACGCCAGGGATGGCGTGTAGTAGAGCAACGCAGGAGCAGTTGCCGAGGCAACCTAAGACGTTGTTTAACGCGTATGGCCCGACCGAAGCGGTGATTACGCCTCTGGTTTGGCAGGCAGAAACAAGTTGCTCTGAACCTTATGCGCCTATCGGATTTCCGGTGGGTCATCGTCGCGCTTATGTGTTGGATATTAACTTAAACCCGTTGCCAGTTGGCGTGGCCGGTGAGTTATATCTAGGCGGCGAGTTATTAGCGCAAGGTTATTACCGTAGACCGGCATTAACCGCTGAACGTTTTATACCCGACCCGTTTAGCTCAACACCAGGTGCCAGACTTTACCGTACCGGTGATAGGGTAAGACAAAGCGCTGATGGCTGTTTTAGTTATTTAGGTCGACTCGATAATCAAGTCAAACTACGCGGTTTTCGTATCGAACTGGGTGAAATCGAAAGCGTGTTACTGAAACAACCCGGTATTAACGAAGCGGTGGCGCTGCTTAAATCGGTTAATACTGTTACCCAGCTCTGCGCCTACATTGCAGCGATATTGACCAACTTA
>NZ_LAJX01000366.1 GCF_000963695.1 Methylocucumis oryzae
TGGAGTTAAATTTTTCCCACTGACGACTTGGCCTGTGGCTGGTAAGCGCTCAACCAAACCACCTGTTATAAGTAGTATTTCAAAAATTATTTAACAAGAAAATAAGTTAAACTACTAGAATTTAAAACGACGTAAGATTTCACGATGTTGTTTGTAAAACCCCTATTACCAGAAGAAAGAGAAACCCTTGAGAATATGAAACGGCATCATCCAAGTCCTGTGCCACGGGAAAGGGCGCAAGCCGTTTTACTGAGCGCGGCGGGTTTTAACCTGAAAGAATTGTCTGCTATTTTTGGGTTTTGTCGACAAACGCAGTAACCTGGCTAAATGCCTGGGATAATAGCGGGGTAGCCGCCCTCTTGGATAAACCGCGTAGCGGGCGTCCCCGTAAACTGAGCGGTGAATCGAAAGACTATACTCTTGATAAAGTGGCTGAATCGCCTCGTTCACTCAAGACGGTGTTAGCGCACGACTTTCTCATAAAAAAAATTTATAGACAAGAGGCATACTATTGAAAAATTAGAAACACAACCGATAAGAGAAAGATGTCCATAGAGCGTGCTATAAATAAAACGGAATCTAGGCAAAAAAGGAAAAAATTTATAAAAGCAATCAAAAAACTCCCCGATAAACGCGATACTCGAGGAAAAAGACACACGCTACATTTTTTAATCACAGCGGTTGTATTGGGCTTAATGTCGAACCGTTCGAAGGTATCGGAACAACACCGCTATATTAGCAACAAAATAAAATGGTTGCGTAAGATAACAGGAGAAAAAGATGCGATGCCGATCTCACGAGCCCATTTGCCAAGAATGCTCGCGCAGTTAAATTGGGACGATTTGAACGTGCTTATTTACGACTGTTTTGATGCACACATCATGTTATCGGTTGACAACGAATGGATTGCTGTAGACGGAAAAACGCTGAGAGGGACGCTCAAGTCGTGCGAAAAACAAGCCTTGGTTCATGCGGTATCCCATGATAGCCGAATTGATGTAGCGCAAGCCCGCCAAGTGGGTGAGAAATCCAGCGAAATAACCGTTGTACGCGATTTCCTTAAAGACACCGGGTTAGAAAAGAAAAAAATCACGCTGGATGCGCATCATTGTAATCCGGAAACGACCGCGCAAATCGCCCAATCGAAAGGCAGCTATGTTGTCCAAGTTAAGGAAAACCAGCCGATTTTATTGGCACAACTGTCAGGAAGTCGCGCAGAATGCATCGCTGATGATAGCTAAAAATGAGACGGTCGATCCGGAACATGGTCGGATTACAACACGTCAGGCGCAGCTATTTTCGATGGCGTCGACAAGCCTTGATACGCGTTGGCAAAAAAGCGCTATAAACACGCTGATTGTTGTTCATCGGGAAACGTTCAACACCCATACTGAAAAGACGACGACAGACACCTCTTATTACATAAGTAATCAAAAGGTTAGCTCCGCTAAACAAGGCTCAGAATTGGCGGACACCATACGCAAACACTGGGGCGTGGAATCTAATAATTGGATTTTAGATGTCACTTTCAACGAAGATAATGTGTTGGTCAAAAACGGAAACCAAGCTCAAATAATGGCAAAATTACGCTGCTTTTCGGCCAATCTACTGCGCTGGTCAGGCGCGAAGAATTTTCAGCAAAAAATCGAGGAATTTGTTGATTTACCTGAGACACTCATTTCAACACTTAAGCAAGTTAATTTTTTATGAGAAAGCCGTGTAACTTTCACAGATAGCGA
>NZ_LAJX01000367.1 GCF_000963695.1 Methylocucumis oryzae
GAAAGATGTCCATAGAGCGTGCTATAAATAAAACGGAATCTAGGCAAAAAAGGAAAAAATTTATAAAAGCAATCAAAAAACTCCCCGATAAAACGCGATACTCGAGGAAAAAGACACACGCTACATTTTTTAATCACAGCGGTTGTATTGGGCTTAATGTCGAACCGTTCGAAGGTATCGGAACTGCACCGCTATATTACCAACAAAATAAAATGGTTGCGTAAGATAACAGGAGAAAAAGATGCGATGCCGATCTCACGAGCCCATTTGCCAAGAATGCTCGCGCAGTTAAATTGGGACGATTTGAACGTGCTTATTTACGACTGTTTTGATGCATACATCACGTTATCGGTTGACAACGAATGGATTGCTGTAGACGGAAAAACGCTGAGAGGGACGCTCAAGTCGTGCGAAAAACAAGCCTTGGTTCATGCGGTATCCCATGATAGCCGAATTGATGTAGCGCAAGCCCGCCAAGTGGGTGAGAAATCCAGCGAAATAACCGTTGTACGCGATTTCCTTAAAGACACGGGGTTAGAAAAGAAAAAAATCACGCTGGATGCGCATCATTGTAATCCGGAAACGACCGCGCAAATCGCCCAATCGAAAGGCAGCTATGTTGTCCAAGTTAAGGAAAACCAGCCGATTTTATTGGCACAATGTCAGGAAGTCGCTCAGAATGCATCGCTGATGATAGCTCAAAATCAGACGGTCGATCCGGGACATGGTCGGATTACAACACGTCAGGCGCAGCTATTTTCGATGGCGTCGACAAGCCTTGATACGCGTTGGCAAAAAAGCGCTATAAACACGCTGATTGTTGTTCATCGGGAAACGTTCAACACCCATACTGAAAAGACGACGACAGACACCTCTTATTACATAAGTAATCAAATGGTTAGCTCCGCTAAACAAGGCTCAGAATTGGCGGACACCATACGCAAACACTGGGGCGTGGAATCTAATAATTGGATTTTAGATGTCACTTTCAAGGAAGATAATGTGTTGGTCAAAAACGGAAACCAAGCTCAAATAATGGCAAAATTACGCTGCTTTTCGGCCAATCTACTGCGCTGGTCAGGCGCGAAGAATTTTCAGCAAAAAATCGAGGAATTTGTTGATTTACCTGAGACACTCATTTCAACACTTAAGCAAGTTAATTTTTTATGAGAAAGCCGTGCCGTCGGTGTGCTTCGAAAGGCCATAAGATGCGCTTATAGGATGATGACATGGACTCCTCACTTAGCAAATTGATATAAACTTTGAGAACAAACGGGGTCAGAACAAACGGAGTCAGGCCTTACAATTTACATCAAAATCACCAAACAAACAAAGGTGTCACGTCAAATGTAAGGCCTGACCCAAGACCGCGCTCATCAAGTTCCGTTACGCGACAGCGATGATGCGCTGCTGGTTAAC
>NZ_LAJX01000368.1 GCF_000963695.1 Methylocucumis oryzae
CCTAGGTACAACACCGATTACGATAAATACCGGTATAGGCTTATTAACCTTAACCGGTTACACCAGCACCAGTAGTGTAGGCGGGATTAGCACCGGTGGTAGCATTGCCTACAGCTACACGTTAAGCGCTGCACAAAACACGCCAGCGGCAACCGAAAGCACTGATGTCATTGCTTTAGACATTCAAGATGCGGGCGGTGCTACCAGCAATACTAGCTTTTTAACCATACAAATCATCGATGACACGCCGACGGCAAACGATGATGCCAATAGCGTGACCGAAGGCACGACCAGCAGTCCAACGACAACGAGCGGCAATGTTTTCGCCAGCGGCAGTGCGGGCGATGTAGCCGATGACCAAGGCGCAGATGCTAATGGCACACCGATTACTGGCGTAAGCTTTGGTGTAACACCGGGCGCCATAGGTAGCGCAGTTGCCGGTAACTACGGCAATTTAATCTTAAATGCCGATGGCAGTTATGACTACGAACTTGATAACAACAACAGCAACGTCAATCAACTGTTAGCCGGAGAAACCTTAACCGAAGAATTTACTTACACATTAACCGACGATGATGGCGACAGCACAACAGCGGTATTAACCATTACCATAAACGGAGTGACCGATGGTGCGCCGACTATTAATGCGGATGACAGCAACGGCGCGGCTACCGGGGACAACACCGTATACGAACATGGCTTAACCAGTGTCGTTGATACCACAGAAACGACCACAGGAACAATTAGCGTAAGCGCCGCCGAAGGGATAGATTACATAGAAATCGAAGGTACGCTAGTCACCTTAGGCGACTTAAACAACCTAGGCACAACACCCATCACGATAACGACCAGCAAAGGCGAACTCACGTTAACTGGCTACACCAGCAGCAGCGAAATTGACGGCATTAGCACAGGCGGCAGTATTGCCTATCGCTATACGTTAACGGCAGCACAAAACACGCCAGGGGCTAGCGAAGACACTGACACCTTCGACCTTACCATTGCGGATAGAGCCGAAGAAACCAGCACGGGCAGCCTGACCATACAAATCATCGACGACACACCGGTCGCGAACAATGACAGCAATAGCATCACCGAAGACGGCAGTGCCACTACTAGCGGCAATGTCTACGTCAGCGGCAGTGCGGGCGATGTTACCGATGAGCAAGGTGCAGATACCAACGGTACACCGATTACCGGTATTAGCTTTGGCGCAACAAACGGCACACTCAACAGCGCATTAGCGGGTAATTACGGCAGCTTAACGCTAAGTGAAACCGGCGCATACATTTACGCCATAGATAACAGCAATGCAGACGTCAACGCGTTAAAAACCGGCGATAGCCTAACTGAAATCTACACCTACACGTTAACCGACGCTGACGGCGACAGCACGACCGCGACGCTGACAATAACGATAAATGGGGCTACCGATGGTGCACCGAGCATCTTTGCCGATGATGGCAATGGCGCGGCGACCGGTGACAATACCGTCTATGAAGTCGGCTTAACCAGTGTAGGCGATACCAGCGAAACCACGACCGGTACGATTAGCATAGCGGCTGCCGAAGGCATTGATGGTGTTACGCTAGGCGGCACAACAGTCAGCTTAAGCCAGCTCAACAACCTAGGCACAACGCCGATCACGATAAATACCGGTATAGGCTTATTAACCTTAACCGGTTACACCAGCACTAGTAGTGTAGGCGGGATTAGCACCGGTGGTAGCATTGCCTACAGCTATACGTTAAGCGCCGCACAAAACACACCTGCGGCAACAGAAAGTACTGATGTTATTGCTTTAACTATTCAAGATGCAGGTGGTGCTAGCGATACGGCTAATTTAACTATACAAATCATCGATGACACGCCGACGGCGAATGATGATACTAACAGCATCGACGAAGATGGCATCACACCCATAACTGGAAATGTTTACTTGCCAAGCCGTAGTGGTTCTGGCGATGTTGCGGATAGACAAGGTGCCGATAGTAATGGCACTCCAATAACAGGGGTTAATTTTGCCGCGACCAACGGTACGCTTGGCAGTCCATTAGCTGGAAATTATGGTTATTTAACGTTAAATCCTGATGGAAGCTACAGCTATGATTTAGATAACAATAATCCACTAGTGAACGCGTTAAAAACGGGAGATAGCTTAACTGAAGTCTATACCTATACATTAACCGACGCTGACGGCGACAGCACGACCGCGACGCTGACAATAACGATAAATGGGGCTACCGATGGTGCACCGAGCATCTTTGCCGATGATGGCAATGGCGCGGCGACCGGTGACAATACCGTCTATGAAGTCGGCTTAACCAGTGTAGGCGATACCAGCGAAACTACGACGGGTACGATTAGCATAGCGGCTGCCGAAGGCATTGATAGCGTTACGCTAGGCGGCACAACAGTCAGCTTAAGCCAGCTCAACAACCTAGGTACAACACCGATTACGATAAATACCGGTATAGGCTTATTAACCTTAACCGGTTACACCAGCACCAGTAGTGTAGGCGGGATTAGCACCGGTGGTAGCATTGCCTACAGCTACACGTTAAGCGCTGCACAAAACACGCCAGCGGCAACCGAAAGCACTGATGTCATTGCTTTAGACATTCAAGATGCGGGCGG
>NZ_LAJX01000369.1 GCF_000963695.1 Methylocucumis oryzae
ACACCATACCCCCTAACGGCGGCAAATTCAGCGCGACGGAGTAAGGTAAATTCATCCACGGACGTTCTTCGGCACAAACGGCGGCATTACCGATATTGCTACCACCGTAATAGCTAGAGTCTGAATTTAATAACGCCGTGTACACACCGGCTTTAGGCACGCCAACGCGGTATTCCATACGCACCACCGGGGTAAAATTCAACACGACAATGATTTCGCTATCGCCCGCTTTACGTCTATAGCTAATCACCGATTGTTGAACGTCATGGCAATCAATCCAAGCAAAGCCTTCCGGCTCAAAATCGTGTTGATAGAGCGCGGTTTCGTTTTGGTATAAATAATTTAAGTCTTTGACTAAGCTGTGTATACCGCGATGATGTGCGTAATCCAACACATACCAATCTAACACGCGGTTAAAATTCCATTCGTTGCCTTGACCAAATTCACAGCCCATAAACAACAGTTTTTTACCGGGATAGGTGAACATCAATGTGTATAACAACCGTAAATTGGCATAACGTTGCCATTCATCGCCCGGCATTTTATTGGCGAGCGAGCCTTTACCATGCACGACTTCATCATGCGAAAACGGTAAACAAAAGTTTTCAGTAAACGCATACAACAAGCCAAACGTCAGCCGGTCATGATGGTAGCTGCGATGCACCGGGTCTTGGCTCATATAGCTTAAAATATCGTGCATCCAGCCCATGTTCCATTTCATCGCAAAGCCTAGACCGCCGGTCCAAGGTGGGCGAGTTACTTGGGGCCAGGCCGTGGATTCTTCCGCCATAACCACGACGCGGGGTGCTCAGATTGGGTCACGGCATTTAAATCGCGAATAAAACCAATCGCTTCTAAATTTTCTTTGCCACCGTAGACATTCGGCAACCAGTCGTTGTCGGTGCGTGAATAATCTAAATACAACATCGACGCGACGGCATCGACCCGCAAACCGTCGATATGAAATTCTTCTAACCAAAACATCGCGCTGGCTAATAAGAAATTACGCACTTCGTTACGGCCGTAGTTATAAATCAGCGTGCCCCAATCTCTGTGTTCGCCACGACGTGGGTCTTCATGTTCGTATAAGGCACTGCCGTCAAAGCGGGCTAAGGCAAACGCGTCTTTAGGAAAATGCGCCGGTACCCAGTCTAAAATTACACCTAGGCCATGTTGATGACAGTAATCGACGAAATAGCGGAAATCATCGGGCGTGCCATAACGGCTAGTCGGGGCGAAATAGCCAGTGGTTTGATACCCCCACGAGGCATCGAGCGGATGTTCGGTAATCGGTAGTAATTCCAAATGAGTAAAGCCTAACTCGGTGACATACTCGACTAAACGGTGAGCCAACTCGCGGTAATTGAGGAAATTGCCATAAGCATCGCGTTGCCACGAGCCTAAATGCACTTCATAAATCGACATGGCTTGATGTTGCCAATCATGTTGCTGGCGTTGGTCTAGCCAAACCTGGTCGTGCCAAACATGACTAGGCGGTGCAGTGACGACGGATGCAGTATTGGGTCTGAATTCAAATTGCTGACCGTACGGGTCAGATTTTAATAATAACTG
>NZ_LAJX01000037.1 GCF_000963695.1 Methylocucumis oryzae
CGGCAACTGCTCCTGCGTTGCTAAGCCACATGGATGTGGTGAATGCAGAAAACGCAGGAGCGGTTTTCTGTCTACCTCCTGCATCCATGCAGTCGTAACCCAACCCATACCATTCTAATCTGTTAATTATTAACAATTATCTCTTAACTGTGTGCAATGATACCTGTCATCGCTTTTGCCGATTAAGGTACGCATATCGGCATCTATGGCTTATTTAACAAAATCAGAAACAATAGTTTTCTGTATGAGTTTTAATAAATTCTGCGCCGCATCGTCGTTTATCGGCTGCCGGTTGGCATCCAATAAGGTAATATCGGTTTGCGGTTGATTCGCCGTTGAACTGTCGATTAACTCGACGGTATATTCTTTTTCATTGCTTTGAAAGCCGCTAAAGATAAACAAGGCTTCATCTAACAACGAGCCGTCTTGTAGCTTTTTAGCGTCGGGGTCGAATTGTACGCGAAATAAGCGCGCTTGCCGGTTACGGTCTGTGACTTCTAACGACTTACGGCTTAGCGCTTTATCAATCGCGCGCCAGGCTTTGTCGAAATCCGTGCGTAGGCGTAATCGATGATTACCTGCACCATCGCCGATTAACTCAACAGCGATAGGCTCATGTTTAATCGGCGCATATTGCTTGTTGTCTGGTTCTGAGCTAGCCGCTGTCTCCGTTAAGTTTGCACTAGGTTCGCTAGGTGTAGCTATAGGTGTCTCTGGTGTCGGTTCTGTCGCAACGACGCTAGGGTTTTCTATAACCGGTGCTGTCGTAGGCTCAGGTTTTTCCGGTGCCGAGGTAGCGGTGCTAGGATTATCACTGACGGCAGCTGTGGCTAAAGAGGTTTGGCCTAAGTCGGGCGGTAGCTTTAGCGGTGCTATTTCGGTGGTATATTGATAGTCTTTTTCTTTATCGGGAAATAGGCTTTTTACATAACTGCACCCGCTTAGGCTGGTTGCAATTAGCACACAAACGATAATAAATGGTGTTTGCATTAGGCGCATGTTAAATCAAACCGGCTGTACGCATTGCTTCGGCTAGCGGTGCTTGGCACTCCGCGCTTAACCAAGTCAGCGGTAAACGAATGCCTTTAGGGATTAATCCCATTTCCGCTAAAGCCCATTTCACCGGAATAGGATTGGATTGTATGAATAAGATTTTGTGTAAACCCGCCAAGCTAGCATCGATAGCAGCCGCTAAGTCTGCCTCACCTCGCATCGCAGCCGTAATCATGTCATGAACTAATTTAGGCGCGACATTACCGGTTACTGTGATGGAGCCTTGCCCACCTAATAAGCAAAATTCCCGGCTACTCGCGTCATCCCCGGTATACAACGCAAAATCAGCAGGGGCGAGCGCACGTATTGCAGCGAAACGAGATAAGTCTCCCGTGGCTTCTTTAACGCCAATGATATGGTCTAATTGCGCTAAACGACCTATCGTTTCGGGCAGCATATCGCACGCTGTGCGGCCGGGTACGTTGTATAAAATTTGCGGAATATCAACAGCATCATGTATGGCTTTATGATGTAAATATAAACCTTCTTGCGTAGGTTTATTGTAATAAGGCGTGACGATTAAGCAGGCATCAGCACCGGCTTGTTTAGCTTTTTGCGTTAAGTTAATCGCTTCGCTAGTCGAATTAGCACCTGTTCCGGCGATAACCGGTATGCGTCCCGCAACGTAATCGACAATACTCTTAATAGCATCTATATGCTCTTCTTCGTTTAATGTCGCCGATTCACCCGTGGTGCCGACGGCGACCAAGGCATCGGTGCCTTGTGTGATATGAAACTCAACCAGGTTTTTCAAGCTGTTTTTGTCAACCGCACCGCTTTCATCCATCGGTGTGACTAACGCTACGATACTACCTTGAATCATGAAATCTCTCGAACTATGGCTTGGGTAAAGCTCGATATTATACCAAGCAAACAACGAAAAACTGAGTTTACTCAATAAAGAATTATTGCATTAGCCGTTTATCGCGATTCATTATATAGTGAAAAAAACCAACTTATTGATATTACGATGGCTTGTTTGGGTGTTCTCTGGGTGATTATGAGCGGTAACTCTTTTGATTTTTGGCTACACACTTTAGTAGGGACAGGGTATTCAGCGTTTAGGTGTTGGCAGCAGGGATGCTGCCGCCAAGCCTACAGGGATGTATTAACGGCGCCCTACACTCTGAATGCCCTGTCCGGTCTTAAGTTGGTAGCCGATTTTTGGGACGTTAAACTAAACGTTAAGACAGTAGCTACGATGCGATATAAATGTCATCAGGTGTTTTTGTTATTAGGCTTGTGTCTGTTATTAACCGGTTGCACAAGTTTACAGCTAGGCTATGTTAATTTAGCAGCGCGCTTTGCCGATTATCAACGCATTGCTGATTTAGTCTATGACGAGCACTCGCAACAGCACTTAGATATTTACTTAACATCGCAGCCTAAGCCAAACCGAGCACTCATTGTGTTTTTTTATGGCGGTTGCTGGGGCGCTTGCCAACCCTTGACCAAAGAATATTACCGCTTTCTAGCCGAGGCATTTACCAGCGCGGGTTATCCCGTTGTGATTAGCGATTATCGCCTTTATCCTAGCGTTAAATTCGCCGACATCATGCACGACGCAGCAGGCACAGTGAAATTTGCTGTCAATCACGCCGCGCAATATGGCTTAAATCCTCAAAATATTGTGCTCATGGGGCATTCGGCGGGAGCGCATATTGCTGCAATGCTAACGTTAAATCCAGCTTATTTAGGCCCAGATTATTATGCCAACATCAAAGGTTTCGTTGGCTTAGCGGGGCCTTATGATTTTTTACCGTTTACTGAGGCTTATCAAGCCGATTTATTCGGCCCAGCATCGAATTATGCGAACAGCCAACCGGTTAATTTTGTCCACACAGGACAACCGCCGCTATTATTACTCCATGGCCTTAAAGATAGTGTTGTTAAACTTAAAAATCTGGACAGTTTAAAACACCATGCATTAGCTATAAACGGCTGTGTCAGCTCTCATATTTACTCAGAACTTGACCATAAAACGCTAATAGGCGCTTTTGCGTTACCGTATCAAACCAGCGAACCGGTGTTAACCGATACGCTTCACTTTATAGAGGGATTATTCTCGCAAACACCCTGCCCTGCTTAAGCAACACGCTTTTGCCATGACTTGGATTCTGGTATCTTAGGGATTAAATCGAAACCTAAATTCGATAATCCCTTTCTCACTTCACTTTTAAAGACACTATGAGTCTTGGTCAATTATTTATTATTGCCGCGCCGTCCGGTGCCGGTAAAACCAGTTTAGTTAAGCAATTACTGCATGACGTTAAGCAACTTACCGTGTCAGTGTCGCATACGACGCGTGCGATGCGGCCGGGCGAACAACACGGTAAAGATTACTTCTTTATCTCCGTTGAAGAATTCCAAGAGCTGCTGGCACAAGGTGCTTTTTTAGAACATGCGCAAGTCTTCGACAATTATTACGGCACAACACAAACCGCTGTCGAACACCATTTATCACTAGGTTCGGATGTTATTCTTGAAATCGATTGGCAAGGCGCTCAGCAAATTAAACATTTTACTGCCTGAAAGCGTAACGATTTTTATTTTACCGCCCTCAATAGACGTATTAAGACAACGGTTACAAGGACGCGGACAAGATGACCACACCGTTATCGAGCGACGTATGCGCGATGCCGTGGCGGAAATGAGCCATTATGCCGAATTTGATTACTTAGTCGTTAACGATGACTTTTCACTAGCGCTGACCGAGTTAAAAAGTATTATCATCAGCCATAGACTTGCTTACTGCCGACAATCGTCTAAGTTGCAGGACTTACTTTCCTCCTTATTAGCTTAATTCTCTCTGCACATGACGTATCATGTGCTGCTTTGGTAACTTTATGACACACATTCCCTCAGTAGGCTTCATCAGCTTAGGCTGTCCAAAAGCCTTAGTCGATAGCGAAAAAATCTTAACTAAATTGCGCGAAGACGGTTATGCGATTTCGCCTAATTATCAACAAGCCGATTTAGTGGTGGTCAACACCTGTGGTTTTATCGATGCAGCGGTGCAAGAATCGCTAGATAGCATTGGTGAAGCTTTAGCAGAAAATGGCAAAGTTATTGTCACCGGTTGCTTAGGTGCGCGCGAGGCGGAAATTCGCGCACGCCACCCACAAGTACTTAAAGTCACTGGCGCTCATGCGTTTGATGAAGTCGTTGCCTCAGTACGCGAGCATTTGCCACCTAGACACGACCCATTTACCAGTTTATTGCCGCCACAAGACGTTAAGCTGACACCTAATCATTACGCTTATATCAAAATCTCAGAAGGCTGTAATCATAGTTGTACGTTTTGCATTATTCCGTCTATGCGCGGCAAACTCGTTAGTCGACCTATCGATGAAGTATTAAATGAAGCCGAACGTCTAGCTGCGGCTGGCGTGAAAGAATTATTGGTAGTATCGCAAGACACCAGCGCGTATGGCTTGGATTTGGCTTACCGCGCAACGACTTGGCAAGGACAAGCGCTTAATACACGTTTTTATGATTTAGCCAAAGCACTAGGCGATTTAGGTATTTGGGTGCGGATGCATTATGTCTACCCTTATCCGCATGTCGATGACATTATTCCGTTAATGGCAGACGGCAAAATCTTGCCGTATTTAGACATCCCGTTTCAACATGCTAATAGTCGAATTTTAAAATTAATGAAGCGACCAGCAGCCACTGAAAACACGCTAGCACGCATTAAAGCTTGGCGAGAACTCTGTCCAGATATAACCTTAAGAAGTACATTTATCGTCGGCTTTCCTGGCGAAACTGAGCAAGAATTTGAAGAGTTATTAGACTTTCTATCCGAAGCTGAATTGGATAGAGTCGGCTGTTTTACTTATTCACCGGTTAACGGCGCAGCGGCAAATGAGCTACCGAATCCGGTTCCTGAAGAAGTCAAACAAGAACGCTTACAACGGTTTATGGACTTACAATCTGAGATTAGCGCGCAACGCTTAGAACGCCGCATTGGCCGACAAGAAACCGTTTTAATTGATGAAGTCGTCGAAGAAGGTGCTGTTGCTAGAAGCAAAGCCGATGCCCCTGAAATTGACGGTTTAGTCTTTATCGATGGTGCCACGCATTTAAACGTTGGCGATTGGGTAGATGTTGTGGTTGAAGATGCCGATGAGCATGATGTTTGGGGGCGTTTAGTTTAAAGCCCCCTTAAAACAAAAAACCCAGCCAATGGCTGGGTTTTTTGTACTGCCTTGATTCTTATAGTTCGATTGAGCTAGTAACTCTTTGTTTTGAACCGTCTTGTGGGTCCATGCAACCTGTTAAGCCAACAACCATCAGTGCCATAGCTAAAATCGCAATTACTTTCTTCATAATATTATCCTCCAAAGGGGTTTCAGTTATTTTACTTATTGTGCGTCAATGAATGAAAGCACAACTAATTTATATCATGACTAAGAAAGCTATGCAATATTTAAACAAACAGGACTTACAACGAATTAATATTATTGGGTAAATCAAATGTAATCACGTTATGTGTCCAGCGCGCATGTCCTATTGTTGTCCAAGGTGCTGCAAAGTTTTTATGCAATTGGTCATACACCCAATCATTCGGCGCATCGATTTTCTTAAGCTTAATATGAAATTCGGTATTATTTAGATTTAACCCCAACTGATGACCGTAAAAAGCCGTGACTTTCATAATAAACTTTTGCAACCGTACCTGATTAATCGTTGGCGTTACGGCAATATTCGCCCACATCGAATGTACACGCCCCCAATTAGGCGCTAATAAGCGCCCTTGTTCATTAACAAAAGGCAGCCATTGCTCTTCACCATTCTGATTAGTATAGGTCAGCGCTAAAATTCGGTCATAACCGGAAAAATGGTCATGTAAATACAACGCATGAGGCGCAATACCTAAGAAAAGCTGCGAAATCTCAAGTAAGGAATTACTCGCATCGGTTAAATAGCTAGTGATAGGATTATGCCTAGTTTCAATATCGAAACGATAAATCAAGCCATAATGAATCGTGCTGTTTAACTGGAACAGCAACATGACAAAGAGTAATTTAGTCAATATGCGCGATGCCGCTTTTGGTTTTTTGCGCGATAAAATCGACAAAAAACATGTCGTAAAACGTCTTTTCTAACCCCTCTGGCTTTTCCAACATACAGCTTGTATTACATGGCACACGGCTTCGATTATCGGCTATTTGTCTGTAACGTTTTAACCGCATAGGTTTTTACGCCAGGCAAGCTTAGTAGCCCCCCTAACCAAGCCATGGTACGCATGTGCAAGCAAATCTGAATATAGGTATCTACGCCAGCAAATAAATGCCCTTGAGCATCTAAAGCATATAAATCCGTTAATAACATTTGCTCATCCAAGCTAGCTAAACGAGGATACCGCTGAGCATAGTCTTGCGCGTTCTTAAAGTCTATGCGCTTAAATATATCGAAGTGCTCGATGGTTAATACTGTCCGATTACATAAAGGGCAATCTCTGTCATAGAAAACCGTTAAGCTGGGGCTTTTCTCAACCATTCGTGCCGCTAAGCCTTGCCAGAATTCATACGGTATTAACAAGCTATAACAAATCAACATACCTAACCCAAACGGATAAATGTTGAACGATACGGTAATACCTAAATGTAAACCCGCACCTAACAGCAAATACACTAAACGTAGCTTTTTATGCGCAAATAAGAAAATAAAACTAAATTGAAACAATAAAATGGTATAGCCAATCGTTTTTTCTAACATTTCGTTGTTTAGCAAAAACGACATATCTAGCACCGACACATAATAAGGCTGGGTGCAGGGCAACCAAGCGCCTAAGCCGTGCCGCCAATGCTCGGCGAATAATTTATGGATAGCCGAATCAAAATATAAAAAACCCAAGCCAATAATCACCGGCACATAATAGGCAAGCACTGTAACCGCTTGCGGCTTATCAATACGCATGAAAGGCGTTTGCAATTTAGCACGCAAGCCATCAAGCGCGAATGCACGGTCACCCGGCATAAACAGCAAGAAAAACCCCATGCCCGTCATGAATAAGTCAAAACCACCGTCAAAATCGCGTTGCATAGGCGTAAAATTTACAAACACCAGCCATAGCAAATAATTGCAAACCGTCGCGAAACGATAACGATAGCCCACAACAAGAAAAATCGCGATAACCGCCCAAAAACCCAAAAAATAATTAATCGTCGGAAATTCGACGTCAATAAAAGGTATTGGGTCAAATATTAAGTGACTAAAATAATACAGAAAAATGATTTCTTGCAAGGTCACTAAACCATACAAGATTCGATAAACGCCAATACCGGTAGCAGGAGCAGATTGTGCTAACAAGCGCTGGACGTTGGATAAGAAGAATTTATACATTTCAAACCGGCAAATATATAAATTATAAAAGACTTAGAGTTTATATGGAAAAGCTTTCATACGGCCTAAAACGACAAAGGCCGCTAGATTTAAAAAATCTAGCGGCCTTAAGTTTTATTCCGATGCCCTTAGAGCTTATTTTTCGTCATCTGGGTGTGGTGCGAATACCCATTTAGCTAAGAAATAAACAGCAGCTATAACTACAACTGCACCGACCATGCCGGCTGGCTCTTTTAACATTGCAGTGAGATCTAAGATGAACCCCATGAGATGTCCTACCTGTAATTTTTGTGTTTTAGAAATCGCTATTTTTTATAGCATAGGGAAATTACATAATACTTTAGGGGAATCTAAAGTCAAGTTAAATGTTTGCTACACTAAAAATGCACACCCCCTTCTCTAATAAAAACCGGGCTAGCAAATTAAAAACTCGATAGCAATTCCACTATGGTTTAAACTGCTCACTTTAACGCGCAGTGAGTATGAGGGGAGGATAAAATGATAAAAAATTATATTACAATAATTCCGGCCGTTTTAATGATGTTAGCGGCATCTGCTCAAGCGGATGTTGCACTTAAAGATAGTAGCGAAATTGCCGGTAAATGGGCAGTCACTGCCGAAGCATCTAAAATTGACGGCGAAAAAAAAGCAGTTAAAGTTGAATGGGACTTTGCTACTAATGGCGTGTTGCACACTATCGCAACCGACTCGGTGGGCAGAACCAAAGAAATGAAGATTGACATAAAATATTCTGTCGAAAACGGTGAAATAAAAAAACAATCAAAACCGGGACAAGAAAAGTATGAATCCTGTAAAGTCATTGAAAAAAGTGACAAAAATATGATTCTAAAATGTCAATTTCTCTATTATTTTTTAACGAAACTTTAAACATTTCTTTCAAGGTGAGGATATAACAATGATTGGTGGTTTAGTAATGATTTATGTGGCAATCTGGATTTACCAGTCAGCCATAAAAGCAGGCGTTAGCAATATCTGGATGTGGGTTGGCATTTGCGCTGGCGCGTTTTTAGCGTCCCAATTCTTGCTGGTTGACTTAAAACGTTTATATTTTAGAGTCGATGAGAAGCGAAGAAGGCGGTGCTAACTACGAGCGTGATTTAACAAGTGTCGGCGACAGAAAAAATGAAGGTGGCTTCCAAAGTGGTGGCGGCGCGTTTTTATCAACTTTCTTTGAATTAATGCCACCTATAGCAGGCATTTTAATTGTTGCGGTTATCCGTTGCCATTTCATGTTAAAAGAAAAAATAGGCCTTAATACATTATTCTCAGGAATGGGCGATATTTTTGTGCAAACCTTCAAAAGTGCTACGTCATCAATGAAAGACGGCATCAAAAAATAATTCCGCTTCAGTGATAGGCAAAAAGCTCAAGTTTTACTTGAGCTTTTTTTTATGCCCTAAAAATCAACCTAAAACCAAATTTACAATAACGACGATAGTCATAATAAACCCTATCGTAAACATGACTCCCACTGCGATATAAACCCACGCTGACCCTTGGCTAAAATCTTTTATGCCGGTTATCGTCGCTTTGCACACCGACAAACGCCGCGACGACACTCTGAATAACTTGTACAATTGTTGGCTTTGCCATACCCTCTCCTATGTTTTTGCTAAAAATAGCATAGAATGAATGCCATTCGACGAAATATTAACTTAAGAGCATCTTGTTAGCACGCATGACCCGAGCAAATCTATTCAAACAACACCTCAGCCAACGCATTTTATTTCTCGACGGTGCAATGGGAACGATGATTCAAAGCTACCAACTTGAGGAGCGAGATTATCGTGGCGAACGTTTCGCTGACTGGCCCGTCGATTTAAAAGGCAATAACGATTTGCTCACGCTGACCCAGCCTGACATCATTAAAGCCATACACACAGCTTATTTTGACGCTGGCGTTGATATTATCGAAACCAACACGTTTAACTCCAATAGCATTGGCTTAGGCGATTATCAGATGCAAACGTTAGTATACGAGTTAAATCGAGAAGGCGCTAAACTCGCTAGACAAGTCGCTGATGAATTTAGCGATAAAACACCGGACAAACCGCGTTTTGTCGCTGGCGTACTAGGGCCAACCAACCGCACGGCATCTATGTCGCCTGATGTGAACGACCCAGGTTTTCGCAACATCAGTTTTGATGAATTAGTCGTAACTTACACGGAAGCCACGCGCGGTCTTATCGATGGCGGGGCTGATATTATTTTGATAGAAACCATTTTCGACACGCTTAACGCCAAAGCCGCTGCGTTTGCGGTCGAAGAAGTGTTTGACAGTCTAGGTTTTACGTTGCCCATCATGATTTCGGGTACGATTACTGATGCGTCGGGTAGAACCTTATCAGGACAAACCGTCGGCGCCTTCTGGCATTCATTAAAACACGTTCAACCCATTTCATTTGGTTTTAACTGTGCATTAGGTGCTAAAGAACTGCGCCAATATATTGAAGAGCTATCGGCTATTGCTGACACACATGTGTCAGCTCACCCTAATGCGGGCTTACCTAACGCCTTCGGCGGCTATGACGAGTCTCCTGAAGCGATGGCTAGCGAAATCCAAGAATGGGTCAGCAGTGGTTTTATCAACATTATCGGCGGTTGTTGCGGCACGTCACCCGCACACATCAAAGCCATTATTGACGCCGTACAAGAACAACCACCACGCATCATTCCGACTCTGCCTAAACAATGCAAACTATCTGGCTTAGAAGCCATGACGATTGCCGAAGACAGCCTATTTGTTAACGTAGGTGAGCGCACGAATATTACCGGCTCGGCAGTTTTTAAACGCATGATTGTTGAAGGCGACTATGAAAGCGCCTTAGCGGTAGCGAGACAACAAGTTGAAAACGGTGCGCAAATCATAGACATCAACATGGATGAAGGCATGTTGGATTCTAAAGCCGCAATGGTGCGATTTTTATCACTGATTGCCGCTGAAACCGATATTGCCAGAGTCCCCATTATGTTGGACTCGTCTAAATGGGACATTTTAGAAGCTGGACTTAAATGCTTACAAGGCAAAGGCATTGTTAATTCAATTTCGTTAAAAGAAGGCGAAGACAGCTTTATCCGCCAAGCTAAGCTCGTAAAGCGCTATGGTGCTGCCGTCATAGTCATGGCGTTTGATGAAGTCGGCCAAGCTGATACACAGGCGCGTAAAATCGAAATTTGCCAACGCGCCTATAAGATTCTTACCGAACACGTTGGCTTTCCGGCTGAAGATATTATTTTTGACCCTAACATTTTTGCCGTTGCAACCGGCATTGACGAGCATAATAACTACGGCGTCGATTTTATTGAAGCGACTCGTATCATTAAACAAAGCCTGCCTCATGCGTTAATCTCCGGCGGCGTATCCAACGTCTCATTTTCGTTTCGTGGCAATAACCCCGTACGCGAAGCTATTCATGCGGTATTTTTATACCATGCCATTAAAGCCGGCATGTCTATGGGTATCGTCAACGCTGGGCAATTAGCTATTTACGAAGATATTCCAGCAGAATTACGTGATGCAGTAGAAGATGTCATTTTAAATCGTCATAACGAAGCAACAGAAAACCTGCTTGCAATTGCGGAAAAATATCGCGACCAACAAAACCGCGAAACTAAAACCGAAGATCTCGCTTGGCGCAGTTGGCCGGTCACTAAGCGTTTGGAACATGCGTTAGTCAAAGGTATTACTGACTTCATCGATCAAGACACCGAAGCGGCACGCCTTGAGGCCGAGCGTCCATTACACGTGATAGAAGGCCCATTAATGGCCGGCATGAATGTCGTCGGCGATTTATTTGGCGCTGGCAAAAATGTTTTTACCACAAGTTGTTAAATCAGCCGCGTGATGAAAAAGGCCGTGGCGTATTTAATGCCGTTTATGGAAGCCGATAAAACCGCAGGCGACCGACAAACTAATGGCAAAATCTTGATGGCTACGGTTAAAGGCGATGTACACGATATAGGCAAAAACATCGTTTCGGTGGTTTTACAATGCAATAATTACGACGTTATCGATTTAGGCGTGATGGTACCGGCAGAAAAAATTCTGCAAACTGCCAAAGCAGAGCACGTCGATATTATTGGTTTAAGTGGACTTATTACCCCATCGCTGGACGAAATGGTGCATATCGCAAAAGAAATGCAAC
The DNA here is from genome assembly GCF_000963695.1 of Methylocucumis oryzae. GTDB lineage: Bacteria > Pseudomonadota > Gammaproteobacteria > Methylococcales > Methylomonadaceae > Methylovulum > Methylovulum oryzae. The sequence goes on from NZ_LAJX01000037.1 coordinate 11,571, forward strand.
GCCAAGGCTTTACCATTCCATTAATGATAGGTGGCGCGACGACCTCACGCGCGCATACTGCTGTCAAAATCGAGCCCAATTATAGTAGCGGTGCCACTGTTTATGTCACTGACGCCTCGCGCGCGGTTGGCGTTGCTTCTAACTTGCTTAGCGCGGATGCCAAGCCAACTTATTTAGCAAACTTACGCACCGAATACGCCGAAGTCAGAGAACGGCATTTAGGCAAAGAACAAAAAGCTCAACAACACCCTATCGCCAACGCACGTGCTAATCGCTTTATTGGACAAACCCATGCACCGATAAAACCTACCTTTTTAGGGATTAAAACAATTACCGATGTCAACCTTAACACCTTAGCCGAATTTATCGATTGGTCACCATTCTTCCAAACTTGGGAACTGTCAGGTAGCTATCCAAAAATATTTGCTGACCCTGTTATAGGCGATGAAGCCAAGCGCGTATTTAACGATGCACAAGCTATGCTGGCACACATTATTGCCGAAAACTGGCTAGGTGCGCGCGCCGTCGTTGGCTTTTTTGCCGCTAATAGCGACGGCGACGATGTGGTTTTATATAGCGATGATGAGCGCTTAACCGTCATCGAGACGTTACACCATTTGCGTCAACAAACCGTCAAAGCGCCAGGGCGACCAAACTATTGTTTAGCCGACTTTATTGCCCCTATTAACAGCGGTATAAACGATTATCTCGGGGCGTTTGCGGTCACAACGGGCATAGGTATAGAACGCAAGTTGGCCGAGTTTGAACAGCAACACGACGACTACAGCTCAATCATGCTCAAAGCCCTAGCCGACCGCCTAGCAGAAGCCTTTGCCGAATATATGCATTTGTTGGTAAGAAAAGACTATTGGGGCTATGCGGAAAGCGAAGCTCTTGATAATGAACAACTGATTAAAGAAGCCTATAAAGGCATACGCCCTGCGCCCGGCTATCCGGCATGCCCTGACCATACCGAAAAAGCTAAATTATTTGCGTTACTTAACGTAACAGAAAATACCAGTATTAGCTTAACCGAAAGCTATGCCATGTACCCTGCCTCAGCCGTAAGCGGTTGGTATTTTGCCCATCCAGAAGCGCAATATTTTAATGTTGGCAAAATCGAGCACGACCAATTACAAGATTATGCCAAACGTAAAGGCATTGCCGAAGAAGTCGCAGCACGCTGGCTATCAGCGCATTTACATCATTGAAAGAAGAGTATTTTTAAACGCCGGGCTGACTATTTATAATAATAAGGCCAACCAAAATTCTACGCACTGGATGCTATTTTATTAGTTGAATTCTGACGGTTAAATTTTTTATTGTTGTGCAGGTTTTGTATAATGACGAAAACCACTTGGTTTTATAAGGTTTTGACCTATATTTTTAATGCTCGGTGTCAATAATATCTATCGATACTGATTTTTTTACTATCACTACACATAAAAAAAACCAATGAAAATAAATTTGCACCAAACATCCAAAATCAGGGAAAAACTAAGTCGTTTCATAGCTCCCGCTGTTTTAGTATCGGGGTTATTATTGACATCTAACACTAATGCAGAAATTAACCTAGCTATTTACGGCGGGAAATCTTTTATTGATAACAGTGACTTAAATTTAACGCAAGGTAACACTAACTTAAATTATTCCAATGTCAGTTGGGAAGACAATTCTTTCGATGAGCCTGCATTTTATGGTGCACGCATTGGCTACTGGTTTAATAGTATGCCTAACTGGGGTGTTTCGGTCGATTTCGCTCATTTAAAAAATTACCTCGTTGACTCAGAAACCGTAGCGGTTAACGGAGTACAAAACGGCGTGCCTATTAACGCTAATGTGCCTATTAATAGCACCGACTTGAAAGAGTTTAATATGTCACATGGTGTTAACACATTAACCTTTAATGGCCATTACCGCTGGTTTCCGGCCGGACAACGAGATGAAACCTTTTTAGGACGTATGCAACTTTATACTGGCTTAGGTATAGGCTTTGCCATTCCGCATGTTGAAGCGTTAGTCAACAGCGAAAAAACCTATGAATACCAAGCTGGGGCGGGTCCTGCTTTTAACGGTATGTTGGGCATTAACTACGATCTTTACAAGTTTATTTCTGGCTTTGCCGAATATAAGCTGACGTATGTCGATGTTGAAGATGATTTAATCGGCGGAGGTACGATTAGCACTGATACGGTAAACCACCAATTAATTTTCGGCTTAGCCGTACATTTTGATATGTAGGCATTATGCTCCGGTTATTAAGCAATAACCGGAGCATACAGCTAGCGATAACGTATTCTTGCCGCCTCTACCCACTCATCCCAACTACTATCATAGTTGTCATAATGAATTTTGACTTTATTCTTGCCCAACTGGATAACCGTCGAGGCATACCACTTCCCCTTCCATAACACCATCACCGCATCACCTAAACGATAAGGCAAGTTTGAATGCGCTTGCTTGCCGGGGTTATAGCTTGGGTTTTGCTGGTTATACGCCACCGTAGCGTTATACGCTTGTTGGTCAGCCGTCACATCCCACATTTGTTTGGCATCACTCCACGTTAATCGATATACCCCGCCACCGCCTAACGTATACTCGTTATATCCCCGCGCTGGTGTGCCAATTCTAATCTTAGCGCTAGTTAAGCCTGAGTTGATAGTGAACTTTTTTGTTTTGATGCGCGCTAACACTTTGATTACGCCATGTGCCACGCGCAGGATCCATAGTATCAAAATAAAGCGTGGTCGCCGTGTCATTATAAATCGAGTAAGCAGGCGACTCTGCGTGAGCCAGCTTTAACGAAGCAAACACCAAAACAGCAAACAGCACTATGAATTGTCTGATAGTGTGCATAACAATATCCTATAAATAATGAGATTAAAGTAATGAGTTTTTTTATACGTGTTATCAAGCCTTAAGTATCTGCCAAGTAATCACCACTAATAATCCGTTTAAGACCCGATACGTCACGATTATAGACATAAACCCACGCGTTGACAGTTTTTCCTGTTGTTAATTGAACAGGTAAGCATTTACGGACATACTCATGCGGCAATGACAATTTTGAGTAAACCTAATCTTCCTTACTCCGCACAGCCAAAAATTAAGACAATCGGCTATTTACACCTCAAAAGTTGAATGAGACTGCGCGAAGTAATCTTGTTAAACCAAAATCAAATCTGAACTCGTTAATGACATCACACCTAGTAGCTCAATTTGTAGCTCGGGTATGTTGTCACCATTTCGATCTAACACTAGCAAATGGCTTGAACTATTAAAACTTACTTGGCCACTGACTGAGTTAAAATTGGTAACAAACGTCCAGCGCTGTATACCCGTCAGCGTTGGATTGGCATCTAACGACTTAAGGTCAATTTTGTCACCGTCAAGGCTAGAAAAATCTTGGATAATATCACGCGAGCTAGCGCTTACCCCAGTATCTAAAGAACCGGTATAGGTAAATCGGTCTGCACCTAAACCGCCCAATAATGTGTCACTACCTTCTTTACCTACCAGAATATTAGCGGCGGCATTACCCATTATCATATTCTTACCTTCGTTACCAACGGCCTTAACAGCAGCAGCCCCCGTTAACACTAAATTTTCCACATTAAGACTTAATGTATAAGTCGCAGCAGATTCAACGGTATCGATACCCTCACCAACCTGTTCAATTACAGCATCCCCTGAGGTTACGACATAGTTATCATTGCCCAGGCCGCCAGCCATAGAATCGACACCCGCCCTGCCATCTAGCCTATCGTCACCGTCTCCTCCGGTTAAACTATTAGCATTACCGTTGCCCGTTATGACATTGTTTAAAGCATTGCCATTGCCATTGATCGCGATACTACCTGTTAGCGTTAAATTTTCGATATTATCCGCTAAGCTCCAATCAGCATTGCTTTGCACCGTATCTATGCCTGAGTTAGGCTCTTCAACAACGCTATCACCCGTGCTGACGAGGTAAGTATCATCGCCTAAACCACCTAATAATTGATTAGCCGCACTGTTACCTTTGATTATATTGTTTAAATCATTACCTATCCCGCTAACAGCCGCGCCACCGAATAACGTCAAGTTTTCGATATTAGCGCTTAACGACCATGCGCTATTACTTCTAACCGTATCGCTGCCTGCTCCGAACGCTTCATCTGTCGTATCGCCCGTGTTAACCACATAAGTATCATCACCTAATCCACCTGCTAATCTATTAGCAGCTACGTTACCCGTTAAGGTATTATTCAACGTATTTCCCGTGCCATTAATAGCTTCATCTCCTAACAATACAAGTGCTTCGATATTCGCAGCCAATGTCCACGTCACTGTACTACGAATCATATCAAAACCTGATTCAGCAGCTTCAATCACAGTATCTAAGGCATCGACAACGTAAGTATCGTCCCCTAAACCGCCCGCTAACATGTTAGCAGCGATATTACCGGTTAATAGGTTATTAAGCTGATTACCCGTACCGTCTGTGCCAGTCGTCCCTACCAGCGTTAAGTTTTCAATATTTTCGCTAAGCTCATAGCTGACCCAAGCCTGCACCTCATCAAGCCCCTCAGTAAGCAGCTCGATAATGTTATCGCTTTGGCTAGTGACGCTATACACATCGTCGCCTGCCCCACCAACCAGTTGATTGCTGCCTGCACCTCCGCTGATAAAATCGTTACCTTCCTCGCCGTAAACAACGTCATCGCCATCGCCGCCATACAACGTATCGTTGCCTGCGAACCCATGCACAGTATCATTGCCTGCCATCATATCGATTTTATCGTCAGCGCTGCTACCGTTGAAATCGTCGTCGCTAGTGCCAACAGCTAAGGCCTTAGCGGTTAGCTCCGCATAACTTAAACTGATGTCAGTGAATTGAACAATGTCAATCATCGTATAACATTTAATCCAATTGTCCGTGCCAAATTGGCTCAGCACAAGATATTCGCCTGGATAACGGCTAACTTGAATATCTGACGCGTTAATAAGACCGGTGAAACGAATCGTATCGGTGGTACTGGCTTGCTTTTCATCACTAACAATGTCTTGACCAAAATCGTCGCTGAATAGATAAGTATCCGAGCCACCACCACCTTGCAGCCAATCGTTGCCAAAACCGCCGTCTAACGTATCATCACCTGAAAAAATGCCGTAATCTTCAACCAGCGTGTCGTCGCCATTGCCTCCTTGTAAGAGATCACTGCCGGAATTGCCTATGATATGGTCGTCGCCGGCTAACGCATTAATAACGTCATCATCAACTGTACCAAACAACCAATCGTTATAAACGCTAGGTAAATTCGCTTGTGCTTTAAGTGTTGCGATATCCCATTCCGTGCCGTCGGCAAAACGTAGGGTGCTAATGCCAATATTCTCGAAGTCCCATAGCCCAATGGTATCGTCATACATGCGATTGCTAAGTAACAACGTACCGTAATAATCGGTATAGCTTACCCGAATATCTTCGGCAGCAATGCCATCGCCAAACTGCAAAGTAGACGGAGAATCCGAAAAATGCACCCAGCTTGATATTTGATCATGACCCCAGCCTTGATTAAACACAACAGTATCATTACTTAGACCATAAAAAGCATCGTCACCCGCTCCACCGATTAAGACATCGCGGCTGCTGCCATCATCCCCCAACCGCCGTACAGCACATCATCACCATTACCACCGCTAAGGGTGTCATTGCCGAATCCACCGTATAACAAATCGTTGCCGTTAAGACCATAAAGCTCATCATCACCATCTGAACCAACCAAAACATCATCATCGCTGCTACCCGTGTTGGTCAATGCAATAATAGCGTTGGCATCTAATACCGAGCCATCGGCAAAACGAATAACGGGGAAATCCGTTGAAAAACTACCTGTTTGCAACGTGATCTGATCGGTGCAGTTTAGCAAACCGATGACAAGCCCATCAACAGTACGCCTAGCTTGAAGATCATTGGCATTAATGCCGACACCAAATTGCAAGGTATCGCCGCCATCAGCGTAGTAAATAACATCATTACCGAAACCCGGTTCGAATAAATAAAGTTCGTTGCCTTCACCGCTTTCGAAGGTATCATCGCCTGCACCGCCGTCAAGCGTGTCACCCTGACCACCGTATAATCGATCATTGCCATCACCTCCTTTAAGCCTATCGCCACCTGTACCGCCTGCTAACACATCATTGCCGTTACCGCCGAAAATGACATCTCGGCCATCGCCGCCATCAATAACATCATCGCCATTACCGCCGATTAACGTATCATTGCCTGCCAACCCATAAATCCCATCATTGCCGTTTAATCCGTCAATAATGTCAGCCGTATCATAACCGTAGAGCCTATCATCGCCATCCGTGCCTGATATTAAGGTTTTTAGCGTCTCAAAATCCCACGTTGTGCCGTCAGCAAAACGAATGTTCTCGATAGTGTTTGTTGGATAGAAATAATTAGCCACGGTTAATGTGTCGCTACTATTTTCTAGCCTTAACACTAAATTAAAATTGTCTCGGCTAACTAAAATATTATCGGGCAACACCCCGGCGCCAAATTCAATCACATCGATAGGGCTGCTATCTGGGTCATAGTCGCTAACTACATCGTGCCCCCAGCCTGTTTCAAATAGATACCTGTCTGCGTCCGCGCCACCATTCAACGTATCGTTGCCTATACCGCCGCTTAACACATCAGAACCGGCATCGCCGATTAACACATCATTGCCCAACTGACCCGATAGCGTATCAGCACGGATGCTGCCCGATAACCTATCGTCACCCGCGCCACCATATAATCTGCCACCTTCGTCACTTAAAGTCAGATCTAACGGCGTAAACAAGCTTGTACCAAAGAGTGTTTCTAAATCGAGTTGTTGTCCATCGCTCAACTGTAGCAGCGCTGACATACCAAAAAACGCATCATGTAATGTAAGCACACTGTTATCAGTTAACGATAAAACCAAGTCGGCATTGTTTGCGGATAGAGCATTAACAGCTAAGGCGGTTAATTCGATAATGTTATGGCCTTCAATATCATAAATAGTATCGTTGCCGGTCGTGTTTTGGTAAACGTCATTACCTTCACCACCGTCTAAATAATCGGCATCAGCACCGCCATCTAACGTATCATTACCCGCGTTACCCCAAAGCGCATCAGCCCCGTCATAACCAGCTAACACGTTGACGGCGTTATTACCGGTTATGGCATTGTTTAAACTATTACCTTGACCGTTAATACCTTCTGCACCGTTAAGAATTAAATTCTCAACGTGTTCAGGTAGGACATAATTGACCAACGCTTGTACCGTATCCAAGCCTCCACTCTCTGTTTCATGAATGACATCGTCCGAATTATCGACCACAAACGTATCATCGCCGGTGTCGCCAAACATATCTTCGCCTAAGCGCCAAACACTACCGTTATTGAAATCGATACGTTCAATACCGCTAAATAGGAACGAGAGGCTGCCATTTATCGTTAACTGGTGCTCGTTGATAAGTTTTTGTGACGTTACGCCTTTACCAAAACGTAGTGTATCCTCACCGGTACTCCCGCTATCGGTGATTGAATCTTGCCCTTCCTCAATCTCAACGAGATAATGATCAGAGCCCTCGCCACCGTCCAAGGTGTCATTGCCTTTGCCGCCGCGTAGCGTATCGTCGCCGAGACCACCGAGTATTGCATCGCCACCATCTTCACCATAAATATCGTCGTTATCGTTACCGCCATCTAAATTATCATTACCTTCACCCCCTAACATCAAGTCATCGCCATCGCCACCAAAAACCGTATCAATGCCGCGCTCGCCATCAATGGCATCGTTATCGGCACCGCCGTTTATTAGGTCATTGCCAAACGCCGCCTTCAATGAAATCATTGCCTTCGCCGCCGAATAACGTATGAGAAGACGTGTCGTGGTTATCTTCTGCACTCCAATAAACCATCATTAAATGAAACGTGTAATTACCATCAAGACTGTATGTGTGCAGATTAGCGGTGAAGGTTGGCGTCGAAAACTCGAAGGTAGGAAATAAATACAGTGCCCCACTGGTATCTTCACAGAACAAAACATCGTTTTGCCAAAACGATGTTTTTAGCTCAGGGAAAAACCCTCCTGCGAATGGTATGGTTGCTTTTTGCTCGCGTGACGCATTGGCATAAAAACTGATTAATTCGGCCTCTGATATGTCTTGTAAAATATAATCGAATATATCGTGTTGCCCCAATAGATACGCTGTATTTTCACCCGCGAAAGTAACACCTGGTACATAATGCCGCGTTATAGTAATAATATCGTCACCCGCACCGCCATCTGTGTAAGTACCATTATCTGGGGCTATAATCGCACTAGGATCGTGAAAGAGTTTATCGTTAGGGTCATATAGCTGAATAAAATCATTACCATCACCACCATAGTATGAGTCCTTACCGCCATTATAACTCACCATAAAATCATTACCTTCGCCGCCGAATCCGCAGTCATTGCCTATATCGAATCCCATATAATCATTCCCGCCCAATCCATAATAATATGCTGTAAAGTCAGGAAGCGCATGATATCTATATCCTTCAGTATACCAAATGCTAACTGGATATTTTGGTATACCATTTACGCCTTCACCCACTGCAGTCGAATAGCTGCTCGCAGATTCCCGCTCATCCTCGCTATATAAAAACTCCGACTCCTCCGTCGCATAATAACTTATAGATTTAGGTAGCTCGGTATTAGGTAAGTCAATACCAAGATCACCTTTGGTAAAACCTTGAATTTGTATATTCTCATTGATAAATAACGTGTCACCCGATAACGTATAAGTCGTTAAGTGGTCGGCACTCACCCAGGTATTTTCAGCAATTTTTAATCCGCCATCCAACTGCTCGCCCTTGTACAAAATACTGCCTTGACCATCGATGTCGAGTAACGTATCGACACCATCAGCCTCATTGATAATGTAAGTATCATCGCCTAAACCGCCTTCCAGATAATCATTACCGTCGTTGCCGGTGAGGGTGTCATTACTCTCGCCGCCATAAAGATGGTCAATAAGTGCTCCGCCTTCAATCGC
>NZ_LAJX01000370.1 GCF_000963695.1 Methylocucumis oryzae
GGTTTAAAAAATCAATCAGCAAATCTTTGCTGGCTTCTTCGCCAAATAAGCGTTTAAAACCAAAGTCGGTATAAGGATTAAGGTACTTCGCGCTCATAGCTGCTCAATCTCGCTGGAGCTTAAGCCAGTGATTTTGGCGATTAATTCGACACCTAAACCTTCGGCTAGCATGGTTTTAGCCATGGCTTGTTGGGCTTCGCGTTGGCCTTCTATTTTACCTTCTAATTTCCCTTCTATACGTCCCTGCACTAACCCTTGTGCTAGCCCTTTGACTATACCTTTATTTAGTCCATCTTCAAATGCTGTTTCACTGACGTTTTCCACATCCCAATACTCCAATAAGCTTTTTTGGTAAGCGTCAAATTGTTTAGCACTTAAATGGGCTAATTCAGCGATTTCAAAACCTTTTTGGAAAATAGGCTCGTTTAAAATGGTCGGAATATGGTCTAGGCTCTCCAGATGTTTTAAGAAATATACCCATTTATCAAAATGCGTCGCTAATTCATGTTCTTGCTTGGTAAATAATGGCATTTGTAAAAACTTAAAATGCAACTTGTCAAAAAACACGTCGCCATCTTGGTCTTTTAAACACACATCCCGGCGAAACTTTGCCAGCTCTTCGGTTTCATCATAGCGAAAATTGAGAATGGCAATGCAATACACCGGCATCAATTCAAAATTCCACACCCCTTTTTGGGCTTGTTCTTTGATTGGAAAACGTCGAATAAAACAACGCCCGGTCTTTGAAAAAAGTTCAGCCGCGCTTTTTGCATTTCGACGATAAAGCGTTGACCATTACGCGCTTGGCAATAAATATCAAAAATCGCTTTGCGCTCTTTCGGCGTGCTCGGTAGTTTTTCTGGATTCTTAAAGCTCAGTTCGGCGATTTGATGATGCGCCGGTAATAATTGGTTTAAAAAATCAATCAGCAAATCTTTGCTGGCTTCTTCGCCAAATAAGCGTTTAAAACCAAAGTCGGTATAAGGATTAAGGTACTTCGCGCTCATAGCTGCTCAATCTCGCTGGAGCTTAAGCCAGTGATTTTGGCGATTAATTCGACACCTAAACCTTCGGCTAACATGGTTTTAGCCATGGCTTGTTGAGCTTCGGCTCGCCCTCTTACTAAGCCTTTATTTAGTCCATCTTCAAATGCCGTTTCACTGACGTTTTCCACATCCCAATACTCCAATAAGCTTTTTTGGTAAGCGTCAAATTGCCTAGGGCTTAAATTTGCTAACTCGGCGATTTCAAAACCTTTTTGGAAAATAGGCTCATTTAAAATGGCCGGAATATGGTCTAAGCTTTCCAGGTGCTTTAAGAAGTACACCCATTTATCAAAATGCGTCGCTAATTCATGTTCTTGCTTGGTAAATAATGGCATTTGTAAAAACTTAAAATGCAACTTGTCAAAAAACACGTCGCCATCTTGGTCTTTTAAACACACATCCCGGCGAAACTTTGCCAGCTCTTCGGTTTCATCATAGCGAAAAAATTGAGAATGGCAATGCAATACACCGGCATCAATTCAAAA
>NZ_LAJX01000371.1 GCF_000963695.1 Methylocucumis oryzae
CAGTAATCGCTCTATTGTCCATGAGTTAAAACTCATTAACGCGATAAATAACTTAAACAAACTGGAGAATACGATGAATATGAAAACTAAACTGTTATCAACGGCTATTCTGTTAACCGGCTTAACCCCATTAGTCTCTCAAGCACTGACATTACCACTGAGCGCTGATGCTCACATTGCTAGTGTCAATGCTGGCACGGCTGTCGGCGTTAATGTATCCCCTTCTAGTAAAGGCTTACTGCGATTTGACTTAGCCACATTACCTGAAGGCATTAGCTCAAAAGATATTTCTAAAGCCACGTTAGTGTTTTTCGCTAAATCCGTAACAACGCCTGGCAAAATTCAAGCCAGTCCGGTGTTGTCAGCATGGGATGAAACAACGGTTACCTCGGCCTCAGAACCTCAACTCGGTACAGCGATTGAAACAACTGCCGATATTAACAAAGGCAATAATTATTTAGCGTTAGATGTCACGCAATTGGTTTTGGATTGGGTGGATAACCCAGCCAGTAACAATGGCTTGGCTTTAACGCCGTTAACAGCGTCTCAAACTGCATTTACGTTAGATAGCAAAGAAGCCATACAAACCAGTCATGCGGCGTTTATTGAAGTTATTTTAGCCGGGCCTGAGGGTCCTAAGGGGGATAAAGGCGAAACCGGTTTAAAAGGTGACAAAGGAGATAAGGGTGATACCGGAGCACAAGGTTCAAAAGGAGATACTGGAGCAACGGGTTCTCCTGGAATTAGTGGTTATCAAATCATTCGGGTAAACGGCACGGTTTCCAGTGCATTTTCTCCATTATTAAATCACACCGCTTCTTGTCCTAGCGGAAAAAGAGTACTAGGAGGTTCTTGTCAAAATATTACAACTGAATCAACTGTAACAGGTAGTCGTGCTGGTTCAAATTTTTATAGTTGTAACTACGCTACATCCGGTTTAAATGAAAGTGTTCAAACTTCTGTCATCTGCGCCAACGTGAATTAATGCTTGATTACCCACTATCAAAAACAACGGTGAACATCATGACTACAAACAAACTATTACTAGTACTATCTTTTATGTTTTTGTTATGCGTCGGGCAAGGCGCGACGGCGGCAAACTTTAGCTTTACCGGCAACTTTAATAAAGACAACGATGTGCAATTGTTTTCCTTTACCATCGGTGCTGATTCGACAACAGTTGCCATTAACACGTTATCTCTATTGGGCGGCGTGAATTTAAACGGGCAAAGCATTGCAGGTGACGGCTTTAATCCCTATCTGGCGATTTTTGAGCAAAACACAGGTCTGTTTGTCTTTGATACGTTAAACAAGGCCACGAATGAAGAAGCGGTTATCGCCAATTCCGGCTCACATTTTTACGGAACGCTGTCAGCCGGTAGTTATATCTTAGCGTTAACGCAATTAGATAATGTTGCATTAGGCGCTAATCTCGCCGATGGATTTGCCGACTCACTGGGTTTAGCCACTTTTGGCGCTAGTCCGTTCACTGCGCAAAACGGTGGTGGCAGCAGTCATTGGGCGGTGGATATAGCCAATGTCGATAGCGCTCATCTGGCTACCGTTCCATTACCAGGTGCTTTGTTATTATTTTTACAAGGTTTGTTGGTTTTGCCTATTGCTAGAAGTTTAACTAGGCACAACGGTGTAAATGTTTAACGCGGTAAGGTGGATTCGCCGATAGGCAATCCGCCATTTCGGAGTACACCGATGGCGGTTTGCTATCGTGACACTGTCCTACGAGCTTTGGGCACACCGATTATGAGGTGAATGGTGGGCAGAAAAGCGTTGCAGGCACTACAAGGCGTATGATTCAACTGAAA
>NZ_LAJX01000372.1 GCF_000963695.1 Methylocucumis oryzae
CTAACTATAGCCCGCCCAATTTGAGAACCGTAGTTCGTCTCCGGGTCGTCATCTCGGCATGGATTGTCAAGAACACAGGGGGACTTGAAGAGCGCCATCCATGGCACTGGATTCCGGCAATCCCTGCCGGAATGACGGGTATGTAAAACTATGGCTTTCTGATTGGTCGCGGTTTAGCGTCAGAATAGGGTGCAGCCTCAATTTAAAGCAGCCGCAACAGAAGGAACGCCAAAGAGATTTATTTTTTGCCAAAACTGTGTCCACCTATGAGCCGTTAAAACTAATGCCCGTAACGTTAAGATACCGGCAGCCCCTGGTTGTTTCCAGCGCATCCCGGCAAGACAAAATCGCTGTTTTATAAGCGTTTTACAAGCCGCTTCTGTTACGCCGGAGCCGATCGGAAACGAGCGCTCGGTGTAGCTTAGGTAATCCATTTGGTGGCGATGATTTTTATAATAGGTAACCGCGGCACCCAGTTTGTCCCGGAGATGTTTCGGTAATTTTTGGGTGCTTTTTCGTGCGTGTAGCGTCAGCATTTCATTGTACAGGGCTTCAGCCGCTCCTGCGCTGTGCTTCAGTCGATGGCAGCGATCATCCAACCAGGCTTTATGCGCGCTTTTATCTTTAGGATACTTTGCATTAGCCACCGCCCCCAAATAACTACTCGCATGATAAAAATCGAGAATCGATGTCTCGGTATGCTGCGTTAAGAATTGCCAGTTGCTTTCAGCGCCATCGGCTAACCCGATCCTCTTTGCATTCGGAAAGTGCGTTTTTACGCGCTCAATCTCGGCAGTAAAGCGGCTCAAGAAATCCGCCTTGCCATATTCAGGTGTCGCACCTAAATAAATCGTATGTTGCCGCTCGCCTTTGGCGTCATAAAAACTGATCGTACCCGCCATGGCTTCCCGCCAACCTTCTTTACGCAGGTGCATACACGTGCCATCCAGGCCGATGGCTATCGATGCCGTAGCTTGCTCAAAGTTTGGCAAGTCGTAATGCCATTGGCTTTCTTGTTGTCCGGCTACGTCTGCTACTTTTCGGGATAAGTTTTGTAAGAACGAGGTGGATACTTTTCGGCCTTGGCATTCCAGCAAATCCTGTTGGACTGCCAGGGCTGAGTTACCAGCCATTTTAATGCCTACCTGCTTGGCAAACCGGGGTGTTGAGCTTCCCATGATGCGAGCGGCCTGCTCTAAAGGACAGAAGGTTTTTCCACGGCCATGGTGGTGGTAAACATGCCTTGCACATTGGATTTCACCATAAGGCGTTTGGTAAAATTTGTCTTCCTGTCCCTTACTTCGCCATGGCTTGCCATCTATCTCCATCGCTTCACCTTGGGTGTCGAATTGCTTCAATGCTTCTTCAGTAGCGAGATTCCCCGCCTCATTGATAACCGCCTGAATCGCTTCCTCACTGTCCAGCATCGAATCTTCGAGATCAACGGTTATCTCTATGATTAGCTTTTTCCCTTCTTTTCTTATGATTTTCGC
>NZ_LAJX01000373.1 GCF_000963695.1 Methylocucumis oryzae
GAATTCGATGCGGTAACCTTTGCCGATATTGGCGGAGAATATCGAATAGGTTTTGCTTGAGAGATAAATAAAGAGTCGTAAGCAGAAAAAGGCATCCACTCGTACTTTATTTTCCGCCAGAGTATTTCTATCAAATTCAGCTCCGGTGAATAAGGTGCTATGGGGAGTATCGTCAACTTTTGCGCCTGCCATCGCTCGATATGAGCTTTGAATTCCTGGCTTGTGTGAATGGGAGCATTGTCAATCACCAATGCTGTCGGTCGCGCCAAGGTGAGTACAAAGCGGTCAATACAGGCCACCACCGTCGCTGTCGTGATGGAATCTTCAAACACCCACGATTGAAAGGTGCCATTTTTGTTCATAAATCCTAAGACATTTAAACGCTTGCTTTTAGCTGAAGGCACTTCGATGGTCTTACCAATGGGCTGCCAAGCATAAGGAACACAAGGCTCCAGCGTGAAACCGGCTTCGTCAAAATACACCAAGTCGATTTGCTGTTGCTTAGCCTGTGCCGCCAATACCGCCAGTTGTTGCTGAGACTGGGCAAACCGTTCAGGATCACGCTTAGCTTTTAAGGATTTCCTCACTCGTTTCCAAACCAACCCTGCTTGCTGGAAAAGCCGTTTAAGCGTTGCCAGACTAACAGAAATCTGCCAGCGTTCGGCCAGTTGCGCTAACACCGTCTTGAGTGAACGAGGCGATTCAGCCACTTTATCAAGAGCATAGTCTTTGGATTCACCGCTCAGTTTACGGGGACGCCCGCCACGCGGTTTATCCAAGAGGGCGGCTATCCCGCCATTATCCCAGGCATTTAGCCAGGTTGCTGCGGTTTGTCGACAAACCCCAAAAATAGCAGACAATTCTTTCAGGTTAAAACCCGCCGCGCTCAGTAAAACGGCTTGCGCCCGTTCCCGTGGCACAGGACTTGGATGATGCCGTTTCATATTCTCAAGGGTTTCTCTTTCTTCTGGTAATAGGGGTTTTACAAACAACATCGTGAAATCTTACGTCGTTTAAATTTTAGTAGTTTAACTTATTTTCTTGTTAAATAATTTTTGCACTACTACTTA
>NZ_LAJX01000374.1 GCF_000963695.1 Methylocucumis oryzae
CATACACTTAGGATTCCGCCCAAAATAACTTCCCGAAATCACCTGTCTTGAGGTAAAGCACGGTAATTCCAACGGGGTAGAAAATCATCAAACACGATACGACTATTTTCGATAAAATCAGAGGCACATTTCTTCCCTGTTTCATAGACACCGGTCAAAATGTCGACCGTGACATTTAATCCCGTTGTGGTCTTGGCTTTCGCCATAAACTGCTTAGCAATGTCGAGCGTATGAAACACCACACCTTGGCAAGCGCGAGTGATATGAGGAAACAATCGGTGCTCAATCGGGTTATGTTTCGAGCAATACGGTGGATAGTGTGCGATGCGGATTTCCAAACCCAACCGCTCTGCCAAGGCTTGCAGCGCCTCTTTAAAAACATGACGATTCGAGGCATTACTGCCGCCACCATCGCACAGGACTAATAATCGTAATGAATTGAAATAGCAGTGGCGGCCCTGCCGTTGCCACCACAGCGCGATGCTGTCGCAACACAATTCGCTGGTGTCGTGGCTGGTATTGAGGTGAATCGCACCTTCATTCCGGGCCACATCATAAATGCCATGCGGAATGAGTTTGCCAAGGCCAGCACTGGGAAAATCATGATCCAGGGTTTCGATGCTGGTTTGCGTAAGGGTATGACCTGCGCGGGCGAAGT
>NZ_LAJX01000375.1 GCF_000963695.1 Methylocucumis oryzae
TGCAATTCTCGGTCGGGTTGTTGTCAATCGGCAAGTGTCCGGTTTCGGCGTAGCGACAAAGCGCCGGCCAGCGTTTGAGGCTGTAATCTAAAGCCTTGGCAGTGGCGCCGCCAGGTGCGGTTTTGGCGCGGGTTGCCATGAGCCAAGCGTGCAAAGAGGCTAGTGCCGGTAGGCTTTTTTCGGCGCGTAAAGCTTGCCGCTCAGCAATGGTCAGGGTCTTAGCTTCGGCTTCTACCGCATATAGCTCCGCTATTCGGTTTAGCGCCTCTAACGCTATCGGGCTGTGATTAGCCTGGTGCAAGTCAAAGAATTTGCGTCGGGCATGTGCGAAACAACCGAGTTCTATACAGGCACCGGCGTCGCCAGTGTCAGTAAATAAGGCCTTATAGCCGGCATAATCATCGACCATGAGATGGCCTCGCCAATCGCCGAG
>NZ_LAJX01000376.1 GCF_000963695.1 Methylocucumis oryzae
AGATATTACAGATGATATRRTCGGAHCGTAAGCGCTCAACCAAACCACCTGTTCTAATAAATTCAGAACCGTTATTCTCAAAATTTTTGAAGAGGATAATGCATGACCTTAACCGCGCATTGGATACATCACCTGAACACTTGGCAAAGCAGCGGAATGACGCAAGCGGCGTATTGCCGACAGCATCGGCTTAATGTCAAAACCTTTGCCGCGCGGCTGCACGATTTTAGAAATGAACATTCCACACCGGCGTTCATTCCCGCTCAGATACAGGAACCGCCACCGGCAACTGCTTTGCTGGTATTGCATACCGGTCACGGCTCACGACTGGAACTACCGATAACCGTTTCTGCAGCGTGGCTGGCTGAGTTGCTGCGATGCCTGGCTTGATCGAAACACCCGCGCAAATTTGGCTAGCCGTGGCACCGGTGGATATGCGTAAAGGCATAGACGGACTGTCCGCGC
>NZ_LAJX01000377.1 GCF_000963695.1 Methylocucumis oryzae
GCATATTGGGGGCGAATGTGGCGATGCACGAAAAACTTAGCGGGCTCAACATCCAGTTGCTCAGTGACATCTTCGCCGATTTTGACCAAGTCTTTGCCGCATTGACCGCAGGTGCAGGATTCCGGTTCGTGACGGTGTTCGATACGCGGCAAATGCTCGGGTAAGGATTGACGACCCGCACGCGGACGTTTGGGTTTCGCCACCGTATCGCCGGGCTGATCGTCTTGGAGTTGCTCGATTTCCGCGTCAATGGCGGACAGGTCGGTCTCCAAGGTTTCCTCGAATACATCTTGCTGCAACGGCGATAGGGTTTCGCTTTTGACGCCAAAACGGATGCGCCGGAGATGGGCGAGCTCGTGGGTTAGGGCTTCGATTTTGAAGTCTTTGGCCCGGATGACGGCGTCTTTAGCTTGAATTTGCGCGTCTTTGAGCTGCAGCAACTCTCTATCCTGTACCGTTTGGTCAAGCAACACCCGAATCATATCCACCACTTGGCTTTTGGTGGCTGGTTCGAAGTCTAAACGGTCGATGTCGGCGAGTGTTTTCATGGTGGTTATTATACCAAAAAAAAACGCCTGCAAGCCTTATAAATACTGGGTTTAAGCGATTTTTTTAGGACTCAAAACAGCGCTTTCAAGGTTGCCAATCCGCCGACGGAAGCGCTGACAAGCGTTGCCAATCGACCCCAGCTACGAGCCAGCGCCATTGCGCTTCGGTGACCAAAAACACCGCCTCTTCGTGTTGCGGCCAGATAAAATGACCGCGATGCAAGCGGCGTTGACACAGCCAAACACCATTGCCGTCCCACAGTAACAGTTTCAGACGAGTTCCGGCTCGATTGCGAAAAACAAAAGCCGCGCCCGCGCACGGCACAGAGCCTAGCGCCTGCTGGACAAGCGCGGACAGTCCGTCTATGCCTTTACGCATATCCACCGGTGCCACGGCTAGCCAAATTTGCGCGGGTGTTTCGATCAAGCCAGGCATCGCAGCAACTCAGCCAGCCACGCTGCAGAAACGGTTATCGGTAGTTCCAGTCGTG
>NZ_LAJX01000378.1 GCF_000963695.1 Methylocucumis oryzae
GTCCCACAAATAGGCTTTGCGCGTCTTGCCGGTGCCGGGTTCTAGCTGCGACACCGGCGTTTCGTCGGCCAGCAAGGTGTTGCCTTGCAATAAATGCCACTTTAATCGCTCCGCCAACGGTTTTAGCGCTACCCCGACACGACCCACCCATTCCGCCAGCGTTGACCGGGCAAGGTTAACGCCTTCGCGCGCGGCGATTTGTTCTAATCGGTATAGCGGCAAATGGTCTTGGTATTTATTGATGATCAGCCAGACTAACAGACCCACGGCGGCCATACCGCCATCGATCACCGCCGGTGGAATCGGCGCCGCAGTGACGGTTTCGCAAGCACGGCAAGCATATTGGGGGCGAATGTGGCGATGCACGAAAAACTTAGCGGGCTCAACATCCAGTTGCTCAGTGACATCTTCGCCGATTTTGACCAAGTCTTTGCCGCATTGACCGCAGGTGCAGGATTCCGGTTCGTGACGGTGTTCGATACGCGGCAAATGCTCGGGTAAGGATTGACGACCCGCACGCGGACGTTTGGGTTTCGCC
>NZ_LAJX01000379.1 GCF_000963695.1 Methylocucumis oryzae
ACCGCGTTATCGTTGGCGATGTCGCTGACTGGGTCACTGTCAGCGTTAACGTGCTGGTGGTGCTGAACTCGCCGTCGCTGACTGTGACGGTGATTTCAGGTACGGGGCCGTGATAGTCCGGCTCAGGCGTGAACGTGTAGTCGCCGTTGCTGTTCAGCGTGAACGTGCCGATGCCTGGAATCGTTGCGCTGTCACCTGGAGTGTAGTCTTCGCCGTTGACGCTAAAGCCAGTAACCGTGAGGTCGTCACCATCCGGGTCGCTGTCGTTGGCTAAAACGTTACCGGTTTGGATTTCATCTTCTGGACCGATGTTGCGGTCAGCGCTGGCCGTTGGCACATGGTTAACCGGGTTGACCACGATGTTGACGGTCGCGGTTTCGGTGATGCCATCGGGGCTAGTTACTGTGTAGCTGAAGCTGTCGTTGCCGGTGTAGCCTGGGGTTGGTGTGTACGTGACGGTGCCATCGGCATTGATCTCGACCGTGCCATGGCTTGGCGTGCTGGTGCTCGTGATCACCGGACTGCCTTCGAAGCTGTCGTTGGCCAATACATCGATAGTCACACTGCTGTCTTGGTCGAGCGTGACGTTGTCATCCGCGATGTCAACCACCGGTGTGACCGTCAGCGTTAACGTGCTGGTGGTGCTGAACTCGCCGTCGCTGACTGTGACGGTGATTTCAGGTACGGGGCCGTGATAGTCCGGCTCAGGCGTGAACGTGTAGTCGCCGTTGCTGTTCAGCGTGAACGTGCCGATGCCTGGAATCGTTGCGCTGTCACCTGGCGTGTAATTTTCACCGTTGACAGTAAAGCCGGTCACCGTCAGTTCGTCGCCATCCGGGTCGCTGTCGTTAGCTAAGACGTTGCCGGTTTGCACGTCATCTTCTAGGCCGATGCCCGTGTCATTGCTGGCCGTTGGCGCATGGTTAACCGGGTTGACCACGATGTTGACGGTCGCCGTTTCGGTGATGCCATCCGGGCTAGTCACTGTGTACGTGAAGCTGTCGTTGCCAGTGTAGCCTGGGTTCGGCGTGTACGTGACGGTGCCGTCGGCATTGATCTCGACCGTGCCGTGGCTCGGCGTGGTAACGTCGGTAATCACCGGGCTGCCTTCGAAGCTGTCGTTAGCCAATACATCGATAGTCACACTGCTGTCTTGGTTGAGCGTGACGTTGTCATCGGCGATGTCAACCACCGGTGTGACCGTCAGCGTTAACGTGCTGGTGGTGCTGAACTCGCCGTCGCTAACCGTGACGGTGATTTCAGGCACGGGGCCGTGATAGTCGGGCTCGGGCGTGAACGTGTAGTCGCCGTCGCTGTTCAGCGTGAACGTGCCGATACCAGGAATGCTTGCGCTGTCACCTGGCGTGTAATTTTCACCGTTGATAGTAAAGGCGGTGACGCTGAGTTCGTCGCCATCCGGGTCGCTGTCGTTGGCTAAGACGTTACCGGTTTGCACGTCATCTTCTAGGACGATGCCCGTGTCATTGCTGGCCGTTGGTGCATGGTTAACCGGGTTCACTGTGACGTTGACGGTGGCCGTTTCGATGATGCCATCCGGGCTTGCCACCGTGTACGTGAAGCTGTCGTTGCCAGTGTAGCCTGGGTTCGGTGTGTACGTGACGGTGCCATCGGCATTGATCTCGACCGTGCCGTGGCTCGGCGTGGTAACGTCGGTAATCACCGGGCTGCCTTCGAAGCTGTCGTTAGCCAATACGTCGATGATGACGGCCGTGTCTTCGTCGGTCACGGTGTTATCGTTGGCGATGTCGCTGACTGGGGTCACTGTCAGCGTTAACGTGCTGGTGGTGCTGAACTCGCCGTCGCTGACTGTGACGGTGATTTCAGGTACGGGGCCGTGATAGTCCGGCTCAGGCGTGAACGTGTAGTCGCCGTCGCTGTTCAGCGTGAACGTGCCGATACCAGGAATGCTTGCGCTGTCACCTGGCGTGTAATTTTCACCGTTGATAGTAAAGGCGGTGACGCTGAGTTCGTCGCCATCCGGGTCGCTGTCGTTGGCTAAGACGTTACCGGTTTGCACGTCATCTTCTAGGACGATGCCCGTGTCATT
>NZ_LAJX01000038.1 GCF_000963695.1 Methylocucumis oryzae
GCGTTATTTCATTGTGCCGGTTAGCTTGTTCAAGCGCGCTATAGTAGGCTTTTTTTTTGTTGCGCTCAATCGTGTAGGCAATCGCGATTAGCGTCGGTTGCCCTAGACATTGAGCCAGGGCTTTTTCGGCCAGCGCCCGACCGATTCGGCCATTGCCGTCCTCAAAAGGATGAATACTGACAAAATAAAGATGGGCAATACCGGCACGCAACAAAGCGGACAGCGGTTTTGTTCCAGTCGGTGCGCTATCATTAAACCAACTAATAAACCGCTCCATCTCAGCCAGCATCTGTGATGAAGGCGGGGCTTCAAAATGTATTTTTGGAGCGTAAATCGCGCCTGAGACAATTTGCATAGGCTCAGTATGTGTCCGGTATCGGCCTATATCATTTAAATCACGTCGGCCATTGGTTAGCATGGTGTGCCACTCAAACAGCTTTGCGTGTGATAGCGGCGCTTCAAAATTCCGGTACAAATCCACCATAACTTCAGCAATACCTTGCTCGGCAGCAGAAATTTTACGATTGTCGCTAACCAAGCCGAATTGACGGAGTATAGAGGATTGAAGACTATCGCGATCCAAATACTCGCCTTCAATTGCCGACGTTTTTAAAGCCTCATTACTAATCAATTCGATGATTAATTGCTGCTTGTCCTCATCCGCCAAATGTTTAAACGCTCCAAACAGCAGCCCAGTACCCATTAGCAGTTGTTTTTCACTTGCTTCAATTTTGGCTGGGTCGTAGCTAAAGTGAGGCCAATAAGCTTGTTGCCAGTTCCACGTCATGAGTTATAGCCCTAATCTTTATAGCTCAATAATAGGCTAATAAATGAGTTATAAAAAGGGCTTTTATGCTACCTAATGTCGCCAATTACCGACGCGATGTTTGCCTCTGTGTGCTATTTCGGTAATAATCACCGGCCTTATTACGAGATATGCTTTGTTTTTAAATGTTTTTTATTCAACTTTTTTTTAGAGACTGTTATTAACCTATGAAAATCGAGTTCAACAAAAGCTTAAATACTAATTTAATTTCTGTTGCTTTCATTATTTTAGGGGTTATCACCTCATCTCAACTGATTAAATCCATTGGCTTTTTCGCATTGTCGGGTGCTATTACCAACTGGTTAGCTATTCACATGTTATTTGAAAAAAAGTGCCGTATTTATACGGCTCAGGCGTAATCCCAGAACGCTTCGAGGATTTTAAAAACTCGATAAAGCGTTTTAATGATGGAGCAATTTTTTACCGAACAACATATTGAACAATTCATTGAACGAGAGGAACAGCAAGGCGGAAAGTTGTTAAATTTAGAGCCGTTACTCAACGCGGTTGATTACGACAAAATTTACGAAAGCTTAGTCTCCTCGATTATGGAATCGTCATTCGGCGCGATGTTATTAATGATGGGCGGCCCTGAAGCCTTAGCCCCGTTAAAAGAGCCGTTTACTGAAAAAATGCGGGTAACTTTAACGGAAATGGTTGATTCTGAAGTGTTTAAAACAGCACTGAGTCACGGCTTAAACGCGCATAAAATCAGTGTCGATATCGTTGATAAAATTGAAGCGGTTATCGATAAACGCTTAGCCGAGCTCACACCGCAAATGGTTAAAGAAATGGTGCAAGCGATAATTCACGAGCATTTAGGCTGGTTAGTGGTCTGGGGTGGTGTATTTGGCGGCATTTTGGGTGCGTTATTCGCGTTTGCTTAATGAGTACAGTAAAACTTGGGTTTACGGCGTATGGCTCGCCAACCGCTAAGCCATTAATCATCTTGCACGGTTTTTTTGCCTCATCCAGAAACTGGCGCTTAATCGCCGAACAACTCGCTAATGACTATTATGTAATAGTGCCAGACTTAAGAAATCATGGTGCTTCACCGCATCATGAGTGCATGGATTATCCCAGTATGAGTGCCGACTTATCAGCACTCATCAATGATTTAGGCTTAGCTGAAACCAGTTTATTAGGCCATAGCATGGGCGGTAAAGTCGCAATGTGGTATGCATTACATCATCCTGAGCGGGTTGCTAAACTACTGATAGCCGATATTTCACCTATCACTTACACACACAGTTTTGCCAAGCTGATTAATGCCTTACATGCTTTACCGCTAGACCGCTTAACTAACCGCAAACAAGCAGAAAACTTTTTGGCCGACGCAATACCCGACTTAAGTTATCGGCAATTTCTGCTACAAAATCTCATCTTAGAAGCGCACCAATACCGCTGGCGCATTAATTTAGAGATATTTCGCGCTAACGCGGATTACATTACAGGATTTCCTGATACCGCTACGGTTAGCGCGTACACTAAACCTGTGTTATTCCTCGCCGGTGCAGCGTCAGACTATGTTAAGCCTGAAAGCTTGCCGCACTTATTCCCAAACGCAGTGATACAAAAAATCCCCGGTGCCGCTCATTGGATACATGTACAGCAACCACGCTTGTTTTTAGCGGAAGTCAGGCGTTTTTTGTAGACTATGAACACCGACCACGCCTATAAACTCTTATTCTCAGAACCTGAACTCATCATCGATTTGTTACAAGGCTTTGTCCATGAGCCGTGGGTACAGGCGCTAGACTTTACGACTTTAGAACGTGTCATTAGCAGTTACGTCTCCGATGACTTACGCCGACGTGAAAACGATGTCATTTGGCGGGTAAAACTGCATGAACACTGGCTTTACGTCTATGTGCTAATCGAATTTCAGTCTAATATCGACCGCTTTATGGCGGTTAGGTTGATGACGTATATCGGTTTACTTTACCAAGACCTGATTAAAACCAAGCAATTCGTTGGCAAAAAACAATTGCCACCGGTTCTACCTATTGTGTTATATAACGGCCAACCCCGCTGGTCAGCGCCGACTGAATTGAAAACCCTGATTGCGCAAGCACCTGATGGCCTTGATGCGTATCTACCTAATCTGCATTACTTGTTACTAGACCAAGGTCGTTACGATTTAACCGAGCTTAAGCCCTTAAAGAATCTAGTGGCGGCGATTTTTAGATTAGAACAGCACACTCAGCCTGACGCCATTTTAGACGTGATTAGCAATCTGGTAGAATGGTTAGCAGCTCCCGAACAAGAGCGCATCCGTCGCAGCTTTAGCGTATGGATTAGCCAGGTGTTAAAACCTCCGATTGATGAACTGCCCTCTGATTTAACCAACTTAGCGGAGATTCAAACCATGTTGTCACAACGCATTGCCCAATGGCAAAAACAATTTAAACAAGAAGGAATCGTCGAAGGCAAAGCTGAAGGTAGGGCGGAAGGAATTGCTGAAGGCGAAGTTAAAGGTCAGGCTAAAACGCTATGCGCATTGATTAACTTTAAATTTGGCGCATTGCCTGACTGGGCAGAACAGCGGGTTTATCTAGCCGATACCACTGAACTTGACGTTTTAACAACGCGCTTACTTAAGGCCGAATCGTTAGAACAATTATTCAATGGATTACAGTAGCTCTCTATACCACGACCGTTAACGCGTATACCAAGCTTTTGTTATTCCTCGCCGGTGCAGCGTCAGACTATATTAATTAAGCCTGACAGCTTCCCGCGCTTATTTCCAAACGCAGTGATACAAAAAATCCCCGGTGCCGCTCACTGGCTATATGCACGGCAACCACGCTTGTTTTTAGCAGAAGTTAGGCGTTTTTTTGTAGACTATGAACACCGACCACGCCTATAAACGCTTATTTTCAGAACCTGAACTTCATCATCGATTTGTTACAAGGCTTTGTCCATGAGCTATGGGTACAGGCACTAGACTTTACGACTTTAGAACGTGTCATTAGCAGTTATGTCTCCGATGACTGACGCCGTCGTGAAAACGATGTCATTTGGTGGGTAAAACTGCATGAAAACTGGCTTTACGTCTATGTGCTAAGCGTTATTTTAACATTCCACGGCACATTCATCGCTTATTTGCATTTTTTAGCTGGTAAGCTGAAATAGAGCTAAAACTGGCCGATTTCTAGGACCTACTGCGAGTTCCTTGCCCAACTTAAACATAGTTGAGCTTGAGATTGCATCGCTCCCTCTGACCAGATAGGCAATGCGATACCGAACCTGGCTGTCCCGTATAGTTACCAACTTAAGACGGAACAGCTCATTCAGAACGTCCTGTCCCGCCATAAGCGTGTAGCCGCAATTATTGAATAGGGATAGCTTTCACGCTGTCGGCGACTGAAAAATAGTCATACAGCTCTTGCAAGGCCTTGTAAACGGCGGGCTCAGTTTTTTCTATGGAACCACCTGCTACTGGAGGCTGAGGATCATATTGCATATCAAGCATGACCCTTGTGTGTAGTCGTTGCCATCGTTTAAGTCGTTGGTAAATACTTTTTTTTACAATCGCCAGCGCCATGTCAATACCCGCCGTATTGCCATTAGCTGTGACAATTTTTGCCGTCAAAAATATAGCGTTGTTCAGGGTGCGGGAGGGCCCCGAAATGACTGAGCAATTCATCTGCCTGATACCAATGACCTGTGGCGTTCTTACCTTTCAGTAGGCCTGTTGCGCCTAAAATCCAGGCGCCATTACAGACACTGGTTGTGTAAATAGTTTTTTTATCAATAGCCTTTATCCAATCGATGACTTTCTTGTCTTTGGCAATATTAATAGGCTCTATCTCACCGCCAGCAATGACTAATACTTCTAAATCCTTGGTGTTAGCAATGGTACGGTCTGCCGTTATTTTAAGCCTACCACTAAGGGTAAGATCTAATTTATATCGACCTTTCTTATTTCTGCTAGCAGAAACCAAAAAAAGGTCTTAAGCCCGCATTGCTAAACACTTGATAAGGCCCCAATGCATCTATGGCGCTAGCTCCATCATAAACTAAGATGCCAATGCCGCCCGATAGATATGTACTTCCGTCATCGGCTAGCGTAGGTCTAAGATCGGGGTTTGAAATCAGGGTTACAAGCTGGTAAGCATCTAAGTGTTGTGCTGCCCAAGCAATAGGCAGCAAACCTAAACTAAAAAAGTAAACAATAAAGGCGCGAATTAACATGGATTTTCCTTTTATTATAGTGAGCAAGTGCAATAATCAATATTGGCACAGCAGCGTTGTAGATGATGATGCAATTATTGGAACAGCAAAAAACAAGCCAAAATTAATTACTAATTTTTCATCAGCATTTGCCGCTTATAGGGCAAACGTTTGGCTTGTATGTGGGATTTGCCCTATTTTTATTTAAGAAATAAGGCATTTGACTTGATTTGAGAGAGGGATGGTCAGCTATATGAATGATATGAAACCAGCAAGTTAGATAAATCTCACCCGTTATACTGTTTTAACAAGCTCATACCACTGCTTAAACATTATTTTTAAACACAGGCATTTTATGCATGAACAAGAAGGCGTCATTAAATATCAACTTAAACACACCCATGCGGTACTCACCAATGATTTACCGCTGGCAGAAATTAATGCTTGGCGCAGCATTTTATATAAATTGCATTTAATAGGCCAAGACCCTTGCCGCTATGGTGGCTTAGGTTATGGCAATTTGAGCCAAAGAATAAATCCTGCAAGCCAGCAATTTATTATCAGTGGCACACAAACAGGCCACTTAGAACACCTAACCCGACACGATTACTGCGTTATCACTAGGGCGTCCCCTGAGAACAATACGATTGATGCTCTAGGTGAATGTCAGCCCTCCTCCGAGGCGCTTACTCATGCCAGCGTATATGCTCAATATGCCTCTATACAGGCCGTTATTCATGTACACAGCCCTGAAATATGGCGGCAAACCCAAGCGCTTAATTTAGCCCATACGGCTGCCACTATTCCTTATGGCACCCCCGAAATGGCAGAGGCGGTTGCCCGATTATTACAAGACCCATTGACGAAACAGTCAGCATTATTCACCATGCTAGGGCATGAAGATGGTGTGATTAGCTTTGGTAATAGTCTTGCCGAAGCCGGGCGCGTGCTTATTAATGTTTTGGTGCGCGCATTAATGATTGCTAGTCCACTTGCATAACAGGTGTTTAAACAAAATAATTACTTACCATAAAAGTTAGTTTAAAAACCAGCAAGACAAATGAAACGCGCAATAAGATATTGTATTTGTTATTTTTTCAACTATGATTGCTAGTGATGGTTAGTTTTTTATAGCCATCCAATAGATTAAAACCCAATGTGTTAAAACAAAAAATACATCACATAATCGTCAGAAAAGTTAGGCGCTGACGTCAAAAATAAAACACGGGAGAAAACAATGAATAAATATGCTGCGGAGTTTATAGGAACTTTTTGGTTGGTATTAGGTGGCTGTGGTAGTGCTGTACTCGCCGCTGCATTTCCAGAAGTCGGTATTGGCTTGCACGGTGTCTCATTAGCGTTTGGCTTAACAGTACTTACCATGGCGTATGCTATTGGTCATATATCAGGCTGTCATTTAAATCCTGCCGTCTCTGTAGGCTCTGGGCCGGTGGGCGTTTTCCTGCGAACCAGTTATTGCCGTATATCGCGGCCCAGGTTATCGGTGCTATTGTTGCTGGCGGGGTGTTATTTCTGATCGCCAGCGGTAAACCTGGCTTTGATTTGGCCGCAGGCTTTGCCTCTAATGGTTATGGCGAGCATTCACCAGGTGGTTATAGTTTGGTTTCGGCTTTAGTCACAGAAGTCGTCATGACGATGATGTTTCTATTAGTAATTTTAGGTGCAACCGATCAGAGAGCGCCCGCAGGTTTTGCACCTATCGCAATTGGCTTATGCCTAACCTTAATTCACTTAATCTCTATTCCTGTGACTAACACGTCAGTCAATCCAGCGCGCAGCACAGGTGTTGCAGTGTTTGCCGGTGATTGGGCGTTGATACAATTGTGGTTGTTTTGGGTAGCCCCTATTGTGGGTGCGTTACTCGGTGCCTTTATTTATCGCTTTATAGGTGAAGAAACTCAGGTTTAAAAACTAAGGGGGCGACCATGTGCGCCCCCTGACTTTCGGTTAAATCCAATCTTGGGGTTTTAAATAACGCTCATATAACAAACGCTTCTGGCGTACCTGGCTCCGGCTGCCAGTTATAACGCCAATGTGCGACAGGCGGTAGCGACATTAAAATTGATTCCGTTCGGCCACCTGACTGTAAACCAAATATCGTGCCACGGTCATAGATCAAATTGAATTCAACATAGCGTCCGCGTCTATATAATTGAAACTCGCGTTCACGTTCGCCATAAGGTGTGTCTTTACGTCTCTGCACAATAGGTAAGTACGCATCAATATAAGCGTTACCTACGCTTTGCATAAACGCAAAACACGTATCAAAATCCCAGTCATTTAAATCATCAAAAAATAAACCGCCAACGCCTCGCGTTTCATTTCTGTGTTTTAAAAAGAAATAGTCATCACACCATTTTTTATAATTCGCATAGACTTCAGGACCAAACGGCTCGCACGCCGCTCGTGCTGTGTTATGCCACTCAATCACATCTTCGTGAAACGGATAGTAAGGCGTTAAATCAAAACCGCCGCCAAACCACCATACCGACGCTTCACCGGGTTGCTCGGCGAGAAAAAAGCGCACGTTAGCATGTGACGTCGGCACATAAGGATTGTTCGGGTGAATCACCAGAGACACCCCCGTCGCTTGAAATTGCTTATTGGCTAATTCAGGTCGTTTAGCCGTCGCTGCCGGTGGCAAACTGACCCCAGACACCGAGGAAAAGTTAACGCCGCCTTGTTCAAAGACAACGCCATTCGATAAAACGCGCGTTCGACCGCCACCGCCTTCGGCACGCTCCCAGCAATCCTCTTTAAATCTAGCTTCTGGTTCTTGCGACTCTAGCGCAGAACAAATTCTATCTTGTAAATCCAGTAAATAATTTTTAACCGCTATTAAGTCATGACTCATCTTTCTTATTCTCGTGGTTTGGGTGTTAACAAAGGCGAATGCTATCAGTTTTTACAAAAATTTCCTTAGAAAAAATATGGTTATTCCAGATGTCGTTATTTCCCGACAGTATGAAACACTGAAAATGCCTGAGAATGCGCTGAAAATCTAACATCGATGTTGGCCTAGACCGACAGGTCAACTAATCGGGTGATTTGCGACAAAAATAATATGTTATTGATAATTAAACTATTTATAGGTTTGGCACAGCTTCTGCATTAGTCAAGACAAGAACGAAAACTTAGTTTTCTTCTTAGCGGTACCGTTAATCCAACCGCACTTTTAACTACAAAGGCGCTAAAGCCGATTGTTAACTTTAATTATTAATCACGAGGACATTAAAATGAACACATTCACTTCAAGCAAAAAAGCAATTTTAGCCGTAGCATCGTTAATGGCGTTAACCGCCCCGCTCTTTCCGAGCGTTGCTCATGCTATTCCTACTGGACTTTATTACATGGTCAGTCCGGTTTCCTGTGTACCCGCTAGCGCCACTGACGCAGGTAAAGTCAGCTTGGTTAATGGTGCTTGGACATTTAAGAACAATCAAACCGGTACAGCTAATTTAAACTGCCCTATCAGTTTTTCCGGCAATACGGACACGATAGATACCGTTATTTTGTCATTC
Organism: Methylocucumis oryzae; assembly: GCF_000963695.1. Classification (GTDB taxonomy): domain Bacteria; phylum Pseudomonadota; class Gammaproteobacteria; order Methylococcales; family Methylomonadaceae; genus Methylovulum; species Methylovulum oryzae. The sequence goes on from NZ_LAJX01000038.1 coordinate 8,545, forward strand.
CGCGATGATTGGTTAGGTAATAGACCTTACTCAGTTGGAGAAGAATACGGTTACGTTCAAGCCGACTTAATGTTTCGTAACCGGTCTTCTGCGGGAGCAACTAAAGTATTACCGATTAATCCAGCAAGCTCCTATGCCGAAAGTGATGCCAACTACGGCTATTTTGTGTTAAGTCATGAAGGGCAACCGTTGTTATCCCAACACCCAGCTCTAGGAAACATTTACTATTTAAACGTGAAAATGCATAGACCTGTCAACAATGCGAATTGGAATGTCGCTTTTACTGGATTTGAAATAAGATTTTAATCTTGTCGTGGCAACACTAACTTCCTTAAGTTGGCTCAGGACGGGGCGCTTACGCGCTCCGTCTTGTCATGTTAATTTTGCTTAAATTGCGCGGGTTCTAACCCATGACGGCGCAACAAATTATAAAATTCACTGCGATTCCGCTTGGCTATACGGGCGGCATGCGTCACATTACCTTGCGTTGTTTTCATTAAACGCACTAAATAATCACGCTCAAACTGCAATTTTGCCTCATCTAATGAGGTATTGGTTGCGCTGGTATTCTGTAATGCGCGTTTGATTAACGTAGCGGATACAATTTCGGTGGTCGCAAAGGCGACAGCTTTTTCGATAACATTGCGTAATTGCCGCACGTTGCCTGGCCAATCACTTTCTAACAATAACGCCATAGCATCAGGTGCTATATTGTTTAGGTTTTTTTGATATTTTTCTGCCAACTGCTTTAAGAAATGCCTGGCCAATAAAGGTATATCGTCGATTCGCTCATTCAGCGATGGCAACTCTAAACAAACCACATTCAACCGATAATATAAATCTTCTCGAAACAAACCCTCGGCAATAGCCTTAGTCAAGTTACGGTGTGTTGCAGCAATAATGCGCACATTCACCGGTATCGATTTAACGCTACCTACCGGTTTAACTTCTCGCTCTTGTAAGACTCTAAGCAATTTGACTTGTAATGGCATCGGCATATCACCGATTTCATCCAAAAAAACACTAC
>NZ_LAJX01000380.1 GCF_000963695.1 Methylocucumis oryzae
AAAMCGCCGGTGTCGCAGCTAGAACCCGGCACCGGCAAGACGCGCAAAGCCTATTTGTGGGCTTACCGCAGCAACGATTTGCAACCCGGACCGCGCATCATCGTCTTTGACTATCAAACCGGTCGCAGCGGCAGCCATGCGCGCGAGTTTCTCGGCGATTGGCGAGGCCATCTCATGGTCGACGACAAATTGCTCCTGCATTTGCTGCATTCACGCCTTCCTTGGCGCTCATGATTATGCCGGCTATAAGGCCTTATTTACTGACACTGGCGACGCCGGTGCCTGTATAGAACTCGGTTGTTTCGCACATGCCCGACGCAAATTCTTTGACTTGCACCAGGCTAATCACAGCCCGATAGCGTTAGAGGCGCTAAACCGAATAGCTGAGCTATATGCGGTAGAAGCCGAAGCCAAGACCCTGACCATTGCTGAGCGGCAAGCTTTACGCGCCGAAAAAAGCCTACCGGCACTAGCCTCTTTGCACGCTTGGCTCATGGCAACCCGCGCCAAAACCGCACCTGGCGGCAGCCACTGCCAAGGCTTTAGATTACAGCCTCAAAACGCT
>NZ_LAJX01000381.1 GCF_000963695.1 Methylocucumis oryzae
TAATGTGTTGGTCAAAAACGGAAACCAAGCTCAAATAATGGCAAAATTACGCTGCTTTTCGGCCAATCTACTGCGCTGGTCAGGCGCGAAGAATTTTCAGCAAAAAATCGAGGAATTTGTTGATTTACCTGAGACACTCATTTCAACACTTAAGCAAGTTAATTTTTTATGAGAAAGCCGTGGGCACAGAGCTTAGCGCCTGCTGGACAAGCGCGGACAGTCCGTCTATGCCTTTACGCATATCCACCGGTGCCACGGCTAGCCAAATTTGCGCGGGTGTTTCGATCAAGCCAGGCATCGCAGCAACTCAGCCAGCCACGGTGCAGAAACGGTTATCGGTAGTTCCAGTCGTGAGCCGTGACCGGTATGCAATACCAGCAAAGCAGTTGCCGGTTCCTTTACCTGAACCGGAATGAACGCCGGTGTGGAATGTTCATTTCTAAAATCGTGCAGCCGCGCGGCAAAGGTTTTGACATTAAGCCGATGCTGTCGGCAATACGCCGCTTGCGTCATTCCGCTGCTTTGCCAAGTGTTCAGGTGATGTATCCAATGCGCAGTTAAGGTCATGCATTATCCTCTTCAAAAATTTTGAGAATAACGGTTCTGAACTTATTAGAACAGGTGGTTTGGTTGAGCGCTTACTAGTACGCTGAA
>NZ_LAJX01000382.1 GCF_000963695.1 Methylocucumis oryzae
TGGGACGGCAATGGTGTTTGGCTGTGTCAACGCCGCTTGCATCGCGGTCATTTTATCTGGCCGCGACACGAAGAGGCGGTGTTTTTGGTCACTGAAGCGCAATGGCGCTGGCTCGTAGCTGGGGTCGATTGGCAACGCTTGTCAGCGCTTCCATCGGCGGATTGGCAACCTTGAAAGCGCTGTTTTGAGTCCTAAAAAAAATCGCTTAAACCCAGTATTGATAAGGCTTGCAGGCGTTTTTTTTTGGTATAATAACCACCATGAAAACACTCGCCGACATCGACCGTTTAGACTTCGAACCAGCCGCCAAAAGCCAAGTGGTGGATATGATTCGGGTGTTGCTTGACCAAACGGTACAGGATAGAGAGTTGCTGCAGCTCAAAGACGCGCAAATTCAAGCTAAAGACGCCGTCATCCGGGCCAAAGACTTCAAAATCGAAGCCCTAA
>NZ_LAJX01000383.1 GCF_000963695.1 Methylocucumis oryzae
AACAAACCCCAAACAACATAGCCGTACACGTCAACGATGAGGTTATTAGCTATGCCGAGTTGGTTGATTGGAGTTTAACAATAGCGGATGAGTTGGCTGGTTTAGGTTTAAAACCGGGTAGCGTAGTCGCGCTATGCTTGCCGCGCGGTGCTGTAATGATTGCGGCGCAATTAGCTGTGTTGATACAAGGTGCTGTGTTATTACCTTTAGAGCCTGATGCACCTGACGCTAGACTTGGTTTTATGCTAGATGATGCTGAGGCGAGTTTAGTGCTTACTATTGATGCGTGGTCTGAGCGCTTTGCCGGAAAACCAATACTCTCATTGCACCCATGCTTTGCGTGGGCGCAGCAAGAAGGACGCTCTGCATCTCGTACCGCAGAGCGGTTAGAGCAACATTCCCACGCCGAGCGTGGGAACGATAAAGCACCTGCTTATTTCTCATTGCACCCACGATCTGCGTGGGCGCAGCAAGAAGGACGCTCTGCGTCCCGTACCGCAGAGCGGTTAGCGCGACATTCCCACGCAGAGCGTGGGAACGATAAAACGTCGGCTTATTTAATTTATACCTCTGGCAGCACCGGCACGCCGAAAGCGGTCGTCGTCAGTCATGGCGCCTGGGCTGCACAAGTGGCTGCAATGGCTGAGTTATATGGACTTAAAGACGATGATGTCTGCTTACATTTTGCGTCGTTTAGCTTTGATGCTGCGATGGAACAATGGGTATTACCGTTAATCTGCGGCGCGCGCTTAGTGCTTAATGCTACGCTGTGGGATGCTGAGCAAAGCTTAGCGGCAATAGCTCGTTACGGTATTACTCGGTTAGATTTACCACCGGCTTATGCGACAGAACTAGCTCGGCACACTCAAGGGCAATATGATTTAAGCACGCTACGCAGTCTTACCGTCGGTGGTGAAGCCTTAAGTCAATCTGCGTTAACGTTAATCCAAAACCGTTTAACGCCAGGGATGGCGCGTAGTAGGGCAACGCAGGAGCAGTTGCCGATAACGCCAGGGATGGCGTGTAGTAGAGCAACGCAGGAGCAGTTGCCGGGGCAACCTAAGACGCTATATAACGCGTATGGCCCGACCGAAGCGGTGATTACGCCTCTGGTTTGGCAGGCAGAGGCAAGTTGCTCTGAACCTTATGCGCCTATCGGGTTTCCGGTGGGTCATCGTCGCGCTTATGTGTTGGATATTGATTTAAATCCGTTGCCAGTTGGCGTGGCCGGTGAGTTATATCTAGGCGGCGAGTTATTAGCGCAAGGTTATTACCGTAGACCGGCATTAACCGCTGAACGTTTTATACCCGACCCGTTTAGCTCAACACCAGGTGCCAGACTTTACCGTACCGGTGATAGGGTAAGACAAAGCGCTGATG
>NZ_LAJX01000384.1 GCF_000963695.1 Methylocucumis oryzae
CTGTAATGATTGCGGCGCAATTAGCTGTGTTGATACAAGGTGCTGTGTTATTACCTTTAGAGCCTGATGCACCTGACGCTAGACTTGGTTTTATGCTAGATGATGCTGAGGCGAGTTTAGTGCTTACTATTGATGCGTGGTCTGAGCGCTTTGCCGGAAAACCAATACTCTCATTGCACCCATGCTTTGCGTGGGCGCAGCAAGAAGGACGCTCTGCATCTCGTACCGCAGAGCGGTTAGAGCAACATTCCCACGCCGAGCGTGGGAACGATAAAAGAACAACGGTCTCATTGCACCCACGCTCTGCGTGGGCGCGGCAAGAAGGACGCTCTGCGTCCCGTACCGCAGAGCGGTTCGAGCAACATTCCCACGCAAAGCGTGGGAACGATAAAGCACTAGCTTATTTAATCTATACCTCTGGCAGCACCGGTACTCCGAAAGCCGTCGTCGTCAGTCATGGCGCCTGGGCGGCACAAGTGGCTGCAATGGCTGAGATATATGGACTTAAAGACGATGATGTGTGCTTGCATTTTGCGTCGTTTAGCTTTGATGCCGCGATGGAGCAATGGGTATTGCCATTAATCTGCGGCGCGCGCTTAGTGATTAACTCTACGCTGTGGGATGCTGAGCAAAGCTTAGCGGCAATAGCTCGTTACGGTATTACTCGGTTAGATTTACCACCGGCTTATGCGACAGAACTAGCAAGACACACTCAAGGGCAATACGATTTAAGTACGCTACGCAGTCTTACCGTCGGTGGTGAAGCCTTAAGTCAATCTGCGTTAGCGTTAATCCAAAACCGTTTAACGCCAGGGATGGCGTGTAGTAGAGCAACGCAGGAGCAGTTGCCGATAACGCCAGGGATGGCGTGTAGTAGAGCAACGCAGGAGCAGTTGCCGATAACGCCAGGGATGGCGTGTAGTAGGCAACGCAG
>NZ_LAJX01000385.1 GCF_000963695.1 Methylocucumis oryzae
GGTTTACCAACACCGACCTCACCGTCGAAAACGGTAGTTTATCCAATGTCAGCAGCAACGATAGTGGCATCACATGGACAGCGACATTAACACCTGATAGTAACGTCACTGATACAACTAACACGCTGACATTAGACTTAACCGGTATTAGCGACTTAGCGGGTAATAGCGGTGTTGGCAGTGCTAACAGCGGCAATTACAGCATTGACACCACACGTCCAGCTTTAGCCTCAGCGATTACACTATCCGATGCGGCATTAAAAATTGGCGATACAACGACAGTGACATTTAGCTTCACCGAAGCAGTGAGTGGTTTTACCGTTGCTGGTGTTAATGTGGCTAATGGTGTGTTAACCAACTTAATAACAAATGACGGTGGCACCACATGGACAGCGACATTAACACCTGATAGTAACGTCACCGATACAACTAACACCCTGACATTAGACTTAACCGGTATTAACGACTTAGCCGGTAATAGCGGCGTTGGCAGTGTTAACAGCGGCAATTACAGCATTGACACCACACGTCCAGCTTTAGCCTCAGCGATTACAGTGTCCGACACGGCATTAAAAATTGGCGATACAGCGACGGTGGCATTTAGCTTCACCGAAGCAGCGAGTGGTTTTACCACTGCTGATGTTGCCGTAGCTAATGGCGTATTGACCAACTTAATAACAAATGACGGTGGTATCACATGGACAGCGACATTAACGCCTGATAGTAACGTCACCGATGCAACTAACACGCTGACATTAGACTTAACCGGTATTAGCGACTTAGCGGGCAATAGCGGTGTTGGTAGTAGCACCAGCGGCAATTACACCCTTGACACCACACGTCCAGCTTTAGCTTCAGCCATTACAGTATCCGACACGGCATTAAAAATCGGCGATACAGCGACAGTGACATTTAGCTTCACCGAAGCAGTGAGTGGTTTTACCGTTGCTGATGTTGCCGTAGCTAATGGCGTATTGGCCAACTTAATAACAAATGACGGTGGCATCACGTGGACAGCGACATTAACACCGAATAGTAACGTCACCGATACAACTAACACGCTGACATTAGACTTAACCGGTATTAACGACTTAGCGGGTAATAGCGGTGTTGGTAGTAGCACTAGCGGCAATTACAGCATTGACACCACACGTCCAGCTTTAGCCTCAGCGATTACAGTGTCCGACACGGCATTAAAAATCGGTGATACAGCGACAGTGACATTTAGCTTCACCGAAGCAGTGAGTGGTTTTACCGTTGCTGGTGTTAATGTGGCTAATGGTGTGTTAACCGATTTAACCACGAGTGATAGTGGCATCACATGGACAGCGACATTAACGCCTGATAGTAACGTCACTGATACAACTAACATGCTGACATTAGACTTAACCGGTATTAAACGACTT
>NZ_LAJX01000386.1 GCF_000963695.1 Methylocucumis oryzae
TCTGATCCTTAACTGTCTCGGAATTTGCCGTTGCAAAAGGCAGCAACTCATCGATACGACTGTTGGGCCAAGTCGGTAATTTTTCCAAAGTATCCTTGAGCCATTCGGTAGGGTTTAAGCCATTGAGTTTAGCCGTCCCTAATAAGGTTTGAATCGCTGCGGCACGGTCGCCAGCCCGTTCAGAACCCACGAATAACCAGTTTTTTTTGCCAATCGCGATAGGTCGAATGCAATTCTCGGTCGGGTTGTTGTCAATCGGCAAGTGTCCGGTTTCGGCGTAGCGACAAAGCGCCGGCCAGCGTTTGAGGCTGTAATCTAAAGCCTTGGCAGTGGCGCCGCCAGGTGCGGTTTTGGCGCGGGTTGCCATGAGCCAAGCGTGCAAAGAGGCTAGTGCCGGTAGGCTTTTTCGGCGCGTAAGGCTTGCCGCTCAGCAATGGTCAGGGTCTTAGCTTCGGCTTCTACCGCATATAGCTCAGCTATTCGGTTTAGCGCCTCTAACGCTATCGGGCTGTGATTAGCCTGGTGCAAGTCAAAGAATTTGCGTCGGCATGTGCGAAACAACCGAGTTCTATACAGGCACCGGCGTCGCCAGTGTCAGTAAATAAGGCTTATAGCGGCATAATCATGAGCGCCAAGGAAGGC
>NZ_LAJX01000387.1 GCF_000963695.1 Methylocucumis oryzae
CGTTAACGCTGACGGTCACACCGGTGGTTGACATCGCGGATGACAACGTCACGCTCGACCAAGACAGCAGTGTGACTATCGATGTATTGGCCAACGACAGCTTCGAAGGCAGCCCGGTGATTACCGACGTCACCACGCCCAGCCATGGCACCGTCACGCTCAATGCCGACGGCACCGTCACGTACACACCGAACCCAGGCTATACCGGCAACGACAGCTTCAGCTACACAGTGACTAGCCCTGACGGCATCACCGAAACCGCGACCGTCAACATCGTGGTCAACCCGGTTAACCATGCGCCAACGGCTAGCAATGACACGGGCATCGGCCTAGAAGATGACGTGCAAACCGGTAACGTCTTAGCCAACGACAGCGACCCGGATGGCGACGACCTCACGGTGACTGGCTTTAGCGTCAACGGTGAAAATTACACGCCAGGTGACAGCGCAAGCATTCCTGGTATCGGCACGTTCACGCTGAACAGCGACGGCGACTACACGTTCACGCCTGAGCCGGACTATCACGGCCCCGTGCCTGAAATCACCGTCACAGTCAGCGACGGCGAGTTCAGCACCACCAGCACGTTAACGCTGACAGTGACCCCAGTCAGCGACATCGCCAACGATAACGCCGTGACCGACGAAGACACGGCCGTCATCATCGACGTACTGGCCAACGACAGCTTCGAAGGCAGTCCGGTGATCACGAGCACCAGCACGCCAAGCCATGGCACGGTCGAGATCAATGCCGATGGCACCGTCACGTACACACCGAACCCAGGCTACACCGGCAACGACAGCTTCAGCTACACAGTGACTAGCCCTGACGGCATCACCGAAACGGCGACCGTCAACATCGTGGTCAACCCGGTTAACCATGCGCCAACGGCTAGCAATGACACGGGCATCGGCCTAGAAGATGACGTGCAAACCGGCAACGTCTTAGCCAACGACCGCGACCCGGATGGCGACGAACTGACGGTGACCGGCTTTACTGTCAACGGTGAAAATTACACGCCAGGCGACAACGCAACGATTCCAGGCATCGGCACGTTCACGCTGAGCAGCGACGGCGACTACACGTTCACGCCTGAGCCGGACTATCACGGCCCGGTGCCTGAAATCACCGTCACAGTCAGCGACGGCGAGTTCAGCACCACCAGCACGTTAACGCTGACAGTGACCCCAGTCAGCGACATCGCCAACGATAACACCGTGACCGACGAAGACACGGCCGTCATCATCGACGTACTGGCTAACGACAGCTTCGAAGGCAGCCCAGTCATCACCGACGTCACCACGCCGAGCCACGGCACGGTCGAGATCAATGCCGACGGCACCGTCACGTACACGCCGAACCCAGGCTACACTGGCAACGACAGCTTCACGTACACAGTGACTAGCCCCGATGGCATCACCGAAACGGCGACCGTCAACATCGTGGTCAACCCGGTTAACCATGCGCCA
>NZ_LAJX01000388.1 GCF_000963695.1 Methylocucumis oryzae
TTAGGGACGGCTAAACTCAATGGCTTAAATCCTACCGAATGGCTCAAGGATACTTTGGAAAAATTACCGACTTGGCCCAACAGTCGTATCGATGAGTTGCTGCCTTTTTGCAACGGCAAATTCCGAGACAGTTAAGGATCAGAATGTCTTTTAGAAAACAACGTGGCTAGATTGAACGGTTACTATCAATGGGTTAGCCACGTAGGTTGGGTTAGGCGATAGCCGTAACCCAAAATTACCGCTCCGATGTTGTTGGGTTACGCTATCGCTCGGCAACTGCTCCTGCGTTGCTCTACCTCCTGCATCCGTGCAGTCGTAACCCGACCTACTAGGCTACACCGTTTTAAGTCGGTAACCGATTTTTCCAATGCAGTTAATGAAGTTGTGTAGGTTGGGTTAGGCGATAGCCGTAACCCAACACTTATCGGCTCCGATGTTGTCGGGTTACGCTATCGCTAACCCGACCTATTATGCTGCACCGTCTTAAGTGGGGAACCGATTTTTTCCAATGCAGTTAATGAGATACATAATGAAGCGTATTAGTCTATGGTTGTTATTAATAGCGATGTTGCCGTCGCTCGCGTCGGCGTGGTGGAGCGATGACTGGGGCTATAAGGAAAAAGCTCAGCATCGATGCGAAAAAATTGCAGCAAGACGGCGTGAAATTGCCCGAAGATGCCTTTGCCTTAGTGCGGTTACATACCGGCAATTTCGCTAATTTTTTAGAGCTGGCTGAGAACGGCAAAGATTTTAGAGTCTTAGCCGATGATGAAACAACACCGCTAAAATTCTATATCGAAAAATTTGATGCGTTAAACGAAATGGCGTTAATTTGGGTTAAGTTACCTAAAGAACTCGCGACCGCCGCAGAACCTAGCTTTTGGTTGTATTACGGCAACGCCGAGGCGGTAGACGCACAAGATAGCAAAGGCGCTTATGATGTCAGCGAAGTCTTAAGCTATCAATTTGAATCGGCTAGTTTCAAAGACATGACCGCCAATGCCACTAACCCCACTGAATCGACTGCCACTTATGGCGAAGGCGGCTTAATTGCCGGTGCGGCGGTATTTCAAGGCAAACAACGCGTAAAAATTCCTAATGCCCCTTCTTTAGTGATGGCAGCCGCTAGCGGTTGGACCATGTCAACCTGGTTGAAATTCGACCAAGCCCAGCAAGCCGTTATCCTACAACGTGCCAGCAATGCTAATGGCGTGACGTTAAGCTTAAAAGACCAAACCCCTGTTCTTGACATCACCGATGCCTCCGGTGCCAAGCAAGTGTTAACCGCACAAGCCACCGTCGCCCCCGGCACCTGGCATAACTTAACCGTCACCGCAGGCAATGGCACCGTCACGCTGTATATCGATGGCGCAGCCGCCGGTCAAGTCGCGCTTACCTTAGCCGACATTAGCGGCGAAATGAGTTTAGGCGCGGATTTAACCGGCGCCAACGGTTTTACCGGCATGATAGACCAATTCAGCGTGTACAAAACCGTTAAAGACGCCAACGCGATTAAGTTCGACGTACAAATGCAAGGCGTAGGCTCGGCCTTACTCAGTTATGGCGATGACTTAACGCCCGACAGCGACGGTGAAGAAGGCGAATCCTACTTCATGGCGACCCTAGATAATGTGACCATCGACGGCTGGGTCATCATCGGCATCTTAGGCGTGATGTTTGTCATTAGCTGGATGGTGATGCTCGTCAAAATCATCGTCATTAACCGGGTGCACGGACAAAACAAAAAATTCGAGGAAGCGTTTAGCAAAATCGGTGTGCAAGACCTGACGTCACTTAACCACGAAGACGGCGAAGACGATGAGCAGTTCGAAGAATCACCGCTGCTGTTCTCACTCACCGAACACCAAAACAGCTACGCCGGCTCGTCGATTTATCGGATTTATCACACCGGCGTTGACGAAATGAATAAACGCTTACGCAA
>NZ_LAJX01000389.1 GCF_000963695.1 Methylocucumis oryzae
CGGCAAGACGCGCAAAGCCTATTTGTGGGCTTACCGCAGCAACGATTTGCAACCCGGACCGCGCATCATCGTCTTTGACTATCAAACCGGTCGCAGCGGCAGCCATGCGCGCGAGTTTCTCGGCGATTGGCGAGGCCATCTCATGGTCGACGACAAATTGCTCCTGCATTTGCTGCATTCACGCCTTCCTTGGCGCTCATGATTATGCTGGCTATAAGGCCTTATTTACTGACACTGGCGACGCCGGTGCCTGTATAGAACTCGGTTGTTTCGCACATGCCCGACGCAAATTCTTTGACTTGCACCAGGCTAATCACAGCCCGATAGCGTTAGAGGCGCTAAACCGAATAGCTGAGCTATATGCGGTAGAAGCCGAAGCTAAGACCCTGACCATTGCTGAGCGGCAAGCTTTACGCGCCGAAAAAAGCCTACCGGCACTAGCCTCTTTGCACGCTTGGCTCATGGCAACCCGCGCCAAAACCGCACCTGGCGGCGCCACTGCCAAGGCTTTAGATTACAGCCTCAAACGCTGGCCAGCGCTTTGTCGCTACGCCGAAACCGGACACTTGCCGATTGACAACAACCCGACCGAGAATTGCATTCGACCTATCGCGATTGGCAAAAAAAACTGGTTATTCGTGGGTTCTGAACGGGCTGGCGACCGTGCCGCAGCGATTCAAACCTTATTAGGGACGGCTAAACTCAATGGCTTAAACCCTACCGAATGGCTCAAGGATACTTTGGAAAAATTACCGACTTGGCCCAACAGCCGTATCGATGAGTTGCTGCCTTTTGCAACGGCAAATTCCGAGACAGTTAAGGATCAGAATGTCTTTTAGAAAACAACGTGGCTAGATTGAACGGTTACTTGACAACAACCCAACCGAGAATTGCATTCGACCTATCGCGATTGGCAAAAAAAACTGGTTATTCGTGGGTTCTGAACGGGCTGGCGACCGTGCCGCAGCGATTCAAACCTTATTAGGGACGGCTAAACTCAATGGCTTAAATCCTACCGAATGGCTCAAGGATACTTT
>NZ_LAJX01000039.1 GCF_000963695.1 Methylocucumis oryzae
TGATTTAGAGAACACAACTGAAGCGGCTAAAGGTCGAATTGTGCTAGATGCCGGTGCAGTTATTGATGTATCAGGTACTAAGCATATTAGCGCTGATATTAGCCGCAACGTGCAAGAAATGTCGGTACAAAGCTTTGAATTACGCGATTCGCCATACCAAAAAGATGGCATATTAAAAGGCCAAACGGTTTATATCGATGTGCGCGCTGATACGGATATTGTCGATACTAGCGGTGCTGTTGCGCGCTTTCAGCGCACTATCGAAGAACGCTTAGGTACTGGCGGTGAAGTTAATTTTACTTCAAGTGGTTCGGTCATTATTAATAGTGGTGCAACAGTTGATATTTCGGGAGGCTCGATTGATTATCAATCCGGTTTTATCAATACCACTAAGCTCATTACGGAATATGGGCAAGTCGTCGATATTAGCGATGCTGACCCGAATCAGCGTTATGCTGCAATTTTTGGTGTCGTGACTGAAACTCATGAGAAATGGGGTGTGACGCAAGTTTGGGATAATCGCGGCATGTTAGGTCAAGGTCGGTTTGAGGAAGGTTATACCCAAGGCTTGGACGCCGGTAATTTAAATATTTCAGCGGCTAAAACGTTATTTAACGGTGAATTGGTTGCAGGTTCTGTCGCCAGCACCTACCAACGTAGCAGTGAAGCGGTGGCTTTCGGTGGCTCGTTAACGGTTGATATGACGCCGTATATCAACAATGAAACTGAGGTTAATCAAGCGCAAAATGTAATTTTTCAAACCGCAGCCGATACGACTGTTATTGGCGTAGATGACCATTTCCCGTCCGGTAAAACCCGGCCTAATGACTTAATCTTATCGACGGGCTTGCTGAATCGGTCCGGTGTTGAAAAACTAACTATTAAGACGCAAGGCGCGGTGACTGTCGCCGGTGATGCCAAGCTTGCGTTGCCTGAACACGGTGAACTAGACATAGAAGCCGGTAAGATTAATGTCTGGGGCGATATTGATAGTGCGGGTGGTACTATTGATTTAACTAGTAAGCAGGAATATGCCGCGCAAGTGCCAAATCTTGCCGGTACGATTAATATTGGTGAAAACGCTGAGTTAAACGTATCAGGGCGTTGGATTAATGATTTTGCATTAGGCGAGGTAGACCCTACCGAGGCGATAGCTATTGATGGCGGTGAGATTACGCTGGCATCACAAAGTGATTTAACGATTAACAAAGGCGCTGAGCTGAAAGCAGACGGTGGTGCTTGGTTAAACATCAGCCAAGAGTTAACAGCAGGCACCGGTGGTGCGATTTCGCTATCTGCCGATTCAACCGGTAACGCGAATTTAGCGAATGTGGTGTTAAAAGGTCACGTGTCTGCATCTGGGTTAGAACAAGGCGGGCGTTTAAGTATTGCTAGCTCTGAAATCCATATCGGTAACAATGACCCAAATCTTTCTGGCTTGCAATTAGCGGTTAATAATGGTCAGTTTGCCTTTAACAAAGATGCTGGTTTTAGTGAAATCGAGTTAACCAGTACCTTAGGCGATTTAACGGTTAGCGCCGATACAAAATTAAATCTTGTACAGCAAAATAACATTTTACAAGGCGATTTCCTACAGCAAGCCAGCGCAAGATCATTGGATGGCTTTAGCCAAATGAAAACCTTGCCAGATTATCTACGCAATGGCGTTGATTTAAGCTTAACCGCGCTAACGGATTTGAAGCTTGAGACCGGTAGCCGTATTCAAGCTGATAATAATGCGACGATAGCGCTGCAAACATCGGCAGGCGGTATTTTTGTCGATGGAGCAATAAGCGCGCCGTCAGGTGCCATCAATATGGCGATTAAGGCCGATAGCGGCTTAGAGTATGATGCGAGCCAGGCTATTTGGCTAGGTGAACATGCTGAGCTATCAACAGCCGGAGCGGTAGTTACACATCCAAGCAACGGTTTAGGGTTTCGTGCGGGAGAAGTGCTGGCGGGTGGCGAAATTAATTTAACCACCGAGCGCGGTTATATCATTTTAGAGCAAGGCTCTAAACTAGATGTGTCAGGCACACAAGCCGAATTTGATTTAACTGTGGCTGATAACAGCACTAGCGGTTTCCATTATCAAGCCACGACGGTAGGCTCTGATGCCGGTAAGATTACGCTGTCAGCATCTGAAGGCGCGGTGTTAGATGGGCAGTTAACTGGACGTGCAGGTAGCAACACCAATGAAGCTGGGCGGTTAGATATTGCGTTAGATCGAACCTTGCGTAACGTCAATCCTGATAGACCACTGGCGGATACCGATATTGCCATTAATGTTGTACAACACGATAAAACTTTATTAGACGCAGATGCACAATTCGGCGATGTCATTTCGTCGACTCATACCGGTCATATTGAGGTCAGTGCCGATGAAATAGCGGCAGGCGGTTTTTCGGATTTGCATTTAAACGTCAGAAACGACCCGAACGCGATAAGTAACCCTAGCGCTGCTGCAAATGAGCAAGTGCCTTATACCGGTTCGGTGGATTTTGTCGGTGATGTGACGTTATCTGCGGCAAAAAGCATTGATATTGATAGTAATTTAATCACTTGGTCAGCCGATGCAACGAAATCGAATGCGGCTAATGTAACGCTAAATACCGCTTATTTAAAACTGGGCTCTAGCTTAGACAGAGAAGTCGATGATAACCGTTCGGTAGAAACGGGCGCTGGTGTATTGACGGCCAATTCGACCTGGACGGAGCTAATAGGCGCGTCGTTGTGGAATGGCTTTAGTGAAATTAATTTAAACAGCTCGAATGACTTACGTGTCACCGGCTTATTAAGCGCTTCGGGCAGTAATGATACCCGTGATTATGCGGGTGAAATGCTGACAGCGGCTAATATCAACATTAGCGCTAGTCAGGTTTATCCTACGACCTTAAGCAAGTTTACCTTTGCGATAGAAAATAATGCTAACGGTACGCTGGCGATTAATAACAGTGGTCATAGCGCTAGCGCGCCATTATCGGCTGCGGGTCAACTGACGTTATCTGCACCTAATATTGTTCAAAATGGCGTAGTTAAAGCACCGTTTGGCACGATTAATTTACTGGCATCAAACACATTAACCTTAGGTGCTAATAGCACGACATCGGTATCGGGCAATGGGCAATTAATTCCGTTTGGTTTGATTCAAGGTAGCTTGGATTGGATTTATCCTTTAGACAGTACGCGTAATTTAGTCTTCTCAACACCACCGGAGAAACAATTAGCGTTATCGGCACCATCGATTGTGATTGAGAAAGGTGGTGTTGTGGATGTGTCAGGTGGTGGTGACTTATACGCTTACGAGTTTTTACCCGGTTCTGGCGGTTCTTATGATTATCTTGATATGAATAGCGCGTCTTATCAAGGTGGTTTCGCCGTAGTACCGAGTCTTGATAGTGACTTAGCACCGTATGACCCATTGCAATCGACAGGTTTTGACTATGCGATAGGCTCTAAAGTGTATTTAAGTGGCGTAGGTGATTTACCGGCAGGCGAATATACCATTTTACCGGCGCATTATGCTTTATTGCCTGGCGCGTATTTGGTGACGCCACAATCGAATAGCGTTGACCAAGCACGAACGACGTATAGCACCGCTGGTTTACCGGTGGTGTCAGGTTATTTCCTTAATGCTGGAAGCGGTAGTAAGGATTCACGCACTTCAGGCTTTTTAGTCGAAACCGGCAACCAGATTCGTAGACGCTCAGAATATGACGAGCAAAAAGCCGATACTTTTTTACGCTAATCTAGCCGCTGAAAACGAAACGGTTGCGCCTATTTTGCCTATGGATAGCGGGCAAATTTCTATCGCTGCGCAAGAAGAATTATTACTTGATGGCGAGTTTAAAGTGGATTCGTCCGGGCGTGGCGCGCGCATGGATATTGCCGCGAATCGCTTAAAAATCGTTAATGCCTTAAGTGCCACGCCAACACAAGGCACATTGGAAATCTTAGCCGATGATATTACTCAATTAGGTGTTGATAGTCTGTTCTTGGGTGGCACGCGTAGTATCGATAAAACCTCTGGCGATACCAATATCAACGTCGTTTCTAGCGAAGTCGTGTTTGACACGAATGCTAAGGTATCGGTTACCGATTTAGTCGTTGCGGCTAGCGATAAAGTGGAAGTGTTAAGCGGGGCTGAAATCAACGCGTCGGGTAAGGTCAATACCGGTGATAGCGTATTTAATGTTACCGGTGACAGCGCGTTACTCAGAGTATCGGCCGATAAACAAATCACGTTAAATCATACTGCCGATTCCGGTGCCAGTGGTGATTTATTGATTCGTGACGGCGCGTTATTAACCGCTGAACAGTCAATGTTATTAGATTCCAGCAAAACCACGGTGGTTGCTGGCGATATTGTCATGGACGGTGGTGCGTTAAGCATTAAAGCGAATAGCATTAATATTGGTGATGTCACTGGCTTGCCTGATACCGCATTAAATCTAAGCAATGATAAATTAGCGAAGTTAACGGTTGACCAATTAGCATTAACCAGCCGAGAAGCGATTAATTTTTATGGCGATGTAGGCTTAACGGACGCAAGCGGTCAATTATCGGCGATTAGTTTTGATGAATTAAAATTAAATGCGGCTGGATTTGTCGGGCACGGCAACAGTGAGCAAGTAGTTAAGCTTGCAGCAAATACATTACAAATTGAAAACAGTGCTAATGCAGAGCTTACGCAAGCTGGAAGCGGACAGCAACGCTTAGAGATTGCTGCAAACCAATACCAACAAGGTGAAGGTGATTTTGCCATAACGGGATTCGATAAGATTAATCTTAACGTCGCTCAAGGTATTAATGCGGTGGGCGATGCAACCGTGACCGTTTCAGGCGATACCACGTTAAGCGCCGGTTATATCACAGGTACAGGTGGTAAATTATTGACGTTTTGATGCCAGTGGTCATGCGCTGACTGTGTTAGCCAATAGCGCCGCGAGTGCACCTGATTCGGTGAGCATAGGTGGTGCCGTTAATTTTATTGCCGACGCGATTGATTTTAACGCTAATGTCTTAATGCCTTCGGGGAGCTTAGGCTTAACGGCGCTGAAAAACGCGATTCATGTCGGTGAGTCATCTAACATTAACTTAGCCGGTGTCGGTGTCACGTTTGCTGATAAGATTGTTTATACGCCGGGCGGCAGTTTCAGCGCTACCGCGAACCAAGGCCAAATTACCTTAGCAGAAGGTTCGTTGGTCGATATTAGTAGCGGTGGTGGCAATGCCTCTGGTGGCCAGCTAACGTTAAAAGCGTTACAAAAAAATGTCGAGTTATTAGGCTCGATTAAAGCAGTTAAAGGCAGTGCGGAAATTGATGTGGCGTCTTATAGCGCCAATGCCGATTTTAATAGCTTAATGAATACGTTAACCACGGCAGGTATTTCAGACCAGTTATATTTCCGAGTGCGTCAAGATGATATTGAGCAAGCGACAGGTCAATTAATTAAAGCGAATCGCATTACGCTAGTGTCCGATACCGGCTCTATTAAGCTGGCCGGCACCGTGAATGCTGATAACAGCGGCGAAGCAGGTAAGATTCAATTATACGCTGGCGATAATATTGTGTTAGCTGATGGCGCACGCTTAACGGCACAAGGCGCTACCGGCGGTAAAGTATTATTAGCATCGGTAGACAGCGATAACGATGGCACTAGCGGTATTCGCTTACAGCAAGGCTCAGAAATTAATGTCAGCGGTAGCGATGACGCATCCGGCGGCCAAGTGATTTTACGCGCGTTACGCACCGATGAGGGTATTAACATTGATGCACTGGAGGGTAAAGTGACCGGTTATGCTCAGCAAGCGGCGGAGATTAAAGACGGTCAAGTCGTTACGCAAGGCTATAGCGCATTTTATGCTGAAGGGGTCAAAAAATACGATACAGCGGCTATTGATGCACTCAGTGCGAGTACCGGTGAAATCAATGCCAACGTGATTAATCAAATCAACGCCGATACCGATGCGTATATGACGGCGGCGATGATGAATAAAGTGAACAATGCGTTAGGTCAAGGCATACGCTTACGCGCCGCTGTACAAATCGATTACAAAGGCGATTTAGCCTCAATAGTCGTTGGGATTTTGCCGATGCGCATGATAACGAATCGACTAACGCGAGCTTGCGTGCGTTATCGGGTCAGTTAATCTTGAATAGCACTGGTAATATTCAATTTAATCAATCGCTAACCGATGGCTTTAAAGATGGTACGTTAGCGTTGGAGAGTGGTGGTAGCTTAGTGGTGCGCGATATGTTGCAAACCGACGACTCTTGGTCTTATCAAGTAACCGCCGGTGCCGATTTAACCAGTGCAGATACTAATGCCACGGCTGCGCTAAGCCATTTAACGGTAGGTAGTGGTGTCACTGTGCGTACCGGTACCGGTGATATTCGTTTAAATGCCGGTGGCGATGTGGTGTTAACCGACCAAACGTCTACGATTTACAGCGCAGGTAGGGCGGAAAGCAACTCGCGTTATGGCGCACTCAGCAATGATGCAGTAGGCTTCGTGTTGTTTAGTGAATATCCGGTAGACGGCGGCGAATTATCGATTAATGCCGGCCGCAATGTGGTAGGTGCAGTCAGCGATCAGTTTATTAATAATTGGTTATTACGCATAGGTAACTGGACCGATAGCACTACGCATAGCGGCGAAAAACCAACCGCATGGGGTGTCGCTTTAGGTTATGTCGATTTAGGCAGACCTACTGATGCAACCAAAAATCAATTCCAACAAAATATTGGCTCGTTTGGTGGCGGTAAAGTCGATATTAATGCCGGTGGCGATATTCAAGATTTAACCGTCGTCATGCCAACGACCGGCAAGCAACTGTATCAAAACGGTTTAACCGCTGATAATAGCAAGCCTAATGAAGTGGTTATTAACGGCGGCGGTACTATGCGGATTAACGCCGGTGGCGATATTTCTGGCGGAACCTATTATTTAGGCCAAGGCGAAGCTACCGTTTCGGCGGGTGGCGATATAACTGGCAGTAACTCTAGCGCTACTGATAAATTAGTGTTTAGCCAAGGCCCGCAGTTGTTAATGGGGGATTCTACGTTTACGCTTAATGCCAGTGGTAATGTGAGCTTAACGGCGGTTAGTGATGCGATGGTATTACATTCTGGTAGCACTAATTTCTTTAGCTATGGCGCGGATAGTGCGTTAACGATTAACTCCTTAGCGGGCGATATTAGTTTAGGTGCCGATACCAGTGTGATAGGGACTGAAACTGGCTTTAGCCAAACTGATAACCAAGGCTTAGTGTCAAAAATTTACCCGGCCTCGTTGGCGACGACGGCATTTGGTGGCAGCGTTTATATAGAAAATGACATAACCTTGTACCCATCTTCAACCGGTAATTTAAGCATTTTTGCGGCTAACAATATTACCTCTACCAGCGATACGATAGCGTTTAACATGTCTGATGCGGATGCCAGTTTATTGCCGCATTATGAGTTTCCGGTCAGTAAGGCCAGCTTAAAAGATGCAGCCGAACGGCTTAGTCCATTAAATTTACAAAGATTAATACATGCGACCACGCCAGTGCATACCGGCGACGACGAACCGGTTCGCTTAGTGACCTTAAATGGCAAAATAGGCGATATTGATTCGTTAGGCTTTTATTTACCGAAAAAAGCCATCGTCCAAAGCGGTGATGATATTAAAAACACGTTATTAACGATTCAACATGTCAATGAAGATGATGTATCCATCATTTCGGCGGGTCGTGATTTAGTCTATACCAGTGTGAGAAGTCAGAACGGCGAAGTCACACAAAACGTTAACGGTATTAACATCATGGGCACCGGAGACGTGTTAATCAAAGCGGGGCGTAATATCGACTTAGGTTCATCCAACGGTATTTTAACCACAGCGAATGCGTTTAACAGTTTCTTGTCCTCCGATAAAGGCGCTAATGCCACTTTAATCGCTGGATTAAACTCAGGCGATGCGGATTACTCAGCGTTTTGTCGATATTGTGAAGTATGCTGACAACTATCCCGAATTTAAAACGCTAGTCACCGATTTTATGCGTACACGCACCGGTAATGCTGAATTATCCGAAACCGAGGCATTAACGGCGTTTTAGAGTATTAAGCGCTGACCAATACGCGTCGATTCAAAGCGAGTTAAACGCGTTAACCAAGACGACCTATAAAACACAATTAAGCGAAATCAAAGCCTTGATTACCCCGTTTATGCAGCAACGTTTAGGTGATACGACATTAACTGATGAGGCGGCGTTGATTGAATTTGCAAAACTCAATCCGCAAGATTATTTAGTGTTACAACCGCAATTAAACGCATTAGTCAATAAAGTGTTTTATAACGAATTAAAACTGGCTGGAACCGCGTCTGCTTCTGATGCAACAGCCGGTAACGAGCGTGGCTTTGAAGCAATAGAAACCTTATTCCCAGGTACGGATTGGAAAGGCGACATTAGTTTATTCTTTAGTCAAATACAAACCTGGCAAGGTGGCGATATTAACTTATTAGTCCCTGGCGGCGGTGTTAACGCCGGTTTAGCCGTATCGAGCTTTTTATCCAAAGACGCCAGTAACTTAGGTATTGTTGTTAAAGCCAGCGGCGATATTAACGCATTTGTTAATGATGACTTTGTGGTAAACCAATCGCGGGTATTTGCGTTAGGTGGTGGTGATATTTTGCTTTGGTCATCAGAAGGCGATATTGACGCGGGTAGGGGAGCTAAATCAGCGATTTCGGCACCGGCACCTACGGTATCCTTCGACGAATTTGGTAACTTAGTCATTACGCCGTCGGCTGTGGTATCCGGTAGCGGTATTCGTACCTCAGCAACAGTCGGTAATACGGCCGGTGACGTCTTCTTGTTTGCCCCTAAAGGCGTGGTTAACGCAGGTGAAGCCGGTATTGGCGGTAATAACGTGACGATTTCAGCGGTATCCGTGTTAGGCGCTAACAATATCCAAGTTGGCGGTGTGTCTACTGGTGTGCCCGCCGCATCGGCCGGTAGCTTGGCGGCAGGCTTAGGCAATGTCAGTAATTTAAATGCCAGTGTCAACCAAGTCGCGCAAGCTTCTGCCGACATGAGTAAAGACACCCAAGACGATAACGCCGATAAAAGCGCTAAGCTCGGTGTGATAAGCGTCGATTATTTAGGCAGCGGCGATGCAGACACTAAGAAAAATAAGCCGAAGAGTTAACCATAGGTAATGCCATCCTTGGCATAGTCTCCTTTAGTTAGGCCGGAACGTCCATAAAGCCTAAATCGCTTTGACTAAACAGCGCTAGGTTAGGGAAGGCTAGCGCTAGCTCGTCATCACTAGCGCCAAACCAGCGGCCTAGCGTAGCACCGACTTGCGCCGTACCTATTTTGGGTATCCAAACTCCGCGACCATTCGCATCATCAGGGCCGTTTAAGCTAAATTCTGGCATTTGCCCAATAATACCGCCTATCACCGCACCACCTAATACCATTTGATGATTACCCCAAGCATGGTCGCTACCCGAACCATTGGATTGTAAAGTACGACCAAACTCAGAATCGGTAAATGTTGTAATATTTTGCGCAAGCCCTATTTCTTGGCTGGCGTTATAAAATGCGGCGAGTGCTTGTGATAATTGGCTTAATAAACTCCAATGCTGCCAATCTTGACCACTATGCGTGTCAAAGCCACCTAGGGTGCAGAAAAACACTTGCCGCCCTGGGCCTGCTTGCGAACGGATACGGATTAAGCGCATGACTTCTTTAAGCTGATTGCCAATACTCGTACCAGGGAAGGTTGTACTTAATGCCGGTAAATTTGCGTTAGACGCTAAGGCATCGGCAAGTGCTAGGCCATCTGACATCGATTGATTAGCGACTTGTCGGATAAGGCTACCACCATTTAAGCCAAGCATTTGATTAACGGCTTGACGTCTCGCCAAGGCTGCAGATTGCGGCCATATCGACATACCTGACAAGCTTAAATTGGTACCGGGTGCAATGACGTTACCGCTGACACTGCTGCCTTGTAACAATAACGCCGGTGTCGAAACGGAAACCGCTGCTAACGTGTCTTGATTACCCCCTAGCGCATCCAGTAAACGTCCACCCCAACCCGTGCCATTTGCATACGGCTGACCGGTTTGCATTTGTAGCGCTTGGTCGGAATGTGAAAACAAATTACTAGGCGTGTTAACGCCTTGTTGATATTGGCTTTTTGTTAATCGGCTGTTGCAACATGCCGGTGTTTAACAAAAATGCTAGGTTTCCGCTGTTATACAAAGGATTCATTTCGGCTAGGCCGTAATGTAAGGCATAGCTGTTACCGTTGCCGTCGCTAATCGGGGTTAATAACTCATTACCCGATAACGTTAGATTGCCACGAATCGCTTGATAAGCGTTATAGTGCGTAGCACCCAACGGCACGATTAAATTATTACCATCGTTGCCGCCTGCTAAATAAACACAGACTAGGGCTTTGTAATCATTGACGGTGGAAGCTCGCGCATGGCCCGACATCATAGACAGACCAGCGCCTACCCCCGTCATGCTTAAACAGCTTAAACCGGCACTGAGTTTGAGAAAGCTGCGGCGTTGCGGATTGTGTTGATGTTTCATGATGAGGCCCTCGTTAGTATTGCACAGAGAATTCGCTAGAAATCGCGGCTAAATACAGCGCGCCTAGCACTCGATTACTGTCACCTTGCGTTGTGTTAGTGACATTGACGATGATTTGTTTAAGTTCATTGCTCATACGGCCAAACATTAACTGTTGATTGACTAATTCCGCTAACGCGTTGGCATTATTGGCAACGGCTAAATACGCACTGGTGTTAATGCTAAACGAGCCACCGAGTTGACCGCTTAAGATTTGGTAAATAAAGTTAGCGCGTTCTATGGCTAATCCAGGTGAATATATCTGGAATTCAGGCCCATACAGCTCAGGATGGCCGGGTAGTGGTGCTAACGGTGAATAAAAGCCAAATACGGTTTGTGGTGTTAGCACTTGTTGACCTAAGTTACGGAAAATATACATAAACATATTAGGATCGGTGACGCTGGCATTCAGTGCGCGTCCCATGCTAATGACATGCAATAACGGGTCTTTTAACCGACCTGAATCGGCAGTTGGCGCGCTAGTCGCTTCTACATCGGTCATGATGGCATTAGCAACTGCCCATAAATCACCGCGTACACCTTGGCCATTATCGACGAAGACATCGGCAACACGTTGAATATAGCCTGGGCTTGGGTTGTCGGTGACTAATGCACGAATTAACCGTGTCGCTATAAACGGTGCGATATTGGGGTGTTGAAATAAATTATCGATTACGGAATCCAAATCATCGCTTAAGGACTGTCCAGCAGGAGCAACAGCGCCGCTTAACAGGTTTTTCGCGCCGGTGTCGTGATTTTGCGGCCTAGGCTCCATTAAACCGACAAAATATTCTTGGTTAGTAGAATTAGCCGTTTGGCCTGGTTGGGTAGGATACGTCCAGCCCGTTAACGCACGCGCGACTTCGCGTAAGCTATTTTGGTCATACGTTGGTATCGTTTGACCTTGGTTATCCAACTTGACGCTACCGTCTTGGTTTAATTGCGTTAAGCCAATAGTGAATAACTGCATCAGCTCGCGCGCATAATTTTCGTTCGGCGACGTATTAGCCGTCGCTTTAATGCTATTGGCTAAATCTAAGTATTTACCCATAGCAGGACTTAAACTTATATCGCGTAGTAGCGAACGGTAATTACCGAAGGCGTGTTTATACAGTAAACGCACATAAGGAATTAATTCGTTGCCGTAAATATTTTTGTTGGCAGATACGACAATAATTTGGCTGAGTGCAAACACCATACGTTGGCGTAATTGGTCTTGACCATTATGCATTTGCAAGAATTGATGACTGAATAACTGGTTAATATCCAACGCATCATCAATCGTGGTCTTAGGCAAATTGGCTTGTTGTGCCATCCAGTAGGCCGGGCCTACCGCTTGTACCTCGGCGATTAGCGCCGGTGTTGGACCAAAGCTAGCGTGCTCTAAAAAGCGTAACGCTTCCGCTTGTGAGACCGATGCTGGAACAGGTAAGGCAGGTAAAGCTGGATTAGGCTCTGCACTGGGATTCGCTTCAGTCGTATTATTGTTTGAGCCATTATTATTACCCGAATTATTATCGCCAGGTGTGCCGGGATTTGGGTCAGGCATCATGCCTGTGGTGGTAATCGTATAATGACCGACTTCATTCCAAACATCGTAAATCACAATATCGACGCTAGTATGACCATCGCACACCCAGGCATTAACCGTTGCGCCACTGCTAGTTGGATTGCTAGCGATATACAGTTTTAAATTCGGGTTAGTCGGATTTGCCACTGTCGCTGTTACCGGTAATGCGCAGTTAGCCGGTTGCGCAACGGTATATTCGGTGATATTCGGGTCGAACGCAGGACTTAAACCGGCTACCGTTAAGCTAGTCAGCTTACCATCAATCGGTGGCGGCGGAGGCGGTAACGGTTGTTGCTGCACAGGTGTGATGGTATATCTATCGACTTCAGTCCAGTTTTGATAAATAACCACATCAATTTTCGTCGCGCCATCGCACACCCAAGCATTGCGGGTAGCACCGCTAATGGTTTGGCTATTGGCAACATACAATTTTAAGCTGGTATCTGCGAGTGTAGCAGTGACAGGAACTGAGCAGTTTGCAGTTTTAGGAATTGTATATTGTTTAATATTAGGGTTG
The DNA here is from genome assembly GCF_000963695.1 of Methylocucumis oryzae. Classification (GTDB taxonomy): domain Bacteria; phylum Pseudomonadota; class Gammaproteobacteria; order Methylococcales; family Methylomonadaceae; genus Methylovulum; species Methylovulum oryzae. Next base: position 12,720 of record NZ_LAJX01000039.1, read on the forward strand.
AACGCTGGACTTAAATTAGCGACGACTAAGTTGGTTAGTTTACCTTGGTCGGCATACGCATAAGCCGACAAAATCAGCGCGAAGGCCAGAGTTAACATAATCGAAAACAGACTTTCTCTGATGGGATTATGGTGCTTGAGTAAATACTGTGCTTTATCGCTTATCATGGCTACACTCCTGTTAAAGATGAAACGGGGATTAAGCGTTGGATTGGGTTCATGGTTTGGCTCCTGGTTGTTCTGAAAGGCAGTGTGTTGCCCAGGAATAAGATGACAAACTCTATGGGATATGGGTGTGATTTATTGCCTTTTATTTTTGAAATCAGCTATTTATTAACCGATTTGTGAAGCCGTTCAGGTTAGGTTAAGCTTTTGTTAACGAGTTATCATCAATGAGGTAAGACATGAACACGTACCCTAGCGCGGTCAGCCCTGAGTTAGTCGGTGAATATCCGGCTTATGCCAAATCAGGTGGCGGTTATTTTTTTGATGACGTTTTAGAATATCGAGTTTGGTGTCATCCCGAGCGCGGCGCCCCGGATGAGTTTGATGGTGAAGATTATTACTACGCGTTTGCAAGCTATGACGAGGCATTAGCATTTGCTGAGCATTTTGAAGGTGCAGAACAGCCGTTAGTTTTAATACGGCAATGGGAATGGATTAACGAACCCAGTCCTAATGAGTTTATCCATGAAAAAGGCGAGCGTGTTACCGAATGGCAGGTAGAATGGCTAGCGCGTGGCGCTCGTCAACCGGGACAGATAGAGGCGTTTATTCAACAGAGGCGTCATACGTCAGAATAACGCGATTAAGGTAAGGTGTGCTGATAGGATGTGTAGGCGTTAAGAGTTGCATTGTTTGCGTCACTCAATATCTTTAATTTTATCATTGCCCGAATTGCTTATATCAATACGGTTAGTTTTCCCCTAAAAACCCAACTACACGCTTTACAATTAAGCCAGAGCCATAGTTTTTCTTTTTACGACGCGCTGATTATTACAACCACACTTGAGAATAATTGCTCAGTTTTGTATAGCGAAGATATGCAACACTGCGGGGCTGACTGGAAAAGACTTTAAAACGGAGATAAAGCGTTGGTTTTTATCTGCGCATGTTTAGATTATTCTGTTTAAATAGCGGGTCTTAAAGGAGCTAGTGATGGCAAAAATTTCGTTGGCTGTTGTCACGTTTAATAATGCAGAGTTAATTCAGGATTGCCTGTCATCGATTTTGGCGCAATCGGAACAAGTGCAGGTTTACATTGTTGATAATGCTTCTGAGGATAATACTGCTAGTGTGCTTAAAACATTGCCTGGTATTGACCGGGTTAGGTTGATTGAAAACCAGACTAATGTCGGCTTTGGGGCTGGACACAATCAAGTCATCGCCTGTGTTGGCAGTGAATACCATGTGTTATGCAATCCTGATATTGTTGTTAACCCTGATACGCTTAAGATTTTGGCTGACTATATGGAGCACCATCCGGATATAGGTTTGGTTTGCCCGCGTTTTAACTATAGTGATGGTCGTTTGCAAGCCAATAACCACCGCTTACCGACGGTATTCGATTTGGCATTGCGTAGACTCGCGCCAAAGAGGGTAAAAAAATGCTTAGAAAAGCGCATGAATCGCTATCTAATGTTGGATGTTGGTTACGAGTTATCTTGTGATGTGCCGTTTGTATCTGGCGCGTTTATGTTTTGCCGAACCGCTGTGTTACGGCAAGTAGGCGGTTTTGATACTCGATATTTTTTATATTTCGAAGATGTCGATTTATGTCGTAAGGTTCAATTAGCGGGTTATAGAACGGCTTATTGTGCCGATGCCAGTGTGATGCACTTATGGCAGCGCGCGGCTTATAAAAAGTTGGCGCATGACGTGTGTTATGTTGATAAGTGCGCTCAAGTATTTTAATAAATGGGGTTATCAGTTTTTTTAACGGTTCACAATGATGCGAATTTTAGTAACTGGCGCAAGAGGATTTATTGGGACACAGTTAAGCCTAACGCTTGCAGCAAAGGGTTACGAAGTTATCGGTTGTAGCCGCTCGATGTCTGCTGTTGAGCATCAATCTTGTTTTTCGCGTTGGTATGTTAAATGTGTTGATGCGCATACGGATTGGCATGATGCCTTAAGCGGCGTTGATGTTGTCGTGCACTTAGCCGCTAGAGCGCATGTTTCAAATACCTCACCCGCAGCATTGGCTGAATTAGACTCGGTTAACGTACAGGGAAGTTTAAATTTAGCCAGGCAGGCTTCTGAGCGTGGTGTTAAACGCTTTATTTTTATCAGTTCGATTAAAGTCAATGGTGACACGACATTGCCGGGCTGTGCTGTGACGGCGGATAGTCCGGCGCAGCCTGGAGATGCGTATGCGAGGTCAAAATATGAGGCAGAACAAGGCTTGCAGGCGATTGCGAGTCAGTCAGGTATGGAGTGGCTAGTGATTAGGCCGCCGTTGGTTTATGGGCTAGGTGTGCAGGCTAACTTTTATCGTTTAGTCTATGCGGTTAAGCGAGGTTGGCCTTTGCCATTCGCTGCGGTTAATAATCAGCGCAGTTTGGTCTTTGTTGGCAATTTAGTCGATTTAATTATTCATTGTTTAAGTCATCTGGCGGCCAAGAATCGTGTGTTCTTAGTCAGCGATGGTGAAGATTGGTCTACGCCAACGTTGATTAGACTGATTGCTGAGGGTCTAAATGTAACACCAAGATTGTTTTTTGTGCCCATTTCATGGCTAGAGCAAGTTTTTTCTGTGCTGGGACGGCGCGCATTGTATGAACGTTTATGTGGTAACTTAGTGGTTGATATGACAAAAACCTGTGAGGATTTAGCGTGGCATCCGATCACACCAGGCCGTAATGCCTTAT
>NZ_LAJX01000004.1 GCF_000963695.1 Methylocucumis oryzae
GCGTTAATTCTGGAAGCGCTTATTTAAGCGCTGTCAGAACACATAAAGCCACGCGCGGTATTGTATCCGGTTCAGCAGTGCCATATACCGGTAAAATCACTAAAGTGATGACCGACGATGAAACTTGCGACCAAACCGCAGGTGATTTAAAGCTCATGAAAGGCCGCGCAACTGTCTTAATTAATGGTTTGTTAGCAGCTAAAGAAACTAGCCCTGGTGTGATTAGCGGGGCTATTACGATTGGCGGGTTAACGTACACCTCAGCTGGTACGATTAATAACGACACAGGCACATTTACTGTAACAATTACATCAAGTGGTGCGGTGTTAGGCTCTACAAATAACGTCCATGTAGAAGCTGTTATGGATTTTGAACGCGATGGTTCGCTTATTTCTAATATAGACACATACGCTGAAACATACACGATTTTAGCAAATCCGTGGCGTGGATTTGCTCAAAGCTCAATCGATTCACAAACTCAATTAAGCAATGAGTTAGGCATTGACCCTATTGCGCAATCAATGATTGCAATAAGCAATCAAGCAGAAAACGAAAGACATTACAAAGCGTTATGGTATATCAAGCAATTAGCAGTTCAAAATAGCGACACGTTTGATTTTGATTGGCCTACGCGTTCTGCACAGCTTAATGCCGCGCAAATTTTTAATGACATGCAAACAGTTGTTGGAGAGTTAAGCCAACAAATGGCAATTGATACCCTCATGTCAGGCATTAAATATTGGTATGTCGGGAAGAAAATGGCTGCCATTATTCAAGGATTACCGCGCAGCATATTTGAGCCGTCAGGTTTATCTAACCGCCCAGGTGTATTTAGGTTAGGTAAATTGTTTGGTGTCTACGAGGTGTATTACACACCACGCCATGCCACTGAATCTGGTTCAGACTCAAAAATTCTATTTGTAAGCGATGCTTATGAGGCTTCTCGTTCGCCAATTGTTTTTGGTGATGCAGTAGCAAGAATTATTAAGCCATTAGGCTTAGCCGCCGATTTAAAAGGCGGGTACGCTTGTTATGAGCGTAATTTTTTAGTTCCTAACCCACATAGACCTTCATCACTCGGTTGTGCTGCGTTAGATGTTAGCAACTTGATTAACTAATAGGTGCTAATAATGGATAACAAAACTAACTCAGTCATTATTGGCGACCCGGCTAAAACTGGCATGAAAGCCAATGACTTATTAGCGGATTACTTTGCGCAAGCTGAGTATCCAATGCTGGTACGCATTGCGAATAAAATGCCAAGGCCGTTTAGATTTAACCCTCTCAGTGTGTTTTTAAAACCTGAATTAACCGGCCAAAACACGGCAGATGTTGCCGTGCCAAGTTTTGGTGTATTGCAAGCTGCCTGTGTTGAAGCCGAAGCCATAGCTAAATTAAATCACTATGAAGAGGCTATCGAAATTATTGATTTAAATCTCAATGCCGGGAGTCCTGAAGACACTAAAACGGATGGGACGGAAGACGATAAGAAGCCTGAAGGCGAAGGCGGTGACAATAAGCCTGCCGACCCAGAAGACGATAAGAAGCTTGGAGACGAAGCTGGCGACAATAAGTCTACTGAATCGGAAGACGATAAAAAATCCGAAGGCGAAGGCGGTCAAGTGCCAACGACAGAAAACACTGAATCAACTCTTGTTGCTAGCGATGCTAGCACAGCAGCCGAAACGATTGCCGGGGGTGAAAGCATCGCAACAACAGAACCCGAATCAGCCGGTAGCGATAAATTTCAAAAAAGAAAAGGAAAGTAAGCAATGGCAAATATATTTACCAGGCAATTAGGCGCTGCACCCGGCGTGCAGCTAAATCCTTTACAAGATAACTCAGAAATTACCACCGATATTCGTGACCAGATTTTTGCGGGCATGTTGCGGTTAACGCGCGGTCGAATTGATAAACCGTTTTTAGTTGATAACAAAAACTTTATCAGCAAATGCGGCCAAGGCGCGAAATTGGGCAAAAAACCAATGCCTATAAAAATTGGTTGGCAACGTTTGAAGGATTGAAAAACGGTGCAGCCGCTGCGGTTTTACAACGGCTAGTACCTCAAGGTAGCAAAAATAAATACATCGTGGTGAAGTCGGGAACGAGTATTAAGCTCACTCCTACGATTCGTGATGGCATCCTCAATACGATTAGTGTGATTAACCAAGGTACGGCGGCTTATCCATTACCGACAGTCACAATTAGCGATGGTGCTCTCGGAAAAGTGTATGTAACAGTCGATAAAGACGGCGTTATTGTTGGTGTCGATGTTGAAGGCGGTTCAGGTTATTTAAGTAATTCAACCATTACCTTTGGTGGTTCAGGTGGTTCAGGCGCTACTGCAACATTAAGCGGAGTTAAAAACGGCAGTCTTAATAACGCTAAAGTGACTATAACAAATGGCGGCACAGGCTATCCACATCCATCGGTTGCATTTACCGGTAGCGGAACTGGTGGCGAGGTTTATGTCACGTTGTACGCATCAGGCGCTAAAGCTGGCAAAATAAAAGCCATTACTGTAGCTAAAGGTGGGCGCGATTATAATGTTTGGAACGCAGCTACAAACCCGACTGTAGTAGCTATTACGGGAGGCACTGGCGCAGGCGCAACCGCTAGGGTTACTGATGTTATTGATGGTGTTATTACTGCGATTAGCGCACCTAATGCAGTAGGCGATTATTTGCCGTCAGTGCCTAGAATTAGCATCAAAAGTAAAAAAGACGCTCAAGGCAAGAGAGGCTCTGGTGCGTCAGCGACGTGTACTATTGACGATGGTGATATTGATGTCATTACCGTGGTTAGCGGTGGTTCTGGTTATAAACTAGAAAATACGATTGTTACGGCTAATCTAGCTAAGAATCCGCAATATATTCTGATGAATGACTTGCCGGACGAGGAAGAAGAGCCGTATTTATTCGCCATTAAAGACCTTGAGTGCTTTAACGACGGGATGATTATCTCGATGCATTGCGAGGAGAAATTAGATAGCGCTGGCAACAAAGCCGATAATGACCGGATTCATTTACGCATTATCGACCCATTAAAGCCTAGAGGGTATCGCTATGAGTTTATTGGCGATTTATCCGATGATGGTCGAGATGATTTTAATTCATCAACGTTCCTTCCTGATGTTGTTAGCAGAAAAACCGATACGATTGAAATAACAGTCGGTCAAGACGCTATCGTGCAAAATGAATCGTTTATGTACGGCTATTATGAAGATGATGAAGATAAAGCCGGTGAAGAAAAATGGGTTACTTCAGAGGTTATGAAGTATTTTTCCGAAGGCACGGCTGAATTTGAGGCAGCAGATTACATTGCAGCACGACGCAAGCTTATAGCTACGCCGCTAGATTTTGCCTATATTTCATCGCTTGATACTGACTCCACGGCAATTATCAAAGAATTGGCACAAGTGTCTTATGAAACTAATAAGAACTTACGTTTTGACGTTCAAGGCGAAACTGTTGTTGAGGCCGTCTCATTTGTTGATTCATTAAACCTATCCGAACGCTTAGAAAATCACTTGATTCATGCGTTCTGGTCACCGCAACTATGTGAAGACCCGTCAAGAAACAACGGCTCGTTGCAGATGGGTTCAGCGACGTTAAACATTGCGTTTGCCTGTGCGCGAAATCGGAAAAAAGATGTTAGAGGCTTTGCACCTAAGCATTATCCGATTGTGGGTAAAGATTGGCCGCTTAATAAAGTGCGTAGCAATATCCGTCAAAACACCGATTTAAGCCGGATTAACCTAGACCGATTGGCCCGCGCAAAAATCAACCCGGTAATTTTCCAAGATGGTAACTTTATCTTTGGTGATGCGATTACCTGCGCTAATGTCGATGTGAGTTTACGCAAATTGATTGCTGCGACGGATATGTCAACGTCGATTGATGATGCAGTGGTGCGCTTTGGTCGGGCAGTGATTGGTTATCCCATGCGCGATGCGGTCACTAAAACCAAAGACTACTTAAAGTCATTGTTTGAAGGCGCGGAAGCTGCTGGTTGGTTAGAGAAATCGACCGACCCTGAAATGCTGGGGAAGTCATTTAGGTTTGAGGTGTATCCGTCCGAAGAGAACCCTTATGAAGTTATTATCGTGAATTACTGGGTGCGTTACCAAGGCACAGCACGTCAAGTGTTTCGTAACTCAAACCTACACTAAATAAGGTGGTGTTATGGACTTAAGAGACCCGATTTACCAGGCGATGTTAGGTAATATTGGTTTGGATTCAGCATCCAAACCGGCTGTTGTATTCGATTCATCCTGCGCCGACAAAGAAGACATGATGCTAGATGCCGCGTCGATGGAAGATGTTGAAACCGCGCGGCTTAATGAGGAAACGGTAGCGGCTATCCATACTTGGTTAGAAACCGATGACTTAGACGATAACGAAACCTTTGCTGATAGGTTGTTCGCGTTATTCGTGGGTATTTTCGACATTAACAAAAATGGTGAACTCGATGAGAACGAGAGCGAAATTTTTAGACATGATTCTAAATGCCGCGTGGGATTACCTTACGTCAAAAAGGTGTTAGCGAGGAAGACGCTAACGCCTTGTTAAATGATGGTGATGCTAATGCCGCTACGCGCGTGTTTGACTTGTTATTAAATGCCATGCCAGACGGTCAAGAGGCGGTAGATGCCGATATTGATAGTTTTGCTTGGGGTGATAATGAACAAGAGCCAATGATGCTTGATTCAGTCGGCGGCATGTTGAAAAAGCTAGGCGGTATGTTCAAAAAAGGTTTTCGCGATTCGCAAAGGCAAAAAAAGTACGCATTAATAAGCGTGTCGGCGGCGTTGCCAGGTTAACTGCTAAGCAAAAAGCCGCTGTGCGTAAATTACACGCAAAACCCGTTAGCGCAACCGCAAGGCTTAGACGCATGAAATCCATGCGCTTAAGTAGAGCGATGGGCTTAAGTGGCGGCTAATTCGACGTTATTACCTCCGGTTTTATCCTCACGTTGGGACGGGCTATCATACTCATTGATAGCCAGTTTTTTTGAGTGCGATAAAAACGGCGATATGGTGCAAGACAAGGACGGCAATCCGGCGAGTCCGATTGTCGAAGCGCCATTAACCGAATCTAATTTAGACGCCTCGTTTAATTGGCAAAGTGCGTTTGAATCGATGTCGCCGGAAAGCAAAGCCCCAATGCTCTTTGCTATGCTTCAGTCCGGCGCTATTCAGCCGGTTATCGATGCCTTAAGTGCGTCAAAAGTCGGTAGCGCCGTTGGTGGCCTGTTGGGTAGTAATGCAGGGCAAACAAGCGGCAATGCCGTCACATCCGCTCAACAACAATCCGGCGACTTTTTAAAGCAATTTGAAGGCCGCACGGGCATTACCAAACTTAATTCGACACAGATTTTTAGCGGTATGCCACCTGTGAAAATACAGCTAACCTTGCTGTTTCGCGCGTGGCAAGACCCAGTGAGCGAAGTCGAAGACCCGCTAGACCAATTACTATCATGGGCATTTCCACAACGCTTAGCTAACGATAGCTTAATTGCAAACCTCATAAAAGCCGCCCAAGGCGAAGCTAATCCCATAGAAGCGCTACTCCCGTCACAATCCCCTAAACTTATTGCCTTTGTCTATAAAAATCGGAAATACGCACCGATGGTGATAGAGCAAATCGGTATACCCTTATCTTCACCCATTGATAGTAATGGCAATTTTGTTGAGTTGTTATTGCCTGTTACGCTAGGTTCGTTAACCGCGTGGGATAAGGACGATTGGGCTAATACGCGGTATTAACTGACATAACTAGCCGAGTTGCCGCGCTAGAAATATTTAACCTTTGTGCTAAACTTTTTAAATGAGCTATGCCACTATTTTAAACGTTACACAAAAGGTTACAACATGTCAGAACAAGTAAAAGATAAAAAACAACCTAATATCCGGGAAATATCAAGCGTTCCTGGGTTTGATTCTGCCACAATAGTAGATACTGAAGACGCTACTAAAGGTATTGCTACAGCTATTGAAGTTAAAAATACCATGCCGTCTATTCCAAATAGAAACCGCGACGATAACGGACGTAAGCAAGATGAATCTTAAAGAGCAACTTAATTTATCCGATGAAAACTATAACTTATTGTTTGATATACGGCGCTCTGTTCGGTATCACGACCGTAGGAAAAGCTTTTTTTATGCTATTCAAAATGTCGTTAGTTTCCTCTCAGTGATAATGGCCGGTGTTGTTATCATGGACGCCGTTAAGCAAGGTATTACACCATACTGGATGATTAGTGTTGGAGTTATTGCTGCGATATTATCTGCGTTGGATTTAGTCATAGGCTTTTCAAAAAAAGCCGATATGCATTCTAAATTACGCGAGAAATTTGCCGACCTTGAGATAGATATTATTACCGGCCCGCCGTCTGGCGAAATATGGCTAGAGTATCAAAAGAAGCGTTTGGTCATAGAGAAAGATGAGCCTGCTATCTATTTTGCAATTGATGGCTTATGCCGTAATGAGCTATTGATAGCGGACGGTTTTTCTAGGCTAAACGATGCATGTCATTTCGCTAAGGTCAATTGGTTGCAAAGACTTTCCGCGCATTGGTTTCATTGGCAAAACGCAACATTTTTTTCAATAATGTTTGCTAGCTGATAGCCAAAATCTAAATGTAAACGCAGGTGACATTTACAAAGCCAAGCGTTAGTATAAAACACCCTACCTAAAAGCCGAGCCGCCCCGCGCGTACAATCCACTTTTTTGTGCTAGACTTTAGTTTTTTAACTAGCTAGAGAATAGACATGGCTACACTATATGGCACTAAAAGCAACGATGAAATTAACGGAACAGATATTAAGGATTACATCTATGGATTAGAAGCTGGTGATACTATTTATGGTAATGGTGGTAACGATATTATCTATGGTGATAATAAAAAATATGTTTATGGCGATGGCGGTGATGTGATTTACGGCGGCAAAGGTAATGACAAAATATATGGCGGTGAAAGTAGAGACTCTTTACATGGAGATGAAGGTAATGACCGCCTTATTGCCGGAGAAGGAGATGATTTTTTAAGAGGCGGGCGTGGCAATGATATTTTAACTGGTGGAGGCGGGGACGATATTTTTTTCTTTTACCGAAATTAAAACAGGTTATGACACTATAACTGATTTTCATCGAGGCGATGACATTATCGACTTATACAATATTGACGCAAATAACCATACTTATGATGGGAATAATAAATTTACCTATATTGGCAAAGGTGATTTTTATGCTGAAGGTCAGATAATTTTTAATCCAGATACACACTATTTATTGTTAAATATCGATGATAATTTTGATACTGCGGAAATAATCATTAAGGTTTTAGGCGTTACGGAAATGAACCAGTTTGATTTTTATTTGTAGACCATGCGGCGCAATATGCTGATGCTATTGCGCCATTCTTTATTTAAGATAGAGCATCCAATAATACATCTCTTGCTGCCTTAGATTTTATAAACATATCAGCAATTCCGCCTCTATCTGGATGATGTTTTAAAGAGGCTTTAACAAATGCTTTCTTAATCGCTTCAATAGTTTCAGGCCATTTTGTTATCCCTAAAATATCCATTGCCCATTGGATATTATTAATTGGAATTTCAACAACATCATAAATATCATCATCTAATTTTGCGTTAAATTTCGCATCATCGTCTTTAATAGTATGTTTTATTTTTTCAAATTCGCTTTTGCTATAAAGCATATAGCCATTACTATAAGCTGCATATCCATTTTTCTCAAAATCATCTCTTTTAACCATAAAAGCGTAAGAAATTTGAGATTGCCAACCTTGCTTTAAATAACTGCAACCACAGTAAGGGAAAAGTTCAACAAAAATATTACTCTTGGTTTTTTTGATGATTCTATGCCGATACCATGTTTGTTTTTCATAATGGTTTTTATTTCTAACTTTGTATATGAATTCAATAATAAAAATATCGCTTTTTTGTGGTTTAGTTTTAAATCGTTTAATAGCTTCTTTTTTTCTAATGTAATTTATGACATAGCCACTAAGATAGTTTTGCTCTGAAAATCCTTGTTTTTCTATTAGTAATGTATGTAATTCATTTTCTGTTAAATTACGTCGTTCAAAAATTGGTTCAATATTACAAAGATAATGCAATCGGTTAGTCCAGATTGCTAAATCATATTTATCAATACCTTTTTTGGCGTATGAAATTATGCCAGAGTTGTATTTAGAAAACTCAAGAAGGAGTTGATTAGCGTGATGATTGTTGTTGAAAATAATTAGCCCATCCATGCAATATTGTTTCGCAATGTTAACAACGCTTGGTTGACCATAAACAAGACCTGATAATATCGGTGGCCTATAAACATCATGCTTGGATAAATATCCCAAATTGCCCATATATAAGCATCTTTTTTTATTAATATCAGGAATTAATTGATGATTGTCTGTAAGATAAGGTAATAGAACTAAGTTTATATCGGCGTCTAGTTGCACAACTGAGAAGAAAAATTGATTATCAAGACTTTTCATAAAACTCTTATTTTTGTTGAAATTATTGACGTTTTAATCTGATTAGGCGTATCCTTATGCCGCCTTCACCACATTGTGAAGGTCGGGCTTACGACTCCCGTTTTATCAAAGGATGCCAGCGCATCATGCGCTATTTTTTTGCCTACCGTTTTGGTGGTCTGGCACAGGCTCGCTTACGCGAGGCCGTCTTCCTTTGGACGGTAGTCGTATCCTGTGTCAGGCTGCCGCCCAACACGACATCAAGCGGCGGTCTTCTTAAATCACAAAGGAGACTATCATGAATACCGCAACCCTATCCCCCGAAACACTTCCCGCTATCATTTGGAATAACCAACCTGTTATTACCACTGAGCTTCTTGCTAATATTTACGGCGCAAAGGAAATTCAAATTCAGCAAAATTTCAATAATAACGCCAGTCGTTTTATTGAAGGAATTCATTATTTCATAATTAAAGGCACTGATTTAAAAGAACTAAAATTGTACTTAGATAAAATCGAAGTACAAATTTCAAACATGGTTCGTAAGCTTTACCTCTGGACAGAACGCGGTACCGTACGCCACGCCAAAATACTTGATACCGATAATGCGTGGCTAGTACAAGACCAACTGGAAGAATTTTATTTTACTAAGAACACACCCGTCCCATACGGTTTAAAAGACACACCAACCGAGCGCCTACCCCTCAAAAAACCAAGCTCGCATTGCCTGGTTGTCTATCCGCTGAAACGCAAGACGAGCTTAAGAAGCTCATTGATGACCGTGCAGCGCTGTTACCCAAAGACCAGCAAGCCAAGGCGGTTATCTCAATGTGGAGTGCATTAGGTACGCACTTCGGTGTTAAAAAAGAAAAAGGCGACAAAATTCCGGCTTACAAACGCATTCCTGAAGGTGCGCGGCTAGAATGTTTATCGCTGTTAGCCCGGTTATCGGTCGATGATTTGGTCACGATGACACAAAACGAATTCGAGCAAGCGATTAATGACCGGATTGCGTTATTGCCTAAGCCAGAAGCCGAACCAGTCACCTTAGACGAAAAAATACAGCAAATCGTTGACGCCAAAATAAAAGCGATTCAAGGCGAGTTAATGCCACGGGTTGTTTTAAGCGATGACCAAGTTCTCGTTAGCAAGACTAAGCTAAAACAAGCCTTGCGCCGTGCATGTGGTGAGAAAATAACTATTCGATTAGGCCATGACTTAATCGTTAAAGTAAATGAAGATATTTACCAACAGTCAGAACACGCATTTTTTGAAACCTTGAATCACTAACAATAAAGGCCACGGACGGCCTACTCGGTACAGACTTGCGGAAATAGATTAATTAATAGTTGTAATCTACTTAAAATCGATTAATTTTCAATATTAAACTTTATTTTTACTTTTATGCATGTTTTTACTCGCATTAATAAAAAATTCCAGTAAAATAATAGCTTATTTTGCGATTAGGTGATTGTTATGACTGAACATAAAGATTTAATAGGAAAGGCTAAAGGCGGAAAAGCTCTTGCGGATAAAATGACTATTGAAGAGCGAAAAGCCAAGTCATTAGCTATGGTTGATGCTAAAAAGCGCAGAAAGGAAATGCCAAAAGCAACTCATGACGGTATCTTAATAATTTTAGATATAAAGATACCTTGTTATGTATTAAGTAATGGGCAGAGAGTTTTATCTCAAAGAGGAATATCAGAAGCATTCACAGGAAATCGCGGGGGGGAAGTGTTGCTGGTGATGGCGCGCAAAAAACCCCTCGTTTCCTTGCAAAAAAAGATGTTATATCTTTTATAAACAATGATTTACTTGCGCGCATAAATTCGCCTATTGAATTTCTTCCAAAAGCAGGAAGAAGCGCTTTTGGTTATGATGCAATCTTATTACCTGAAATTTGTGAGGTAATAATGGATTCGTCAAGAAAAAATAACAAAATAGATTCGCAGCAAAATCTAATTGCCGAAACCCTTATAAGAGGTTTTGCTAGAGTTGGAATATCCGCTTTAGTTGATGAAGCAACAGGCTATCAAAAAGATAGGGAAAAAGATGCTCTAGCAAAAATACTCGAAGCATTTGTAGCAAAGGAATTACAGCCTTGGATTAAGACATTTGACCATGAGTTTTATGAAAATATGTTTAGATTACGCGGCATACCTTATCCGCCTAAAAATTCAAATTATAAACCTAGTTATTTTGGGCATTTAACCAATGATATTGTTTATAGAAGGCTTGCCCCAGGCGTTTTTAGATGCTTTAAAAGAAGAAGCAAAAAAGGAAGAAAAGAAAACTCATTTACATCGACATTTAACAGCCGGATATGGCAGGCAAGAGTTACTTAAGCATCTTGGCGGTGTTATTTGGTTAATGAGAGATTCAAATAATTGGCAAGATTTTATAGCTAGATTGGATAAGCAAGCGCCTAGATACGGAGAAACAATGCCATTTGATTTTGACGATACAAATTAGTTTTAGGTGAATTATGAGCATAAAAAACGATGTTGGATTGATAGACAAATTTAGAGAATTTCAAGATGTCTGCTCAATGCAGGTAAAGATAAATCATGACCAAATTTGTGAAATAGTTGTTGCCGATTTAATGAACAAGTATAAAGCTTGTGCAGAACGGAATGATGAATTTAAAGAAGCTTTTGCAAAAGTCTTAAGATTTTATCTTGATGAAGAAGAGTTTAACGAAATGCTGGGTATTATTGAACAGCCTAGAGGGTTAAATGAGAATCCTGATGTGTGGTGCAAGTATGGATATTAGCAAGCAACCCTAAGCCAGTAATTCGGCGTCTCAACCTAAAATAAATTAGGAAAACCCGACAACTCCATTCCCACGAACCACCATAATCTAGCCAACAGTACATTAAACAGGCTAGATTATGCTCCCGCAATTTCAAGAAGTCAGGACGCGCAGGCTTAAAGCGTCTTATAGTGAGCTGACAGTCGGTCAGTCGCTTGCTTTATCAAGTTTGCCGCCAGAGTCTACATGGCGGTCAATACGCGAATTCCTTTCCTACGTTGTTACTCTCGACGGCGTTAATTCGGTACAAGAGCTGACGGTACCGGAACAAAATTTACTCTTGTGCCAATACCTTTCCGCGCTTTCGCCGCATCCCGATTTTGAACTAAGTCAAAATGGGCATTATTCCGATTATTTAAACGCCGCCTTTGATGTCGAATTGGATGGTGAACGCCAGCTTAAAGTATTCGATTTAGGCATTATTGGCGATGACCATTGGCAAATAAGCTATTTAACCGGTGGCATGGCGGAAGCGATTGAACGCCTACAAGGTGAAGTTAAGCTACCGAATAACCACGTTGTTACCGAACTGCAATATTGGGAGCTAGGCTGCATGGCGGCGATGCTGTCTATTGTTGACCAACCTATATTAAATCCCTATCAAAACGAAGGCGCATACGATGAGCAATTACTGCATCGGATGAACGTTTTTCTCAATTATCCACAAAGCATTTTCCGACAACTCAGAACCGCCTTTTATAGCGGTTGGGTACAACTCGACCACTTGTTTAGTCTTGGGTTAAACAATAAGGGCATTGTTGTTATGCCAAGGGAGGTCGGTTCTACCTTGCCGCCTGCCCGATTTCGCGTATCTGCAATCATCCCCGCAAGCATTAAAGGACTGGCAGCATCAACTGCATAGCGCGATTGATAACGCAGTGCTGTATGCCAACTGTTCGTTACCAGAGGCGTACACGTTGCCGGTTAGCGCAATAGACCAGTTTCTTACCGGTGACGCTTTTAAGAACTGGAAAAAGCAAAAAGAGAACGAAATAACAATACAGATTGCCCAGGTTGACCGAATAAACCGAGTGATTCAGACCTTGGGTAATTTTATGAAAATGGTTGCAAAGATGAGGCGATGACTATGGACTTAGAAAGCAAAGACGGTATTGGGTTAATTGTGGGTTCGGTAGTAACCGCTATTCCAGTGATTTTTATCGGATTTAAAAAGCTGTTTTTGCAATCAAAAATAGCTGACACACAGATTGCCTCTACGGAAGCGAACAAGGACGTTATCACTATGTTACGAGACGAAATAAAGCGTGTGGATGAGCAATATCAAGAAGCGATTAAGCGGGTTAATGAAATACATACCGAGAATTTAAAGCTTAGAGCTGAAAACTCGACATTAACATCGCAAATTATGCGTCTAAACGAAACGATAGAGGAGTTGAAAACCGAAATTGAAGGTATTGGGCGACGGAAAAACGACAGTAAATAAAACGCAGAGGTATAACCATGATTAATAGCCGTGAACTAGAACAATTACACCCTTTCGTTGAAATAAAATGTAGAAAATTCATAGAGCTATGTAGGAATAATAAAATAGATGTGATTATAACAAGCACCTATCGTGATTTTGAGTCGCAAACAGCGCTTTATGCGCAAGGACGCACTAAGCCGGGAAAAATAATAACTAATGCTAAAGCTGGACAATCCTTTCATAATTTTCGTTGCGCGTTTGATTTTGTTCCAGTTCGTGATGGCAAAGCTCAATGGAATGATTTAAAGACATTTCAAATTTGTGGTGAGATTGCTGAATCACTTGGTCTGGAATGGGCTGGGCGCTGGAAAAAATTTAAAGAGATGGCTCATTGCCAATATACGGGGGGATTAAGTTTGGCTGATTTACGGGCTGGTAAAATCATACCCAAGATTTAATCGTAACAGCTATCGTACATAACACATTAGGAAAACGCGAAAAAGCGACCGTTTTAACTGCATAAAGTAATTGCCGATGTTAATTAACCAGGACAGAGGCAATGACTGTTTCAGAGCAGCAATATTTAAAAAAACGCCATAGTGAAATTAAAGCGCTTGGCGACAAAGTAATTTCAAGCGATGGCTCAATGGTCATCGAAGGTTTTGAAGGGATGTATTTGCTAACCAAGCAATTCCCTTGGCCTACCGTGACGCCGGTAGGTGAAATTGAAGTGCCGACTATCATGGGTACATCAAGATGGCAATCAGGACAAGCAAAGCTTAACCACCAAGGTGCAGTAACGCTTCAAGAGGTTGTTGCTGGTTCTGTTGATGATATGTTGCTTCAGCTTTTGCAAAACGGCGGCACGTTTGACGCAAAAGTGTATGAGGGTATTCCGCAAGCTCATTTGCGGTACAAGCCGATTTATGACTGTTTTTTCACGATGGAAAATCCTGATAGGGATTTTGAAAACAGAACACAGGTTTTAACGTTTAGTGGCACGTTGTTTTTCCATTACTTCGGCGAAGTTGAGCAAGGTAATTCGGATAACTACCGCTAATGACATTAACGGAATTAGTAGGGCGTTACGTTACGGAAGAAAAGCCGGATACGCTACTGTTAGACAGCGACACGGTGATGGCTCAAGCGGTCACGGCCACGCTGTTTTATGCTGGATATGCGGCGATTACCAGTGAGCCTACGACTATCGATAGTTCGACAGAACTAAGCTATTCGGAATGGGCGCTTATTAGACCGTTGTTTTTGCTTTATGTTGACCGCGAAACCGCTGTTCAGTTAGAAGCGTCTAGGATGATGGGGGTTGATGTGTTTGGCCGGTCTACCAGTGAAGTCATGCAAGAAATTATGCAAGCAGAAAACGAATTAGCCCATAAAGCGTTTTACCGAGACATAGAGACATTTTAGTGATTATTGCAACTGAAAAAGGCGAACAAATACGCGGCGATTTGATTATTTCCGCTGTGATTAGAACAGGTTTAGTGCCTGTTCCGGTCACGTTTGAAGCCCAAATCAGAACCGATGACGCTTTAGCGGCGCAGCTTGTTGAAGGTAAGGTGTTAACGGTAAGCGGTGACACGTTTCGCATCATCAAAATTAATCCGGTTGAAAATCGTGTGTCACAAGGCGATAGAAATTTTGGCGGCGTTAGCTTAATCGCCTTTCTTGATAACTGTGCATCTATCGCATTTAAGCGAGAACGCGCAATTATCAAGACTAAAACTAGCTTAATGGCGATTTATAAAGCAGCCGGAGCGACGTTTAAAGGCTTTGACTCTGACATAACCATTCCGGCTTTTTCGTGTTTTGTTGGTAGTACGCCTAGCTTTGAAATTGCTAGAGTATTGCAAGAAGAAGGCGGCGAAGTGCGTTGGAAAAACGGCAAAATGCAGTTTTTTCGCTATGCAGATTTATTCCGGCAAAAAGCGATGTTGAAAATCCCCAACAATGCCTCGGATGATGTGAAGAGCGGCTTTTTAGAGCGTCACGAAGTGCCTAGTTTTTATTCGCTTGATAAAAATGGCAACGTGGTATCCGGCAATATCTCAAAAGCCAGAGCGCGTTTATTTATCCCGAATAAAAACGCGCAACAACTTCAGAACATGACCCGTTGCTTGGTGCATAAGAAAAAGTCGAAAGTCACGTTAAATATGAATATAGCGGGTGGTGATGTGATTGAGGTGGATGGAGCATCTCCATTAGTAGTTATTACCGCCGCGCATGTGGTTGAAACGGGGGATAACGGCATGGCTGACCAATACACCAAGCTATGGCTAGGGAGTTTAGAGAATGTTTAGTTATCCAGGGCGTTATCCGGCTGTGGTTAAAGGTTATGACGGCCCGACTAGACAGGTGCGCGTAAGCATCCCAGGCATTACCGATGGCGGCGATGAGTTACCAGTAGCTGAAATTGAATACCCAATCGGTGACAAAAAAAATACCGAGATAGAAATCTTAGACGGCGATACCGTTTGGGTTGCCTTTATTGGCGGCGACCAACGTTACCCAATTATTACCGGGTATCGTAATCCATCGGCGGGCAATGAGGTTGATTGGCGCAGGTTTCATCATGCCAATATCGAATTAACGGCTGATAACGTGTTAAAGCTCAATGCTGCAACCATTGAGCTGCATGGCGATGTCGCGATTAGCGGCGGCGAATTAACGCATGAAGGTAAGAATGTCGGTGCAACGCATACCCATAGTGGCGTGGATACCGGGGCAGGCAACACAGGAGAACCAAACTAATGGAAACAAACGAAAAAATTATTGCTGAAATTATTCCACAATTAAAACCCGGCGATATGATTGTGCTTAGAAATGCATCACTGCTGAATAGGCAACAATTTGACACTTTAATGGATTCATTTAGGGCTGCTATACAACCTAGAAATATATCTCCAATAACAATTATTCCATTACCTAGTGGGATTGATATTGAATTACTAAATCCTGAAGAAATGAAAAAACACGGATGGATTAAGGATAAATAATGTCAAACACAATACCCGCAAGCAATTTATTGTTTAATTACGAAGACCTTGCCAGTGATAAAGACAAGGCGACGCGAACAATTAGCAAGTCGTTTGAAAAACATCATTGCCCGATTGCGCAAGTTGATGTTGATGCAAAAGCTAAGCGCACATCCGGTATTAACTACCGGGAAATGAATCTTGTTTTTGCTGATTCGCAAACAGTGACCTTGCGAATTAAGCAGTCCGGCGATGTTTTTCAGGTGTTAATTAATAAAAAACTGACACCGATTAAACATCAGGACAATCACGAAAAAGCGGTTATTGAGATTGTTAATATACTCGACGCGAGCCGAGTAAAGTGGCAAAAGAAATTAGCCGCGCTACAAATCGAAATACCCAAAGGAATTAAAACACCCGCGCCAAAAATGCTGGAAGTCTTGACCGCTAAGCGCGATGGGTTGAAAGAAGTATTAACGGATTTGCAGCAAGAAATAGCGCAATTGAAAGGCGTAACAACGTAGTTTTTAACTAACCAAGTGAGAAAGCAATGAGAAATACAGTAATGTTAATTTTTGGTCTATTGATGGCAATCGTATTAATGGCGTGTGTGCCTTTGGCGATGGCTGCCGAACCTGATTTAAACGTAACAGCAAGCAAGATTCCTATTAAGATTGTGAACGTGATTTTTATGTTAGGCATTTGCGGTGTAGGCGCGATTTTTCAGTATTTTGTTAGCTCGTATAAGAATCAACTCAATTGCTCACCGATAGAGTATTTCTTCGGTGCGATTAAGTACACATTAGCGAGTATCGGTGCGAGTGGTGTGGTTGTCATGCAAATGGTTAGTGATGGCAAAACCGATATTAGCGACCCTTTGATATTGGGAGCTTTGTTTATGTCAGGTTACGCAATTGACCATGTATTAAATAAACCTCCGGCACAACCGACATTGAGAATGGGTGTTTAAAAATCAATGTCTTTTGACTTTGAAATTAAGCAAGGCCGCTCGTTTAAAGCGAGCGGCTTTGCATTAAATGATGATGATACTCCACGAGATATATCTAATATCGCATTGCACTCGCATGTGCGAGACAAGCGAGGTAGACGCGTTGCGATATTAGATGTAGCTGTTATTGATGCTATTAGTGGTGAATATGAGTTATCGGCTAATGACACAACATCCTGGCCGCCTGGAACCCTCTACTTAGACATTTTAGAACTAGAAAACGGCGAAAAAACGCTAACTGAAACAATTGTTTTTAAAGTTGAAGAGGCGATTACACGGCTATGAAGCATAGACTTGAGATTGATGGTGCGCCTCCCATTAAAAAGCATGTTTTAAGACTTGGGGATACCGGTAAAAGCGCTTATGAAATTGCGGTTGATAATGGGTTTTTAGGCACTGAGCAGGAATGGTTATCATCTTTAAACGGCTCTTCCGGTGGGCAGTTTTTATACACACAATCTACATCATCAGATATATGGGTTGTTAATCACAATCTAGGGCGGCGGCCTAATGTCCAAGTAACTAATCTAGGTGGCATGCAAATTATTGCAGAAGTACAGCATATCAGCATTAATCAAGTCACTATTTATTTTGATACGCCGATGGCTGGTTTGGCTATCTGCTCATAACTAAGAGGGTATAACAATGGCGGTAGATGTACAAAGAACTTTAGATTTTGGTAATATCCGCAAGATAATTAATTTACCTAACCCTACATCTGCACAAGATGCGGCGACTAAAGCCTATGTTGATAGCGCTGTTGAAGGCCTTGCTTGGAAAGATTCTTGTCGGGTTAAAACGCAAGGCAATATCAATTTATCATCACCAGGTGCAACGATTGACGGCATAACGCTATCGTCAAATGATAGGGTGTTGGTATCGGAACAGACAACCGCCTCTCAAAACGGCATATATATCTGGAATGGCGCGTCCGTCGCGATGACGCGTAGCTTAGATTGTTCGACGGCTGATGAGCTAGAACAGGCTGTCGTAACTATTGAAGAAGGTACTAATGCTGGAACTACTTACCGTCAGACCGTAGTTAACGCAACACTAGATACGACATCCTTGGCTTGGACTGTGTTTGGTACATCGGCGGGGGCTGCATCAGAAAGCAGTTCAGGTATTGCTGAAATAGCTACACAATCTGAAACCGATGCCGGAACAGATGATGCGCGAATGCTAACGCCATTAAAGTTAGCATCATCTATTTTCGCGAGTAAGAAGTTTAATCAAACAATTGGAGACGGTTCGGCGACTAGCTATACCGTTACGCACAATTTAAATAGTCGTGATGTAACTGTTGATGTTTATCGTAATAGCGGAAACTACGACACCGTGCTTGTCGAGGTGCAGAGAACTAGTGTTAACAGCGTTACTATTGTGTTTGATAGCGCACCATCATCTAATGCCTATCGTGTTTTAGTCAGGGCATAATGTGATTGATGTATTAAGTAAACTGCGGGTCAACCCACCCAGTGATATTTGGGCAAATAGGGCGGCTTTAGCCGCTTTTGGCGCAGGTATTTACCGATTTACCGACATCGGAACTACTGGAAGTTTATGGTATTACGATGGAGCTACCTGGCTACAAGTAGGAAGCATTCCTCTGATGTCAAAAAGCGAGGGATATATTGTAGCTAGTCTGACTGGTGCGACATATAGTCAAACTGGAACAACAATAACTGTAACATTAGCTAATCACAGGCTAACCTCAGCTTTAAATGGTAGGCTTATCTATCTGACAGGAACGGGGGGGATATTATCAGGATGGTATAAATTTACTTTTGTAAGCACGTCCCAATTCACTTGCTATTGGCCGGTAGAACAATCAATAACCGGCAATATATCAAACTCAAGCGGTGAGTATGTATTTGATATAGCTAATGTAGCATTGCCTTCGGGTTTTTTTAGCAATAGGACAGTCGAGATAAGAGCAAGGTTTAGATATGAAAACGGTGCAGTATCGACAAAAAACCCAAGGCTATATCTTAATTCGACACTATTACTTACTCACACCATTGCAAACAATATAGCTGCGAGCGCGGTAAACTGGGAGTTGTCTGACAATGGAGAAAACGCGCAAACCGCATTTATGAACAGTGGCAACTTAGGCACTGGTACGGTAGGGACATCGTTAGAAAACACAGGGTCATCAAGCTGCACAATAAGAATTTCTGTGAATCTTGCTTTAAGCTTGACGTGGGCTTGTTTAGATTTTGTGGAAGCCATTCTATGATTTACGACATACTTAGCTCAGAAGTTATTAATATTCCAGACCCAAAACAAGTTTTTTTTCAAGGCGCAAGAGCTATTGTTAGAACTGGCGATGACATGGACGTTATAGAGAAAGAAATAATCAAAGTAAAAAAATCCGAGTTTAAAATAGCTCTGGTTTTATACAGCCAAGAGCTTCAGCTTGCAGTATCTTTACTAGAGTCTGTAGAACAAGCTGTCGCTAATTCTGGCGATATATTCATGCAAATTCTTTGGAAAGACCATGACGAATTCTGGAGCAACAATCAACGCATTCTTATAATGGGTTCAACATTAGAACTGAGTGAACAACAGATTTATCGAGTGTTTGAGATAGCGCAATCGGTGCAGCCATGAATCCAGTCATAAAAATCGAAACCGCCGCACAATCATCAGCAACTGCGTACAACAATACAACAAAGCAACCTTTTATCGGGCAACTAAAAGCCGGTAACTATAAAAAAGGTAAGTTCTGGTTGCATGGCTTGCAAATAGCGATAGAAAACCCGTTCGGAACATACCGCGTAGGCATGGATAGCAACGGCGTAGAATGGCGTTCATTATTAGCGGCGCATTACGGTTACATTTGCGGCACAAAGGGCGCTGACGGCGATGCGGTTGATTGTTTTATCGGCCCATATCCTGAAGCCGACCAAGTTTATATCATCAATCAATTTGTTAACGGCAAATTCGACGAACATAAAGTCATGCTTGCGTTTGTCGATGAAGACGCAGCTATTAGCGCATATAAGCATAGTTATGAACGCGGCTGGAATGGCTTGCATAGCATCGTTGCGTTATCAATTACACAGTTTAAAACGTGGTTAAAAACCGGAGATTTATCAATGTCTATTCAATCGCCAGGCACTAATATTATTAATTTAAAAGCGGTGTATTGGGATAGCTCAGCAAACCCTTATGACGTAGACCTTGATAAATTGCTGTATGCCATTCGCCAAGGCGATAATGGTTTAATCTTTGATGCCGCAAACCAGCAAGATATTTACGAAGATGCTGACCAGGTATTAGGTTTAGATGCGATGGTGACACCGTATCAGTTTATGCAACGCAAAATGGAAGCCATGACGCGAGTTTTAGATGCGACAAGTAGCGTACTAAAAACCACTGACGCCACGCTTACTGAACCGTTTACTAAAAATGGTACCGTCAACGTGGCAATGGTTTTTTCATTGTCGGATGGGCAGACTATTTCAGCGTTTTTCCATAATCCTGATACCACGCCTAAGAAACTTAATCCCAGCGATGAAATGATTAGCTGGAAATGGCTAATAAATAAAAAAGACGTGACCATTGTAGTTGCACCGGAGAAAGGCAAAGACCTGGACGTGAAACAAGTGGCCGCCCGGTTAATGCGGCTAGCTGAAAAAAATAGCCCTGCGTTTCAGCGCGTAAATAAGAAAGTCGCTGAACGTGCGGCGCAAAAATCGGCGTTATTGGATGAAATAACATCGCTGGAAGGGCAGATTAATGATGCAAAAATCGAGCTTGAGCAGTTGAAAACTGCTGTTAAAGCAACGCCTGCACAACATTCTACTATTGAACCATCATCAGAAATAACTAAACAATTCCATAACAAGCAAAGCGAGTTTTTTGAAAAAATAAAAGGCTATGTTAGTGGTAAAGTCAATGAATTTGCTGAAATAGCCACTGGCTCAAAGGGTGTTTTAGCATTCGTTAAGGCGTTTGGAGAGATGCATACTATACAAGCGAATGAAGAAGCGACAGCAATTGATTACATTTGTCATGGTGCCGCCGCTTTTAAAGCATTAAATTATGTTTTTGACTTAAACAACAGAGATAGAGGTGTTGAAGCATTGTTAGTCGAGCTGCAAAAATCTTATGTTGTTGACTACAATAACGCACAGAATAAATTTGAAAGATTCAAATGGTTTAAAAAAGTAATGGAATATGTTGAAAATGTAAAAAGCACTATTTCAGACACTCCACCAACTACTGTTGAACCTAAACCCAATAAAATTAGAAAAGCAACAAAATCACAGGCACGGGATTTAATTGACTCAATTCGATATGCGCTTGATGACCTTTCAGGCCATACGGCGGATGAATTTAAAGCCGCCGATGTACCGGGTCGGTTATTGCCGAAAATCGATGAAATCAACGCCCTGCTAGCGCGTGGCATTATGAAAAACGATGAAGATTTAGAGGGTAGGCTTAGCAATCAAATTGATTTGATTAATAAGCGGATTGCACGGTGGAATGCGGTAAATAATACATCTGTTGATTTTGATACTAGACTTAAAAGGCTAAACGCTAGACGCGAAGGATTACCTGAGCTGAATACCCAGAAAATAGCGGTCAGTCTGCCCAAGCAAATGATAACGATTTAGACCCTATAACCCCCGAAGGCTACAAGCAAATTAAAGGTGTTGCAAACATGGAGTTGCGTTATCAGGATGTTTTAGATTCCTTATTTCAACAAAGAATTCCTGCCGTATGGAAAGCTCTTCTTAATTTGGGGTGGATGTCTGGCAGAGATAAAACGTATAACTTAACAAAAAATGGGTTTTCAGCAATTTTCAATTTTAAAAATGTTGGAGCTGGGGCTAATGTTGTTGGATTTTGGGTTGAAGTAAAAGAAGGTGCAGATTACCAAGCCGAAATAGGTGACAATCTAGCCTCTACACCTGCCGAAATTGCCGCACAGATAGATGCCGTTGTTACAAATTCTGGAACGGTAAAGACGCCTGAGTCAAATGATGTTCAAGAAACAAGTAGTGATGAATCAATTATTCCATTACCGCAAGAAATTGGCGCGCCCGTTCCAGACCCACGCGACCAAGATAAATTTTATTTAGATGAAGATGAGCAGGAAGTCTACCTTAAGCAAAGAGACGCTAAATTTCAACAGTTTGTCATTGAAAAGCTAGGTTTTGAAGAAGACGAAAGCACAAGTTCACCCGGTTATCGTCAAGCGTTAATTGATGACGACAAGCTAGAGTTCGCAAAATCCGCGTTTATCGTTAACAACGAAGTGATTGCTTATGGTGGGCAGATAACTTGGGGCGACTATAGCGCTAGCGCGTTTAACGGTGCATTATTTGATAGTGCGGCTGTTGAGCCTAATACATTGTGCGCTCAAATCGGTAAAGACGGAGAAATTATCGCCCGTGTGCGCATTGAGCTTAATGGCATGGTGACGTTTTATAGAGGTGCTACGGGCATTGATGTTTTAGCTACATCTGAACCATCTGTGACCGATATTGATAAAACTGTTAAAGATATTTTAGGTTATATCGAGCCGGTAATGCCGCATTTAGCTAATCAATTACCTGAACAATCCACACCTATTTCACCATTAGATGAGTTTGAAAACAGTGGTGGCGAAGCATGGCAAGTGACACAAGCAAAATGGGTAGAAATAATGAGTGGTCATTTTGCTTTTTTAGGCCAAGAGCCTAATGTTTCAGATTTTAAAGAGTTTCATAAGAGCATGGTTAAACAGGCGATTGATGCTGGTAAAGATATTCCGGCTGATGTTTTAGTCGATTACCCATGGATGAAAATGGAAACCGATGATGAAAAACAGGAAAGACTAAAGAAAATCGAGCAAAACCTTAGCAACGTAATCGATATTGCGAGCGGTAAAGCAACTGATGAAGAAGTTGCTAGAGTTATGCCATTAATAAAAACCTTTATTGGCAAATCGCAACTAAGCGTTATTAAATCAGCTCTTAAAGGCGAAGAAGGCCAGCATTTCAAAGATAAATTAGTCGAAATTGCCAACGTTATAAAAACCATGCCAAGCAGTTATGAGACTGACGGACAAGGCGATAATGCAGTTGCATACTTGCATTATTTTAAAGGTAGCATGGATTGGTATATTACCGAAAAGGATAAGGGCGCACCCGATGACAAAAAAGAAGGCGTCAAACCACAGAGCCAAGCATTCGGGTTAGCCGATTTAGGTTACGGTGGCGAACTTGGTTATATCAGCATACCTGAGATTACATCGTCAGATGTAGAGTTAGATTTGTATTGGACGCCAAAAACCTTAAGCGAGATAAGTGGTAATGATAGCAATGACGAGCAAGGAGAATCCGATATGGCGGTAAACGACGATAAAAAATCCCAGTTCGAGCGCGAATTAGACGAATTGATGACCGAAACCGACATTCAAAAGTATGGCCAACACCTTGATGACATTGCCGCACAAATTGAAGAAGCCGGTTTAATGGATGAGCTGGATGCCAAGTTGAATGAGGCGGCAGATGTGCTGACACGGCTATTGTCTGAAGCTGAAAAAATGGCGGCTTAACCTTCTTTTAGTTTTGCTCGTCTATTCCGTTGTCTGATAAGACCAGCATGGATTTTGCACCCGGTTACGCCTGTATTGGCGTATCCCATGAATTTTACCCCACACTCAGGACAAATTTTTTCGACTCGTTGGCGCAACGCGGCTAATGCAGCGCCTGGAGATGGGTGGCTATTCATTGGCAATAGCCTCTTTTTCTTGACGGTTAATTTCAGCCAGAGCTTTAAACTCTATTTCTGTTTGAATGCCTCGCATCTTAAGGTTTTTAATCCTTATTTCAAGGTTTTCTTTATCCAGCGAAAAGCATCTATATCCATTATTAAATTTTACAACCCCATTTTTTACTTCTTCAATAATCATTTTGGCTCTCCAAATGCAGTAAACATAAAAAATAACTTCGCGTGGTTTTTTATCTTCCCATTGTCCATGTTTTCCCCTGTTTAATTAATTGGTCGATAGGATGCTTCATCCAGTTTGCCATTACCGATTGTCCGTTATTAAGCTCAACAAGCTGCTCTTGTACCGATGATAAAAACGCTAGCGTCATATCAGGTGGCATGGTTACATAACGCAAAACACGCACGGTGTTATTTTCATCAACAACATGAATCTCGATAGCTAGACGCTGCTCAGCGTTATCGATTGAATGTAATTGCAGTTTATCTTTAGGGATTAACCTCACATCAAACGGGCAATCGAATGACAATAACGGTTTACCGTTGCTGCCATAAAATTGAAACATCAACAGCATCGCCCCTTTTTCGTATAGCATACCGCCAATCATCATCCCTGATTTAAGCGCGTTGAGTTCTTTGCTATCTATGTCTGGCAACAAAATTCTTAGGAATGTTGCCAGATACCAAGAATTCAGCGCTAGCGCCTTCAGCTTGGTGTTGTTTTACGTCGATTGGGTATGGCTGACCGACGGCTAATAGTGTTAATTCGCTCATGATGCTAATATCCTTTTCATGACATCTTTACGCTCAAATCCTGAAAAATAGGCTTTGCAAACGAACATCCCATTCTTTGTTTCGATAGCGGCTTCAGCATGATTATTGTCTTCACTAATATTCGTGAAAGTGACCGTCCCATAATCACCTAAAAGTATTTTTTCAAAAAAATCGGATAGTTGATACCTTGTTTTTAAAGCAAGTGATTCAATTGATTCCCCTATGTATTCAATAAATTGCTTGGCTGTCCGCTGCTCATGATTAAGATTAGACCAAAGCAGATAATCAAAGCCTTTTTTATCAAATACCAAGTAGTAATCACAAGCATCCAGCACTGGGAAAAAATAATAATCATCTATCTTTTGAAAAGTCTTGTAATTAACGTTTACATAAGTAAAGTCAGCAACTTTTATTTTATGACTGCCGTCGTAAGACGTATCGAAAACACTAGGGCCGTCAGATGAATCGTCATAATTACTTACATAAATAACTTTTGAATCACTAAAGTTATTTTTAACTATTTCAGCAATACTTTTTTCATGTTCGGCAATTATTAACTCTTTTTTCTTAAGCTTTCTAATTGCTTTATTGAATGCGCCAATTGTCGGTGCTGGCATTTTTGTTTTTCTATCATGAGTTTTTCTATGTTGGTGTAGCAACATAGACCATATCTCAGATACTGTAAAAGCGCCTTTTTCTGTGTTTATTAAGACGCTAAAATCGCCATTTTTTTCTGCATTAAGAAACTCGTTTAAAGTGTTCATGTTAGTTCTCCGGTTAATCTGAGCGGGAATCGCTCGCTTTAAATTATTACCCAAAACGTTTTGCTGTAATGTCCTATAAACGAAGGGCTAAGACTGCACACTGTCTATACGATTAGTACAATTTTTACATGCACTAATCGTTTTGTGGTTATGACCACAACTAGCCATAACCAATCTGTTGTTTTGAACAAAGACATACATAACGGTATAGCCGTCATAACTATGCTTTTTCATATTAACTACCCCAAGATTGCGTTTGACTTGTGATAATAATAGCAGGTTGTAACTAATGCGCAATAGTTACATGAAAATATTTTTTTACATAAAGGAAAACCGCGCAAACCACTCTAGCCTAACCCATAGAATACAAGCATCATCGCCTTATTCTATGGAACGCATCCATGCTCTCATTCAAAGAAAAACGAGAATTACAAAAAATAATTTCCGCACAAAATGCAATTCTTGCCGGTAATCCATCATTTTCAGAAAAGCGAGCGGCGCAAAAGGCTAAGGCCGATGCACTAATTAAGCTTGGGGTTGTTGGAGATGCAAAAGAGGCTTTAACGCCATTAGAAGAGCAAGTTATATCAACTCAGGTTGATAATAGCGATTACGGATTACAAGCCAGCGGAGTTAAAACTCGCGAGAAAATCAACGCCCAAGTTAAATCAATTACCGACCTGATACGCGCAGGTAAAGACCCAGCGACATTAACGTCGGATGAAATTAACCTGCTTAAACAATACTCAGGCAAAGGCGGCTTAACAATTAATTCGCAGCATGAATACTACACACCTACGCATGTTGCCCAAGGTGTATGGGATGCGCTTAAAATAAATGGTTTTGAAAACGGCAACGTGCTTGAACCCAGTAGTGGTGCAGGTGTGTTTTTGGCAACTAAGCCTCAAGGTGTTATTGCTACTGGTACGGAAATCGACGAAACAAGCGCGACTGTCGCACAGGTGTTAAATCCTAATGACAAAGTAAGCAATTCATCGTTTGAGCTATTAGCGGTCAATGCCGATGATAATAGTTTTGATGCTGTTATAGGCAACGTACCCTTCGGGAATGCCCGTGGCGCATCGGCGCATGATGACCCGGAATATAAAAATGAAAAGCTAATTGAACGTTATTTTGTTCAACGCGTTATCGATAAAGTTAAACCAGGCGGTTTAATTTGTCTTATCGTGCCGGTTAATATCATTCAAGCTAAAGGCAAGGCATGGGAAAAATTCCGTATTGCGATTAGCAAAAAAGCCGAATTCTTAGGTGGGCATAAGTTACCGTCTAAAACGTTCGGCAAGCAAGGCACGGATGTTGTAGTCGATGTGTTGGTGATGCGTAAGCACGGTGCAGAATTCTTAAGTCGAGTTGACGATTTAACCTTTTGATACGCTTAAAGCTACTAATGTCGTGTGGGATGAATTCATCGAAGGTCGATACTGGCAAGGCGAAGGCAAGAAATTCATTAAAGGTGAATTCGTGCCAAAAGACCCCACTAAATTCCGTGATTCAGATAAAGTTATTGCTGGCGAAAACATGACCGATGAGGCGCTTAAGCGGTCATTAGCGGTTAAGTTTGATTCGCGCATTGATTGGGTATTATTGGATGAAGCTGAGCCGATAACCAGAAATTATTCTGAAGGTGATATTAAAACAATCAATGGCCTTGATTACGAACTTAAAGCCGGTCAATGGAAAAAAGTGACCTATGACACCCAGAAAACGATTATTGATTTAGCTCAATATGGCTCTGACTCGATTGAAGCATTGGAAGGCTTGATGTCTACCGATGCGGGGATTTTGTCGCTCAATTGGGCGCAGGTTGAGTCAACGTTAGCCGCATATCCTAATATTGTTCCGGGTTATGTTAAAGACGCGTTACGGTTTTCAGATTTACAACCGCCTGAGCATCAATGGCGGGCATTCCGTGGCGCAATCATTGGCGCAAAAATCGAAGGCTATCTTAATAGTGGTAGTAATGACCAGGGCGAACTGGATGAGCTTAAAGAGATTATTCTTCATGAGGTTGTGAAATACGGCAGCCCTAAAGATATTTCCGGTTTAGTGTTAGCCGGTAAAGAGTCAAAACGACTAGGCATGTTCATCAATTCAATTGATGAAAAAGGTAATTTCTCACCAATGCTTGAGTCAGGAATTCTTAAGCAAGAAGCCGATGAGTACAATAGCGCCGATGTAACCTCAATCATTGCTTACTTATTCGAGAAGAATCAAGACCCCGTTGAGCTTAGTACAATTTTGGAAATGTACGATGGCGATAAGCGCTTAGAGGATTTAGGCGATATTGTTGAAATACCTGGTATGGCGGTGTCGCCCGATGGCTTTATCTGGCCGCTTGAGCAATATTGTTCCGGTGATATTTATCAAAAGATGCGCGATATGCGTGATGCCATGCTGGATGAAAAAGACCTGCGCATTATTGCCGCTTACAAGCGACAAATAGAGCGAATTGACGCAAAGCGACGTAAAACACCGACTGAAGATATTACGTTTGCTATGCGGCAAAAATGGTTTGATAAAGCCTATGTCTTGGAGTTTTTACAAGCCAATGGCTATAAACGCACGATTACCTATAGCGAAGAGCGTGGAGAATGGAAGGCAGTTGGGGTATCAGGCGGAATCGTTCCGCAAATCGTTAACTACCTTAATGAAAAGCCAATCGCGGGCGGCACTAAAGTAGCTGAATATAAGGACGGCATTAAAGCGTTAGAAGAGCAGTTTAACGCGTTTATGCAATCCCATTCCGATGGTGAAGACTTAACCAATCGTTATAACGAAACATTTAATGGGTATGTTGAATTTAATTTCAGCAATAGCGACCTTGGGTTAAAAAATGTTAGCGGGAAAATTATTCCGCACAGTTACCAAAATGAAGGGATTAGGAGATTATCCAGAGAAGGCAAAGGGATTCTTGGGTGGGACGTCGGACTTGGAAAATCCTACGGAGCATTAGCGCTACAAGCCTACAACGAACAAATGGGCAGAGCGAAACGCACGTGTATCACGGTACCCGATGCCGTACTTGCCAACTGGTATCACGAACACAAGCTATTTTACAAAGATACATCAAATATGCTCTTTGTAGGTATGTCGCCCAAACGTGACAAAGATGGCAATATCGTTCAAGAACGTGTGTTAGACGAAAAAGGCAATCCAAAACAGGATAAAAACGGGCAAGACCTTTATCAAGACGTGCTGGTTAAAGACGACCGCGAGACTATTTGGGAGAAAATGCATCGAATACCGCAGTCTAATTTGTCTTTAGTCGTTATGACACAACCGCAGTTTGGCAAGATTCCGGTTAAACAAGCGACTAAGCAGCAATATGCCGATGAAATGATGGCTAAAGAATTACTAAGCCAGTCGGATGCTAAAAAGCTAATGGAAGACAAGCTTACCTATGAAGGTGCGAAAGAAAAAGACCGGTTGAGCCAAAAATACAGTGATGAAGGCACGGCGAAGCAAGACGCCTACCCGTATTTTGAAGATATGGGCTTTGATTCGGTTATCGTCGATGAAGCGCACAATTTTAAAAATAGCTTCAGCCCAGGTAAAGAATCTTCTCGAATCGCGTATTTACCTACGCCTGCGCCTTCACAAAGAGCTATCGATATGTCGCTAAAAATGGCGTATATCCGCAAAGAAAACGGCGGACGTGGGCCAGTATTGTTATCTGCGACCCCCGTAACTAACAGTCCGCTGGAAATCTATAACATGCTATCGTTATTAATTCCGGCAGAAGAGTTTGAAAAGTTTGGCGTATTTACGCCGGATGACTTTATCCGCGTATTCGGGCGAGTTGAAAGTATCGAAAAAATGAAAGTATCCGGCGACGTTGGCACGGTTGACGCGATGGTTGGCTTTCAAAACCTTGATGGGTTGCGGTCGCTATTCCATAAATACTCGATTATTAAAAATGCCGAAGATGTTAAATTGCCATTACCCGATGCCGATGAGGTTAATGCCACAGTTGAACTATCTGAAGAACAACAAGATATTTATCAAATATTGCGCGAAGAGGCTAAACAAGCGTCGTCACCAGACCCAAAGATAAGAGAAACTGCAAGGCCGTTGTTTTCCATTATTCGTGATATGGACAGAACGACAACTGACCTGGATATGTACCACAAACAAATAACGTTTGTGTTTACTGATGCGCACAAAGATGCATTAGATAAGGCGATGGCAATGATGCCAACAACGGTACAACGCAAGGAATATGATAGTGACCTTGAAAAAAGATGTAGTTGTAACTGTTCCGTTTGAATACTCAATAACTGAAAGTGATGGCAAAATCATTGTTGTAATGACCGATGCGGGCGAAGACGACATGCTTTCTGCCATGCAAAAAAGTTGGGATACCAGAAAAAGAAGTCGCGCACCCGATTACGCCTAAATATGCCGAATTAATTAAAAACCTGACTATCGAATTAGAAGCGGGTGGCAAGCAAATCATATTCATCGAAGAGAAAACTCAGCATCAAAAATTAGCCAGAATTCTTGTACATTTTTTGCCTATTACAATGGAAAACATTGGCGTTATTAATGCGACCGATGCGGCTGGGGAAAAACTACAACGCATATCTGACGCTTATAACGCGGGCAAAATAAAGATTGTCATAGCGAATAAAAAAGCCGAAGTAGGCGTTAATCTACAAAAAGGCACAACGGCGATTCACCACCTTACTTTCCCTTGGGTTCCGGCGTCAATGCAGCAACGCAATGGCCGTGGGGTTCGTCAGGGCAATACGGTAGACACGGTTAAAATTTACCATTACATCGGCAAAGGCTCTTTTGATTTATTCCGGTTAAATTTAATTAACCAAAAAGGCAACTGGATTAACGATATTTTAAGAGGCACTGAATCTAGCGTTGAAAATAAAGGCGACGGGCATTTATCGGCTGAAGATGTGATGGTTTTATTATCCGATAACCCGGAGGAAGCCCGTGCTAGGATGGACGAAGCAAAAGCCAAGCGCGATGCTAAGAAAAAAGATAAAGCCGATAAAGCGATGGTGATAAACCTTAATCAGCTTGTTGAGGCTAGAAAAAAATTAAGCTTACTGTCAGGATGGAAAAAACGCCGAAGCTTTGCAATTAACCGCAGACATATCTGCGCAAGAAGCAAAATTAACCGGGTTTAACAATGATGGCTCAGACGATGCAAAAGCTAAATTAATCAGCCTTAAAAACAAATTGGCCGCCTCTAAGCGTAAACTAGAGACCTTAGACGCAAAATACAAAGAAATCGAAGAAAACACTACGGCGACCATTAAGCAAAAATCAGTATTTTTGCGAGCAAAAGCCGCATCCGGGGAATTGCCTTTTGATGCATCCGTCATTGATAACACGGATGCGGTATTAATATCGCGCGAAGGGCAAATAATTAAAGCGGGTGCAATCTTTGAATTCAAAACGCTTAAGTATGTTGATAACAAAATCAATGACCTGGCGTTAGTCACTGAACTAAATATTCAAGAAAAGTTTTTTATTGTCAGAGCTAGAAATTTAACCTATGACATCAGGATTTATTTAGCCGATTTGCATAATTACCAATTGCAACCGGTGGCGATGACCAAGGAAGATTGGGAGGTTGCCGTTATGTTGGCAAAAAACCTATCAATAAAAGACATCATTGAATTGGGTGTTGATACGTTTACAAAATATCGTAAGCAAATTAAATTGTATTATGGCTATCACTATATTTCGTCTATCGACGGTGACTATAGTGTTGTAAAAAACTACAATTCAAATAATCCTATTGATGATAATTTTGTTTTCCCTGATGCCAATAGTGAGGACATTAAACGCGCTATTGCTAAGCAGTATTATGTTGGTAAAAATACTAACGAAGTAATCCGTGACCTAATTATTCCTTTGTACGGTAGCAGTGGATGGGAAGAATCGTTAAAGCAGTATGCTAATTTAACCCCGCAAGAAGAGGTATTAAGCCAAGCAGCTTTAGCATTCAGCAAGATAGCGGTTGAGTACGATAAAAGCGAAATTGACCTTGCTAGTACAATTAGTTATAGCGACCGTATAGGTCTTATAGAGCGCATAGAGAGCACGATTAATGGTGATAATCGAGAAAGCATTAAGCAATGGGTTAATGAGTTTTTAAATGATAGAAAATCTAAAGCCTTAGAAATTATTGCCGAAAAACGGCGTAAAGATGAAGAGGAACAAGTAAAAAGTGACCCGAATTACAAAGAAATTCCGGTGGCGATTGCTGATAAATTGAAAAGCATAGGGATTACAGCAAAGTATAACGCACAATCTGTTTATGCAGGGCGTAGTCATCGTAGCGCGTTTACGATGCTGTTTTTGCAAGATAGCAACGGCAAAAACGGTTTACTCTTTAAAGCTAAAGAAGATTTGAAAACCTATTTTGGCGCACAATTCGGCACAGACATTGGTGCGGGTCTAATGGGCGCGTGGTGGTTTATTACAGCCGACAAAGATATAAATAAGGTTTTATCGACTATTACCGGTGAAAATTCCGTCGCCGAACTTGCAGAACAAAAAGCTAAGCCAGAGAAATTAATTGTGCCTGAAGGCAAAGTAAAAATAGGTGATACGGTAGCTGGGTTTGTTGTAACCAGTCTAGGCAAATCGTGGGAAGCTAAAGATTACCATATCAGCAAAGTCAAAGCTGATTCAGGCTTTGAAATTGAAGAGGGTGATTCCATCCAATATGCGAGATTTTAAATGAGACTTTATAACCAGCAAGACCTCGAAAATGCGCTAAATGAAGCGCTTGATGTCAACGATAGCGCTGAAGCGTTCGTTAAAAAATTTGTAACGAATGTGGGAAAGATTTTAGCTAAAACACCAAAAACATACCGATATTTTGGCCCTTATTGGTGGTCATTGAAGAAATTGATGATTCAACACAATATTCCAGGTGTTGATGATTTTATTGATGCGACCTTGGTTGAAAAAACGAACTTAGGTACACCAGAGTTAACCTGTGTTGCTGCGTGGTCATTCCAGGAAGAACGAATTAGCAGCATGGAGTTGCCGGTCAACAAGGTGTTGCTAGAAGATAATGACGGTAATATTACAGAATACGTTTTGAATGATGAATTTATGGAATTGCGTATTGCGGTGGGTTAATAACGCCGTGTTAAGCGGCAATCCTCCGCACACTTGTGATTGGTTATGTAAAGCCGCCAACATGCGGATTGTCTGATTGAACTAGCTATTAGGATAATATTTGTATGACATTGGACGAACTTATAGATTTAAATAATGACACTACAAAAGAATGGCGTTGGTCGCATGGTAAAAAATTGCCTTTTCTTACCGATAGAGAACTTAACTATGTTGCTCAAGTGATAGTAGAAGGCAAAAGACAAGTCGATGTTGCAAAAGAGCTTGGCGTTACCCAAGGGCAAATATCGTGGGCTGTCGTGAGATTTAAGCGCTATTTATTGCCTAACGCTCTAAATACAAGCATCCACAATTAGGAAAACATTACAAATCCATTTATTGCCATAGCATACCCTAACGCCATTAATTTATTCTTGGCGAACTATGGCAAAAACACCTAACTTACCCAGCACACAGCGAGGCGGTTTTCTTGGTTTGTTTGGTACTGCGACTAAGAAAAGCTGGGAAGCAGAAAATATAAAGCCAGCCTCTGATATATCGTTATCGGATGCTTATACTTATGGCGCAAGCACGACAATTGCCTCGCTTATAGGCAATGTTAAAGGCGGTGTCAGAACTAGACAGCAAATCTACCAAGATTGGCTTAATATGGGGCAAGATTCGATTTGCTCATCCAGTATTAAGCTACTTACCACCACCGCGCTAGGCGGACACGACACAACCGGTGACATTGTTTTCATTGAAAAGAAACCGGAAATACAAAAAGACCAAAAGCTATCCAAACTTGTCGAAGACATTGCCAAAGCTGTTGGCCCAATTCTAAATGAAGTTATCTATTCCGCAGCGTATACCGGTGCGCAATACGGTGATGCGTATGGACGGATATACGCTAATTCAAAAGGCGTTAAACACATCAATGTCGATGAAACCTTGCATCCTTCTCTTGTTCAACCGTTCGAGCGTGGCGGAATAACGGCGGGGTATGCCGTCTTTATTGGCGAAAAGAGTTTTGAGCGTTTAGATATATCGCAAGTCGCACGGCTGAAGATGCCACGTATTCAACTTATTCCGCAATACGGGATTATCGAAAAATCATTAAAAATAGCGATAGCGCAAGACGATATAGAGCAATTGCCGCTTATGCCGTCATTAGCGGGTGGGTCTTTGCTTTATCCGGCTGAAGATGCGTACAACAAGCTAAATAATACCTTGCTTGGCTTAGTTGCCCAAAGGATGAACGTATCGCTTGACCATCGAATTGTCGGCCTGCAAATGGAAGGGATGACAAAAGAGCAGCAAGACAAGTTCGGAGCATCCGTTGTCGCGATGTTCAAAAAAGTCAAAGAAGTCGTTGCCGAATCGGTGCGAACAGGCAAGCCTATTACCGAGTCTATTATCTCAATTTTGCCAATGCATGCAGAAAAGCAATTGGTTAATCTGTCGCAGGGCAACACGGCCCAACAAACCTTAAATATTGATGATGTACTTGTCCATGCACGGTTATTAGCCGGAGCGTTCGGCACAGATTTATCCAACCTTGGTTTTTTAGACCAAGTAAGTGGTTGGATGGGTGACTCTGGTCTTGCCAGGACATCGTCGCAAGCAGCCGAGAATTCGCGCGGCATACGAATTGGTGCTGCTGAATTTTGTCATCATGTTATCGACATCCATTGCTTAAAACGATATGGAATCGTCTTTGATAAAAGTAATCGCCCCTATCAAGTAAACTTCTATGGCTCAATATCGGCGTTGGAATCTGAACGACAAAGAACCAACAATGACAAAGCTAATGCGGTATTGGTTATGGGTCAAGCTATGCAGGTTTTCAAAGATATGGGAGCAACAGAAGAAATTATGGAAAACTTGCTCTCTAAGCACTTTATGTTAGATGAAGAAGACGCCAAGCTTTATGCCAAAATCGTTAACGCTGCACCGCCGCCAATGGCGGATGCCGGGATGATGTAATGAGTTTGTTTAACGACATCTCACAAAACTTGTTATCTGAGCAAAGCAGCTTAGGTGGAGTTAATTTTTTATCTAGTCGTAGCCTAATTGATGCTGGACTAGATGCGGTCAGCGGGGGTGTTGCAGAGGCATTAGGCGGTTCACAATTAAGTTCTGCGCTAGGCATGATGGCGTCTAATCAACTATCAAGAGCGACGCAAGGCTATTTAGATGCTAACACGCTTAATTCAATTGATTCTGGCCTTGGCATTGCCAATGATTTGTTGAATGGGCAATTTAGCAGTGCTGGCTTGCGCTTGTTAGGTTCTGGCTTATTCAATGATTTGATTCCCGGCTTATCGGGCATTCTTGCCCAAGCGCGGTACTTAAATACTGCAACGCCCATGTTTGGTGGTATTACGCCACTACAAGCCAAACAAATCATTGGCGAATTAAATTCCATCGACTTTGCTCATAAAAATCTATTCTTGATTGAAGTGTCTAGCGCGTTATACGGCGATGTGTCCAGGCGCTTTAACATGTATTGCACGGAAGCCAATTATTCGGCGCAAGCCATTACCGGCGAGAAACGGCGCATCGGCGGCGCACAAATCGATAGTGTCAATTCGGCTGACGCTACGGAAATTAACCTTACAACGTTTGACGATAAAACAGGGTTTATCAAAGAATGGTTTAAAGCTCATGCCGCCGCTTGTGTGCATAAAGATGGCACGGTAGGCGTACCGGCTGATTATGCTATCACATTTAAGTTGTTACACGCCTATATCACACAAGAAACCAATTACAACGGTTATCAAGATATTGGCATGTTTAGACCGGCCAATATTGATACCAGCTTATCCCGTCGAGAAGACGGCCTTGAAGAGTTGACCATGAGCTTTTCCCAGCTCGATACCTTTATGAGCGTTTAATATGCTAGAACATGATTCCGAAGGGTTCTTAATTGCTGATAGAACAGCGATTAATGAAGAAGGGGTTAATTACCTTGAACAGATTAGTGACCAGCTTGCTGAAATCAAAGATTTGGTTTCCGGCATAGTATCAACCGCAAGCGCTAATCCTGTTGCTAATAGCCAAGAGCAAAACACGCCAGAACCGGCTACAAATGACACAAGTATTAGCGTTCAACCACAAATTCAGGCTAATGCTGAGCTAAATCCAACGATTGATGTATCGGTTAATATTGAGTTACCTAATCCTGTCGGCAACAACACAGTTAATCGCAATTTTAATCGTGACGCATTAGGGCGGTTTATATCGGGTAATACCAATCTTGCTGAAATCATAAATACCGATAATGCGCAGACAATAAATAACGGCGACGAATCGCAACGAGTTATTAATCGCCAACGTGACGCACAAGGCCGGTTTATTCGTAGTGATAATACCGCCGAAGCTATGGCGGAAGCAGCGAATAATTCAACCAACAACCAATTATCACAAAACACAGACAATCATATAACGAATACTGTGTTGCCTAGCGAGATTGCAAATAGCGCACAGCAAACCATTAATAATAGGACAGATAATCGCTTAGACAGCCGGTCTAGCGCAGAATCATCTAACCAGAATAGCAATACTCAAATAAATAATGGGCAGCCAGCAAGCGATGGTCGTCAACGTGATTCGCGTGGACGGTTTATCCGTAGCGATAACACAGCGGAAGCCGGGAATGAATCGGGTAATCGTGGCCGCGATAATAGAGGACGGTTTACCGCTGGAAGTAGAAGCCCTAGCGAACGGCAAGAAGAGCGAGGATTAATCGGTAAGCTAATCGATGCGGTTTCAGGACGTAGTAGTGATGGTGTCGATTTACAAGATGTTGGCCCAATGATTAGAGCCGCTAATGAAATAAATGAATTAGCATCGCCTATTTTTAACACTATCGGGGCGGCATGGAATGTCGCTGGTAAAATTGGTGGATTAATTCCGCGTAGACGCGCTAGCGAAAATACAAGCGAACCTGTTGCACCAACGGCTAATCAACCGCAACGTAGGGCAGAGCCGACCAACGCGAGCGAACAAGCACAAGCGAATGCAGGCGGTAATGGCGATAGCGATAGCGCTAGCAATACTCTAAATAGACGACGTAGAACATCACGCACTAGCGAGAGGGCATCAAATACCCGTGATAATAGCCGCACTAGCGCCAATGAAAGAACTTCGACAAGTGAAACCATTGCCGAAAACAGAGTAGACCAACAACGGTCTAGCGCTGAATCAACAACGAGTGACCGGCAATCGGCTGATGTATCGATAAATAATAGCGAAAACAGCCCACAGGTTAATAGTCAACGCGGTAATGAAGAAATTAATCGCACTACTGATAGCCGTCCACCGCCACAAATAACGCGCGATGTCATTATTGCTGAACAGAACGTAGCGGAACCGCTTATTGAAAATACTGGCATATCGGCGCGCGAGGAAACAAGGCAATCTAAAGCGTTTAAAACGTTTTTTTTGCCGATTTTAGACTTTTTCGCCGCGAAGATGGAGTATTTCAAAAAACAACCAATAAGCTGTTAAAAGAAATTTCAGAGCGTACAGCCCAAGCCGAATCATCAGACTCAAACGGTTTTTTAGGTGCTTTCTTAGGTGGGTTAACGCCGATGATGCTAGCGTTACTGACCACGATAAGCGGCGCTATTATTTCCACATTGGCAGGATTAGCGCCAATGTTGTTATCGGCAATTGGCTCAGTATTAACCTTAGTTTTTTCGCCTATAGGACTCGCCGTTGCTTCAGCGGCAACCTTGGCATGGGGGTTATTTACCGAGCAAGGGCGCGAATTCTTCAGTAATTCAGCCGGGTTTATAAAAGAAAAGTTCGCGCAAGCAGTTGATTATTTTGCGCAGAGCTTTCCAGAAACAACACAACATATTAAGGATACTTGGAATAGTGTTGTTGAATCAGGCCAAGCGGCATGGGATTGGGTGAAAGACTCATTTACACCGGCTATTGATAGCGCTAATGAATTATTTAGTTGGTTAAAAACAAAATGGACTGACGCATTATCGGTTATTGAAACTATGTTCGACGGCGTTGCCGGGTTTATTAAAGACAAATTTAATATTGACATTAAAACTCAGGCAAAAAAAGCAGTTGAAATAACTAAGAAAACTATTGAAAAGGGTGTAACGCTTGCTAAGACGGTTACAGAATCGGTTAAAACATCGATAAGCGAAAAGATTGATGGCGCAAAACAAGCAGCAGAACGCGCTTATAACGTAGCCGCTTCAACCGCTGGTTCTGCGCTTGAGAAAGTCATGCCTAAAGGTTATCGCCATAAAGCCTTATTCGATGGGGTGAAAGGTGGTGATGCTTTAACTAAATATGGCAGCTATACCGATGAAGAGGCCGCACGGATTCGCGAGTTAAAGACAACAGGCGCAAATACCTCAGCAAATTTAAAGAGCGGAATGCCGGTAGAGGTGCAGGATAAAATAGCGGCACAAGCTAAAAAGCACAATTTAGACCCGGTAATGATGCAAAAAATAGCCGCAATGGAAAGTGGCGGCAATGCGAACGCCATTAGCTCAACTGGGGCATTGGGCATTTATCAATTTACCGGTCAAACTGCTTCGCATGTTGGAATAAAAAACCGGTTTGATGTTGACCAAAACATCGAAGGCGGCATGAAGTTAGCGCAAGAAAATATTGCGGTATTAAAGAGCAAAGGCTTGCCGATAACGGCTGAGAATATTTACATGATGCATCAATTAGGTGCTGGCGCTGCTCCTGAAGTAATAAAAGGCGCTATGCAGGGCAAGTCTAAAGCTGAGTTATCGGCTAGCACCCAAAAGGGAATGAATCTTAATTTTGGCTCAAACAGCCGAACCGCCTCCGATTACGTTGAAACGAATAGAAAAGCGTTGGATGCGCGTTATGTGCAAGTGGTGAAAAACACCACGACAACAGGGTCAAGTAGTCCTACTAAAACCAATGTAACTAATAGTGCTGTTGCTAATAATGCAACATCCACGGCACAAACAACGCTCACTAACACTCGCTTAGCGCCCACCGTAGAAAACGCCTTAGCGCAACAACAAGCGCTCACTAATATCCTGAACACCACGCCACAAACTATCAGCGTATCGGCAATCCCCAAAGTTAATGCGCCAACACCACTAATGCCTGCAAAAATACCGGAAGCGCCGACAGTCACTATTCCTCTAGCTTCTAATGATAGCTCAACCAATCAAACAGTTATCACTAATGCGGGTGATGTTGGTCAAGACGTGTCAGATAGAAATATTGCCCACATTGTAACAGGTGGCATCGCTCCCAAGGGATTCATGTGATAACCACCGATGACGTAGCAGAAATGGTTGATTACTGGCTAGCGACACCAGCAAATAGCCGGTTAGGGTCTGACTTTGGAAACAACGCCAATATGCTTATTCCAGACCCCTATAATGCAGAAAAGGCGAACAGTTTTATCAAGAAATTGATTAAAGACGTGCCGGTTCTTGGCGTTTTACCAAGGAACGCGATTAACGTTTATATGATTGAAATCGATATAGATAAAACGCAATTAATCCTAGAAATATCAGGCCAAACATTCCAGCTCAATGCTAACTAAACAAGACTTTCTCGACAAAATAGGTCAATCAATCGGCGACTATCCAGATATAGCGCCATTGTGGAAAGTTGACGACCCGCGCACCAAGCAAATCACGGATGCTATGGCAACGATGCTGTCTATGTTATCGCAGCAAATCGATGTCGCGATGGCTGAGCCGTTTGTAAAATCCAGAGATGCGACAGTTTTAGCGGATGCGGCTATACGCGGCATTAGCAACGAAGCGAAACCTGCTACCGTACAATTAACCGTAACCAATGAAAACTTAGTGCCGGTACAAATTCAAGCGGGCATGGCGTTATTAGATTCAAACGGCAATCGTTATGTTGTGACCGAACCCGCAACCATTGATGCAAGCACCTTAGTATCGTCTGCTTATGTTCCCGGTACCGGCACGATTCAAGCCAAGCAGTATTACACCGAAACCATAGTCGAAACCGCTACGCGTAGCGAGGACTTCTACGCGGTTGCGATACCGGAAGCTAACGATAATGCTTATATAAGCAAACTCACTGTATTTTTAGCCGATTCTGACACGCCTTATCAGTACGCCAATAAACTCATCAATGTTTTTGCCTGGGGCAAAAATATTCACGGTTGAATTTGACGACCGTGGGCAGGCTTATGTCAGGTTTGGCGCAAAAAAATGTGGTTGGTCGGGCGATTAGCGCGGGCGATGTCATTACTATCGAGATACAACGCACGGTAGGTAAAGTTAATCCAAAGATTAACAGCCCGTTTTCATTCGACTATCCCCCAATAGAGGAAGACTCCGAGATTGATTGGGCCCTTGTTGAGTTAAAAATGAATGAATTGCTCGTACCTGGGCAAAACCCAATGAGTTTATCAACATTACGTGAGTATTGCCGGTACCCCTCAGTTTATGATGATTCGGCGGTTTTCCTGGGTGAATTTGAGTTTTTAATTCGTAGGAAATACCCTGAATTAGATTTTATAGCGGTATGGAATGAAGCTATAGAGGAAGTTGCGAGAGGCGCTGGCAGCTTAGACAACATTAACACGTTATTTGTGGCATGTTATGACGGTAGCGAAACCATACTTGCACAACCAGACATTGAAACGCCGGTATTGCCTACGGTTATTACCTCGTTAACCGATAAGCAAACAGCGATAAAACAAACCCTACTAGCCGCCGATAATAGCTACAAAGTCACGTTTTACACCCCAGTCACTAGCGAAATAACCATAACGGTTACAGCAAAAATATCAACGGCGCATGTCGTTGAAGCAGTTGCCGCAAAAATAAAACAAGAATTGCTTAAAGCTTTTAATCGTGATGCTGGCAATCATGCCAGTAAACCTGTACAGCGCTTAGCCTATTCATTATTAATAGAAAAAGTACCGGAGCTAAGTGTTGGCAATGCTTATTTAAAAGTCGATGTAGTTGAATTAACCGGCGCATTCCGGCCCGAATTATGGCGCTATGTGACCGCTAGCAGTATTGCCGTTACAGTGACGCAAACCAATATTGCTTTGCCGGGATGGGGTGGCTAATGGCAACGGCTAAAGGCTTTACCAACGCAAAACTAACAGAGTTATTGCCACTTAAAAATAGTAGCGTAGCAAACGCTTATGAACAACAACTGCGCCAACTTTTTTATCGACCTGTTTACCACTTATCTTGCAGATGATTATTTTGACGCCAATGTTTCAGGCGTACCCGAATTAGGTTCAATCGCATTAGTAAGACGCTCTATTGATGCTATGGGTTTTTCTATGCTTAATGAGATTATCAGCGATAAACAAGCGCGGATAATCCATAAGTTATTCCGAGGTCGGCATTATCAAGGACGCGGCTTTCAATTGTTTGAAGCGATATTGCGCGTGTTATAC
This sequence comes from Methylocucumis oryzae, assembly GCF_000963695.1. GTDB lineage: Bacteria > Pseudomonadota > Gammaproteobacteria > Methylococcales > Methylomonadaceae > Methylovulum > Methylovulum oryzae. Next base: position 40,539 of record NZ_LAJX01000004.1, read on the forward strand.
CGCAACAACTACGCAATTGAGCAATATTGGCATCCTAAAGCCACGGCGATTAGCTACCCGGCCAATATTTTTACCACAACTGAAAACCCTGACACTTCTAATGCGTTTTTAACAAGCCGTATTTTTATCCGTATCCCGGTATCAGATACGCCGGATGTAACCGTTTTACAAAAACTAGCCTTATCGCTTTTACCCGCACGGATAGTTGCTTTTGTCGCTGCGTCACCGCCTGACAATATGATTTTAGACGCGCATGACGCAACACCGCCACCACCTGTTGTTGAGATTAGCCCAAGCGATGCGGATAGTGACTTTAATGACACTTTTGATTTAGGACATGCGTAAATATGGCAACTTATGACGCACAGATTTTACAGCGACGTGATACCGCCGCAAATTGGCACTCAGCTAACCCAATATTAGAACCGGGTGAGGTCGGTTACGAAATTGTGCCGGATTACGGCGACAAGATGAAAGTGGGTGACGGCATTACCGCTTGGGATGATTTACCGTATGCCTATGCAGGACTAGGCAGCAACACGTTTACCGGTGCGCAAAATGAAGCGCATGGCGACCCGGTTGCATCCGCTTCAACTGTAAATTTAAACACAGCCACCGGTAACTTTGTCGAGATAACCGGAACGACACAAATCAATTTAATCACGCTGAGCGACGGTTTTGAGCGTACCGTAAGATTTAGTGGGGTGTTAACGCTAAAACATGGCACAAAGTTAATTTTGCTTGGCGGTGAAAACATCATTACAGCGCCGGGTGATGTGGCAATATTCCGGGGCGATGCGGCCAATGCTGTGCAAATGGTGGCATATTCCCGCGCCGATGGTAAGGCGCTGAAAGAAACGACCGTAGCATCGTCAATTTACAACAAGCGTGGACATAACATAGCGTCAGCCGCATCAATTAGGATTCCGCCCAAAATAACTTCCCGAAATCACCTGTCTTGAGGTAAAGCACGGTAATTCCAACGGGGTAGAAAATCATCAAACACGATACGACTATTTTCGATAAAATCAGAGGCACATTTCTTCCCTGTTTCATAGACACCGGTCAAAATGTCGACCGTGACA
>NZ_LAJX01000040.1 GCF_000963695.1 Methylocucumis oryzae
TTGTAAGTAAAGGTTTGTCCGTTTTCTCGGGTATATTGCACGGTGCTGCTTTTTACTGTCAGGCCTTTATGGTAATTATGCCACCAGTGTAGTCCCATGGGATCGCGCGAGCGGCCTATTGAGCCGAAACCACTTTGATATTGATAGTTTTTGAGGCTGTTGTAGTGGCGGCTGAAGTGTAAAGGCGAGTCGCCTATGGCGGGTATATCGGTTTCATCTAGTAATTTATTCCCTGTAATGAAGTTGATCGGATTGCCGACCGATGAGCCGCCAATCATGCTACCATTGCTGCCAGAGGTTGAAGTGCTGGTATTACCTGTTGTAGGACCACCGGTACGACGACGTATGGCTACGACGATGCCGGGCGCCTGCGCACCATCACCAACGCGGCCGGTGAAAGCATAGCGTATACTTTAGACAATGCCGACCACCACACACAAGATAGCGTCTATGCCAGCGGTGCCACCACACCCTCTACCGTCGTCAATCGCCGATTCGACGCCTTAGGTCGGCTCTGGCAAGTGCTGAATGCTGCCAACCAAGTCGTGCGTGAATACCAATACGACGCGCAAGGCAATCTACGCCGCAGCCAAGACAATATCAGCGATACCGAACACGCCATGACCGACTACCACGGCTACGACACGCTGAACCGACTTACCCAAGTCACTGACGCGCTCAATGGCGAAAGCACGACCAGCTATGACGGTGCTGACCATATCGCCTCAGTCACTGACGCCAGAAACAATCGCACCGATTACAGCACGGACGGACTCAACAACCCATTATCCGAAACCAGCCCTGATCGCGGTTTTACGCAAAGCAACTACGACCCTGCCGGTAACCTCAAAACCCGCATAGATGCCCGTGGCAAATTAGCTTTTTACCGCTATGACGCCCTAAATCGGCTGATCTCAATCAACTACCAGATGCAACCGGGTGGCCCCCTACCTAATAGCCTAGATGTTAACTTCAACTACCGCTACGACGGCAATCCCAACCCCAGCAACGCCAACGCGGTGGGTCACCTCAGCCACAGCGACGACCCAACCGGTAGTAGCGATTGGAACTATGACAACGAAGGCCGCCTACAGAGCAAAACACAACGCACACAAGGCATAGACCTGATTAGCCGCTATACCTATGACAGCGGTACGGGAAGACTTAACGGCTTCACTTACCCCTCAGGCGCTACACTTTATTACCAAGACAAACGGGGTCAGGCCTTACAATTTACATCAAAATCACCAAACAAACAAAGGTGTCACGTCAAATGTAAGACCTGACCCCAAGACCGTCTAATGCCAATCAAAGCTACCACTACGACTTACTCAGCCGTCTGACTGACGCCAATACCAGTACAAATTATCAACACTAAGCCTACGACGCCAACGGCAACCGAGCAAACAGCGAGCAAACAGGGTCAGGCCTTACAATTTGCATTAAAATCACCAAACAAACGAAGGTGTCACGTTAAATGCAAGGCCTGACACTAAGAACAGTACGCATTATTACTGCGCAATCATCAGTCGGTGTGCGTTTAAAAGCCTTAGACAGCCAAAACAATTTAAACCAAGATTTAAAAGTTAGTCTTGTCAAACACCCAAGATTTAGACTACGCCGAAGCCATTGCCCGTTTAAACGCACAAGGCTTATCGCTAAAAGCAGCACAACAAGCTTATGCACAAGTGAGTCAATTGTCGTTGTTGAATTACTTGTAAGCTATAGTGTAACGATTTGTTGCTATGTCGACGCCTACTGCAAGGATGCAGTTTTCTGCCTTCCTAAATACCCTGTCCCTACTAAAGTGTGTAGCCCGCTTTCGTATATAAAAGCTTGAGTTACTCTCTTAACTAGAAAAACAAACCATTCCTTAACAGAGTTTACTTGTATTGGCCTATCTATTAAAATCAGGTGCTTTAAATGCTGATAAGGATACGAGTATGCTAGTGTTGAATTTATTACGCTATTTGTTATTTATTTTAGTTTGTTTTGTTGTTGCGCGGCCGTCTTATGCGGCGCGATTAGCCATTAACGTCATACCTGCGTATCAACGCGTTGATTTGAATTGGGCGGAGGTTTCAGGTGCTGCTGGCTATCGCCTGTGTGCAGCGAGCGTTAAAATCCATAATTTCGCTAACTGTGGTAAGGATGGGAATAGCCAGTTGCTAGAGATTAATACGGGCAATACCGCCATTAAGGCAACCGGGCTTGTTAATGGCGTGACTTACCATTTCCGTGTCTTAGCGGTTAATGCAAAGGGTTTGACTGTATCGGATAGCGGTGACAAAACGGCTATACCTAGAGAATTAGCACTGAATGACACTGGCGTTACAGCGTGCTCTGACTACACCGATACACGATCTTGTCCCGTTAACAACTTCCCAGGTCAAGATGCAGAATTTGGTCGTGACCGATTGCAATTTAATGATAGTAACGGCGTTGCCGGATTTAATTTCACCAAAATTGGCCCTGACGGAGAGGCTTTACCTGTGACGGCTACCCGTTGGAACTGTGTCAAAGATGAAATGACGGGATTGATGTGGGAAGTCAAAACTAGAGACGGCGGCTACATGATTGGGAGTGGCATTACTCTTGGTATGAACCTGATAGCCGTAAAAACGGTGGTCATCCCGGTTATCAAGACGGTGGCGTGTGTGGTGATACCAGCGCTTGCGATACTTATGCTTATTTGCAAGCTGTCAATGCGGCCGGATGGTGTGGTTACAAGGATTGGCGACTGCCAACGATGCCTGAAATGCTGAGTATTATCAACTTTGGTCGGCAAGGAGTATATGACCTATCAATTGATAAGGCCTTCTTTCCAAATACCCAACAGTCCTCTTATTGGACAGCTACGCCGGCTGCTTACGCCAACGACCGTGTATGGTCCATCCTTTCGTATTCGGGGGACGACGATAGAAATTGGAAATGGCAGTCATTATCTGTGCGTTTAGTGCGAGGCAAGTAATGATTTCCTATATTTATTATATTTTTCAGTTACTTATGCGTCATTATACGGTTCTTCCAAGCCGTTATTCTTCAACTTTCGAGGTAAAATTAGATGAACTATAACTACTTTAGCCTTATCGCATTATTGCTTTTCAATCAAACCGTTATTGCCCAAACATGTAGCCCTGATACTATTCCTTCCACCGCTCCGACAACACGTTACTTTGTTAACAGTAAAGGCACGGTACTCGATAAAAAAACTGGCTTAATGTGGAAACAATGCAGTGAAGGTTTAAGCGGAGCTCAGTGTCTTGGTGCCCCAATAGCGTTTACATGGCAAGGCGCGTTATTAAGAGCGCAGGCGGTTAATGCCAGTGGTTTTGCAGGTTATAAGGATTGGCGTTTACCGAACATAAAAGAATTAAATTCCATTACTGAATATCAATGTGAGTCACCGGCTGTTAATACATCGGTATTTCCCAATACGCAATACGATAGCTCGTATTATTGGTCCTCAACTCAAAATGATATTAATGATGTGTGGGTTGTGAAGTTCGAAGTCGGTAGGGTAGATACGGTCTACAGCAAAACTTATCTCCCTGAAAATATTCCTGGTTATGTACGTTTAGTACGTGGTCGGTAGTCATTTAATAAAAGCCGCTTAATTTTAAAAATTAACCTTATTGCTGTTTAAGTGCTGTTATTGGTTGTTTTTATTGTGTATTAGCGGCCTGCTTTGTTATTTTTGGTTACACACTTTAAGTAGAGACATGGTGTGGGAGACAGAAAACTGTTCCTCAGCTATAGCTCCTGCATTGCTCTATCCCCGTGTCCCTACAGAGACATCTAGCATTTGTTTAGCGATAGCAACGCCTATCATCTGTAATTTTTTTTTAGCAACACTGGCGGTACTGCTATAGAGCTGACATAATCATTACCTTTGCCATTCATTACTTGAATTCACGCCCTTTTGATGAATAAAAAATTGTTTTATCAATGATGCAAGATTCTTTAACGAACAAAGCCCTATTCATTCTTGGAAATCGCTTAAAAATACATTACTTTCTCTGAGGTTTTAAGCTATCTTAAACACCATAACACAGTGCCGAAAAGTCAGCCCACAATGTGTAAGCATTTATCAATAAAGACTTGTAAGCCCAATGACTGGAAACTGCCATGCTGACATTAAATTTAAGGTTAGGTTTACTCGTAGTGTTTTTTGCTGCGTTGACGGCTATAAGCATGACGGGTTATGCAGAGTCTGCCAACAAAAACGCTAACATTATTGCCTTTGTTCGCCAAGGCTGTCCTCATTGCGCTAAGGCAGAAGCTTTTCTTGCTAAACTAAAGCGCGAGCAACCCGACGTAACTATTGTTATTCATGATATTGCAGAGGAACCACAAGCATTAATTCAATTGGAAGACATTGCGCAAAAATCCGGTGTTAATGTCGTTCGAGTGCCTTCATTCTATGTAGGCGGGCAACTGATTGTCGGTTACTCCGATGAAACCAGCACAGGCGGGTGGATACGCTCAGCGTTAATCAGTCAGAGCCAGCCTGCTACGGCAAAAAGCGATGCGGCCAGTAGCTGCGGTGCTGAACAATCGTTGAGCTGTATGCCAGAACCTGAACCCTCAGTGAATATAACGTCTAAACCATCCGCTGTAGATAGCTATGCGTTGGAATTTTTTGGGCAAAAGCTCACGTTAGACGAGCTGGGCTTACCATTGTTTACGTTGGTCATGGGCTTACTCGATGGCTTTAACCCCTGTTCGATTTGGGTGCTTATACTGATAATTTCGCTGTTAGCACCGATGCAAAATCGCGCCAGAATGCTGATTATCGCGGGTACTTTTGTAGCCATTGAAGGCATGACTTATTTCATGTTTATGGCGGCTTGGCTGAATTTATTTCTATCGCTAGGTTGGTCGCGCGTTTCGCAAATCGTCGTCGCACTCCTCGCTCTAGGAGCGGGGGCGTTGAATTTAAAAGATGTTTGGTTCTTGGGCACCGGGCCATCTTTATCGATACCCGATGCCGCAAAACCAGGTATTTATGCCCGAATGCGGAATATTTTGCTGGCAAAGAACATGACGGGCGCATTGATAGGCGCTGTTATCCTAGCGGTATCTGTGCAAATCGTCGAATTTATGTGCACCTCTGGCTTTCCGGCGTTATACACGCGCATTTTAACGTTACGGCAGTTAGATACTGTCAGTTATTACGGCTATTTACTCGTTTACAACCTAGCCTACCTCTTCGACGACATCGTGTTACTCGCTATCGGGGTCATTACGTTAAGCCAACGCCGATTACAGCAAAAAGAAGGGCGCATACTTAAATTAATCAGCGGGTTGGTCATGGTAGGGTTGGGAGTCTATTTATTGGCGCCGTAAGCGTCTTTAGCGTCATTGCCGTATTTTTTTGGCTACCCACTTAAGACGTGACGCGTTTAATTTTAGCCAGTGGAGCTAAATCGTCATTCCGGCATGGATTGCCGGAATCCAGGCGCCATGGATGGCAAAGCTTTAAGCACATCCTTGTGCTCTGGATCTTGTCAATCCCTACGAGATGACGTTGTTCTCTCTTCTGTCCTGCCTTACGTTGGTAGGCTATTTGTTTAAATCTTTCCCCTAACTATTCACAAATTGAATAATCGCTTTCGCAACATGCTCTTTTAACGCGGAAAATTCAATACCCACTTTAAATGCTCCCACGCTATCTCGGCTGGCATGTGCGGTGTCAAGATTAGCCGATACTTTAGCCCGTCTTATGCCGCTACTAAACACACTATGCACAACTGTAGACTCTATTTCACATACTAAACGCCCATTAGGCTTTATTGGGAGAGGTAAGCGAATCAAGCAATAATCACCGGCTAATAAATTATGACTGGTCACTATACCCATCCCACCCACGCTAATATCCAAGGTTCGTACTGCTATGGGCTTTCTATTCGGCAATAATAACTCTGCACTGGTATGGTAAGCTTTTCGCTTGTATTGGCGCCGCTGTTGCGAATCGCCTGATTGTTCACTCATGCTTTAAAACCTGTTCTAACTGTTGCAACTGCTCAACGGTGTTGATATTAATAAAAATGTCGGCTTGCTCACTAAAATCTACTTTTATCGTATCACGTTGTTGTAACCAATTCTCAACCTTACGTTCTCCCGCATCGAGATACGCAGCCAAATCAGTGCGCAACTCGGTTTTTAACGCTAAAAAAACTGATTGACTGCGCAGGCCATCGAAAGCAACCGCAACTTCAGCATTGGCGTTGACTAATGCATCGAATAAACGCTGTAAATGATGCGTCTGTATCAAGGGACAATCACAAGGCATCACTAATAAATACTGCGTTTTAGCATGATGCAAAGCCGTTAAAACCCCAGCCAGTGGTCCATCAAAACCAGGACGGGTATCCTGAATAACCGGCGCACCAAATTGGCTATAGGTCTCTATATTTCTATTGGCATTAATCAAAACCGTATCGACTAACGGTGTTAAGGCGGATAAGGCGTAATGAATCAACGGTTGCTGTTTAAACAACACCAAGCCCTTATCCGCCTGTTGCATTCGTTTACCTAAGCCACCCGCTAAAATCACTCCGGTTATCGTATCGCAAGCATGTGAAGGTTCAACTGTTATTTGCATAAAACTGAGCTGTGTGTAGATTAAGGTATTTTGAGTTTATCAGTTAAAATGTGCCAACCCACCATAGCCTGGCAGCGTTATTTACTACCCTATAAAAGCAGCGCAGAGTAATGGTGTACTCTCATTGTTGTCAACAATGAGCCCATTCGACCAACGTATTTAACACTGTACAATACTTGACCCTATAAAAATATGACTATGCATAACACCCGATTAAAACCACTCACCACGCTTATGCTATTAAGCACAATTAGCTTATTAAGTGCCTGCGCCACAACACCAGAAGACGCAACAGCCGTTGCAAGCACAGAACCCGTCGCACCCACTTGTAACGATTTTCCAACCCGAGATAGAATTGAATATGTCTTAAACTGCGTGGCTCAGCACGGTGGCTTATCTTACATTAACCAATATGCGTGCGGCTGCAAAGTCGACAAAATCGCGGAAAAACTCACCTTTAATGAGTATGAGTCTGCCAAAACCTTTAGTTATTTAAAAAGCACTCCTGGCGAAAGTGGTGGCGTTTTCCGCGACCCGAAACAATCTAAAGACTTACGCACGCGCTTAAAAGAAGCCGAAGAGTACGCGGAAAAAAACTGTTTTGTTAAATAAGGCAAACATTGTGTTGCCAGAATTTAACATTAAGGCATTAAACTCCGAATTACGCTCGGCGCTACAAGCCAAAATCGACCAAAAAACCAAACCGTTGGGTGCGTTAGGCCGATTAGAAGATTTAGCGCTACAAATTGGATTAATTCAACAAAGCTTAACGCTTACCTTAGTTAATCCGACTGTTTTAGTTTTTGCCGCCGATCACGGCCTGGCTGATGCCGGGGTGAGTGCTTATCCGCAAAGCGTGACAGCGCAAATGGTCGTTAATTTTCTTAACGGTGGCGCAGCCATTAATGTGTTTACGAGTCAACACGGCCTAGAACTGTTCATTGTCGATGCGGGTGTTAATGCAGATTTACCTAGCCACCCACAATTAATCAGCGCTAAAATCGCTAAAAGTACCCGTAATTGCTTGACTGAACCCGCGATGACACCTATGCAAATGCTACAAGCTATCAATACGGGTGCTAATCTCGTTCAACAACAACATAACCGAGCCTGTAATTGCATAGGTTTTGGAGAAATGGGCATAGGCAACACATCATCAGCGGCGCTTATTATGCATAAGCTAACCGGTATCGGCTTAGAACAATGCGCCGGTTTAGGCACGGGGCTTAACCAACAACAATTCAATCATAAATTATCAGTGTTACAACAGGTTTCAGCGCAACATCTAGTCAACACGCCTTTGGACGCGTTAAGCCATGTTGGTGGTTTTGAAATCGCCATGATGGTAGGTGCTTTTTTGCGAGCCGCTGAATGCCGGATGGTAACAATCGTCGATGGCTTTATCGCCAGTGCTGCGCTATTAGTCGCCAGTCGTATTAAACCTGAGGTTTTGGATTATTGTATTTTTAGCCATGTTTCAGACGAACAAGGTCATGCATTACTACTCAGAGAATTCAACGCCAATGCACTATTACAGTTGAATATGCGTTTAGGCGAAGGCTCAGGTATTGCGGTGTGTTATCCACTTATCCAATCAGCAGTCAATTTTTTAACGCAAATGGCCAGTTTTAGCGATGCTGGAGTCGCGGAAAAATTAACATAACGTCACTTAGCCTTCTTAAATAGAACTGATGCCCGGTTATCAAAAATAATTAACTTCAAGTTTTACACTCTTTTCAATTTTTTCTATTATTAGCGCCACCTAGCAAAAAGCTTTTGATAATAATCCGGGCTACACATTTAAGATGGGACAGGGCGTTTTAGAGCGCAGGTGTCGGCAGCAGGGATGCTGCCACCAAGCCTACAGGGACGTATTTACAGCGTCCTTGCGCGCTGAATGACCTGTTCCGTCATGGTAACCATAATCCGTCTATACAACAATTAATAAGGTTTTGTATGTTAAAAAACATATCGGTCAAAGTTCGATTATTCTTGTTAACAGGACTAGCATTGCTATTCATGACAGGGCTCGCTGTGTTGAATTTATCGGCGTTAAAACAAACGAATCACTCATTAGAAACTGTTTACCAAGACAGAACTATACCGATGGCAGAATTAGCTCTAATCAAACAATTACTGTTTGAAAATAGGCTTAACATTGTCAACAGTTTAATTATCCCCGAAGAAACAGCAGAAAATCTTGCATCAATTGATAGAAACATTGCCCGTATTACTGAAATATGGCAAGAGTACATCAAAACCAAACTTACCGACGAAGAACAAAAACGGGTAAATAAATTCGAGGAAGATAGGAAAAAATGGGTAGCAGAAGGCTTAAAACCCGCTTTAACCATGCTTAAAGCAGGCGAACGCGATAAACTTATTCCCCATGTTCACGACAATATTCGGCCTTTGTTTAAACAAGTTGCTGCAGACATTGATGCGTTAATCGAATTACAACAAGATGTCGCTAAACAAGAATACGAAGCCGCACAAAACGCGTTTTGACTTCGTTACCGGTTTAACCATGGCATTAACCGCAAGCTGTTTTATGCTGTCATTATTATTATCGTGGTTTATTATTAACAGCTTAATTAAGGAGCTAGGTGGAGAGCCCTCTTATACCGCAACGGTTGTTAAGGCACTCGCCAATGGTGATTTATCTCTCGCTATACAATTGCAGCCTAACGATACCAGCAGCTTGCTCTATTCTGTTAATGAAATGCGCAAAAACTTAGCCAAGATTATTAGCAGTACAACCGCCGTGATGAACGACTTAGCGCAAGGTGATTTATCATCGCGTATGCAGATTAGCGTACAAGGCGACTTTGTTAAATTAAAAGAAGGTGTGAATCAATCCTTAACGACATTAAGCAACACGTTAAAACGACGTCATCCGCGTAGCTAATGCATTATCCGAAGGCGATTTAAGCCAAACGATTACCGGTAACTACTTAGGTGTGTTCGGCCAAACCAAAGACAGTGTTAACCAAACCGTTTACGATTTAACTAGACTCGTCGAAGAAATAGAGCAAATTGTTTATGCAGGCGCTGATTGCGGCGATTTCAGCATCACGATGGTCGAAAGCGATAAAAAAGGCTATGGCAAACGACTCGCAGAGCTTATCAATCGCTTGTATTTAACCACTAATAACAGTATCAACGACGTGTTACGTGTCGCAGAAAGCTTAGCCAATGGCGATTTAACAACCCATATTGACAATGATTATCCAGGCTCGTTTGGGCAGCTTAAAACGGGAATGAATACCACCGTAGAAAACTTAACCACGCTAATCGGCGAAATTAAAAACGCCAGTGAAGTCATCGCAACGGCGGCTAATGAAATCTCGTCGGGTAACAATAACTTATCACATAGAACCGAACAACAAGCGGCCAGCATAGAGGAAACCGCTGCCAGCATGGAACAATTAGCCGCAACAGTAAAGCAAAACGCGCAAAACGCTAAACACGCTAATGAGCTTGCATTAGTCGCATCTAATACGGCAAAGTCTGGGGTTGATGCAGTGAATACGGTCGTTGAAACGATGGAAGCCATTAATAGTTCTTCGCATCGCATTGTGGATATTATTTCGGTAATTGACGATATTGCGTTTCAAACCAATATCTTAGCGTTAAACGCTGCCGTCGAAGCAGCAAGAGCGGGCGAACAAGGCAAAGGCTTTGCGGTGGTTGCCGTCGAAGTGAGAAATTTAGCGCAACGCTCAGCCAGTGCTGCCGGTGAAATTAAACAATTGATTAACGACTCAGTAGAAAATATCGTCGGAGGCAGTAAGCAAGTTGAGCAAGCGGGAAAAACCATGACGGCAATTGTTGAAGATATAAACCGCGTGACGTCTATTATTACCAGTATTGCTAGCGCATCTATGCAACAAAATGCTGGCATTGCCCAAGTCCACCAAGCCATTGCGCAAATGGATGATTCCACCCAACAAAATGCTGCCTTAGTCGAACAAGCTGCAGCAGCAGCCGAATCGCTCAGCGAACAAACGCAATTACTCGCCAAAGAAATGTCGCAATTTAATATAGGCCAACAACGCGCAGAAATTATCCGCTACCAACCGCAAAAGCCGGTTGCCATAGCAACTCAGACAGCACCTGCTGCACTTCCAGCATCGATTCCAAGTGATGATGATTGGGAAGAGTTTTAACCAGTTAAACGACTTAATTCTGCACGACCTAATGCACCTGAATGCAACGCACTCGCCACTAAAGCCGTGTCTATACCCATTGCTTTTAACCTAAGCAAATCATCTTCTGTTCTGACACCACCCGCAGCAACAAACGATTGCTGCGGGTAGCGCTGGCGATACGCGCTTAAGCGTACAAAATCCGGGCCTAACCCGCTACCCACTTGAGCTAAGGTCATTAAGATGACATGCTCCGGCCAATAACGTGTGTCTGCAAATAATGCCTTAGCCCCTAGCGCTTCATCCCCTTGATAATCCAACGATAATACAAAACGCTTGTGAAACCCGCTCAGCACCGCCAAGTGTTCGTCATTATACGATTCGCTACCTAACACGGGATAATACGCCAACGTAGCAACCTGCTCAGCTTGTTGATAACCTTTATCCACCCAAAACTGAAGGGCTGGGTAAGCCTGCACAACGCGTTGAAGTAGCGCATCATGCTCATGCGCTGAATGCCCGGTAATCGCATTTAAATCGGCAATATAAAATGTTTTGAATTCGGCTAACGCTAACAACGCATTGATTACAGAAAAAATATCAGGCTCACAGCCTAAACAAGAGCGTATAGGCTGATACGCATCGCGTTGACCACGCTGCGCATGAACAACTAAGCCATTTTTTAAATCAAGTACAGGGATAACCTTCATATAAAACCTTAGCCCGTCTCGCGCACTCTTGTTCCAACGCTCCTGCGTGGGAATACATGCGAAGTTATTTCCTTCTTTAAGTAGTGCAAGACTGAGAAAACATAAAGAAAGGTACGCATTTCCACGCTGGAGCGTGGGAACGAGCAAGCTGGAATAACATTCATAAAAAAACCTTAACCCGTCTGACGCTGGTTTTTTCTATACTGCCCAGGCGTCATGCCAACCAGCTCTTTAAACGCCGCATAAAAATTGGATTGCGTATTAAAACCTACCGATAAACCTATCGCCAACACAGAAGCATTAGGCTCTAAAATTAATAAGCGCATGGCCTCATTAATACGATGTTGACGGATATATTTAGAAAATCCTTGTTGGCATTCTGTATTAATCAATTCGGATAATTGATGCGGTGTTATGGCTAATTGCTCAGCTAGCATGGCCAAATTCAACGTTTCCAGCCGATATAACTGGTCTATTATCATCAGTTGATTCAATTTGGCTAACAGTGCCGCTTTATCGACATTTTTTAGCGTAGATTCGATATAACTGGCCTGCACTGCTTCGCTAATATCATTCACTATCGTAGGAAAACGCAGTAATGTCAGCATCGCGGTAAACATCGCGAAGCTGATTAACACACTATAACCGACGACAAAGGTCTGTTCAGTTAACAACGGTTTAATAAATACCAGCAACAACACCGCAATGGCAATGACAAACAACACAGCTAAAGCTAACAACTCTAAGTGAAACCGTTGGCGCTGTGCGCGAAGTTGATAAACGTTTAACGCCAACCAAAGTAAATAGCCACAACCAACAACAAACGCACCGGGTACCGCCAAACGATAAGGCAATAACAAACCTAATAACAACGGTATTGCATGACAATAATCAAGCGGTCGATAATTAATATTAGCTTGCAATATTTGTCGGCTATAGAAGTAAAAACTGGGGGCTATGCTATATAACACCAGCGCATACCCGCGCGTATGAAAGCCATCGAATAACTGTGTGACTACGCCTAAATGCACACCTTGAATAATCGCTAGCCCTAAAAGCAGCATAAAGCCCGCAAGCGAGTCGGCAATGCCATCGGATAGCGGCTGTTGACACTGCTTTGCTAGCATTAGCAACAACACCGCCCCCAATGAAAAGCCAATCGCTAGTAATGCAATAATGCTCATAGTAATCTCCGAAGAAAGCTTGACGGTTCGACACGCTTCACTCAAAAAAAACCTGGTAGGCCTTAGGCTTACCAGGTTTATGTTTCATCTGTGCTACTTGTAACTTAGCTTAGTTTTCCATGACATTGCTTATACTTTAAGCCAGAGCCACACGGGCAAGGATCGTTGCGACCGACTTTGTTCCCTGTTCTGACGACAGGTTGCATTTTATCGGCGTCTAACTCTTGCTCGGCATCTTCGCTGTCAAGTTCGGTAATCCCTGGCGCTTGTGCATGTTCAAAATGCATTTCTCTAGGCGCTTGCATTTGCTCATCCATTAGCTGCAAATCTTCCTCTTGTTTAACTTGCACTTTATACAAAATACTAATGACTTCGTATTTAATATGCTCTAGCAAGCTGGTAAACATTTCAAACGCTTCGCGCTTATACTCTTGTTTCGGGTCTTTTTGCGCGTAACCTCTTAAATGAATGCCTTGGCGCAAATAATCCATCGCGGCTAAATGCTCTTTCCAGCTATTATCTAAGACTTGCAACATCACTGATTTTTCAAAATGTTGTAAGACTTCTTCACCTAAGTGACCGGCTTTACTTTTATGCTCGTCTAATAATGCTTGATAAATAAGCTTGCGCAAGCCTTCTTCAGTCAGATTCGCATCTTGCTCTAGCATTTGTTTAACAGGAATTAACACATTAAACTCTTGCAATAAGCTTTCTTCTAAATCATCTAACGCCCATTGTTCCATCATGGTCTTAGGTGGAATGTACTGGGTGATAAAACGTGTTAACCACATCTTCTAAGATGATTTCAATAATGTCGGAAATTTGCTTAGCCGCCATTAATTCATTGCGTTGCGCATAAATCACTTTACGCTGATCATTGGCCACATCGTCATAAGCTAAGATTTCTTTACGAATATCAAAGTTACGATTTTCTACTTTACGTTGTGCATTTTCGATAGAGCGTGTTACCCACGGATGTTCTATCGCTTCGCCATTACCCATGCCTAATTTTTGCATTAAGGCAGCGACACGGTCAGACGCAAAAAATACGCATTAAGTCGTCTTCTAGCGATAAATAGAAGCGAGTAGAACCCGGGTCACCTTGTCGACCAGAACGACCACGCAACTGATTGTCGATACGGCGCGATTCATGTCGTTCAGAGCCTATAACATGCAAGCCACCGGCGGCCACCACTTGGTCGTGGCGTGCTTGCCATTCAGCTCGCACACGTTGTTTATCAGCGTCACTGGCATCTTCGCCTAAGGCTTTTAACTCGGCTTCTAAATTACCCCCTAACACGATGTCGGTACCGCGTCCCGCCATGTTGGTCGCAATCGTCACGCCACCGGGTTTGCCAGCTTGTTCGATAATATGCGCTTCGCGTTCATGTTGTTTAGCATTGAGCACTTCATGTGGAATGCCTTGCTGTTTTAACAACATCGCTAACAGCTCTGAGTTCTCTATCGAGGTTGTGCCCACTAACACAGGCTGCTGACGGCTAACACACTCTTTAATGTCTTCAACAACGGCTATATATTTTTCTTTTGCCGTTAAAAACACAACATCGCCTAAGTCACGGCGAATCATTGGTCTGTGCGTTGGAATGACAATAACTTCCAACCCGTAAATTTTATTCAACTCAAACGCTTCCGTGTCCGCCGTTCCAGTCATACCGGACAATTTTTTCGTACAACCTAAAATAATTTTGGAACGTAATAGACGCTAAGGTTTGGTTTTCGTTTTGAATTTTAACCCGCTCTTTGGCTTCTATCGCTTGATGCAAGCCTTCAGACCAACGCCGACCTTGCATAATACGGCCAGTAAATTCGTCAACGATAATGACTTCACCGTTAGCAACAATATACTCAACGTCTTTTTTGAATAAGACATGCGCACGTAACGAAGCATTGAGGTAATGCAACATACGGATATTGCCGGCATCATAAAGGCTAGTGCCTTCAGCAATCAGCCCATGTTTAACCATTAGGTCTTCGATATGCTCATGACCGGCTTCGGTTAAATGAATTTGTTTGGTTTTTTCATCAACGGTGTAATCACCCGGCTCGTCTTCTTTTTCTTGCTTGCTTAACAGCGGGATAATATCGTTGGTTTTAATATAAATCTCAGTGCTGTCTTCGGTAGGCCCTGAAATGATTAATGGCGTACGCGCTTCGTCGATTAAGATTGAATCAACTTCGTCGACGATAGCAAAACTTAAATCGCGCTGAACTTTTTGCTCTAAGCTAAAACGCCATATTATCGCGCAAATAATCAAAGCCGAATTCGTTGTTCGTGCCATAAGTAATATCAGCCGCATAAGCAACACGCCGAGAAGCTTGATCCATGTGGCTTAAAATTACGCCAGTACTTAAGCCCAAAAAACCATATAAGCGCCCCATCCATTCTGAGTCACGCTTAGCTAAGTAGTCGTTAACGGTCACAACATGCACACCACGTCCAGGTAGCGCATTTAGATAAGCCGCTAAAGTTGCCATTAAAGTTTTACCTTCACCGGTCTTCATCTCAGCAATTTTGCCATCGTACAAAATCATGCCGCCTATGAGCTGAACATCATAATGGCGCATACCAAACACGCGTGTTGAGGCTTCGCGTACTGCCGCAAAAGCCTCTGGTAATAAAGCGTCTAAAGTTTCACCTTGTTCTAAACGCTCACGGAATTCTTGTGTTTTAGCTTTTAGCGCATCATCGGATAGTTTTTCGTACTCTGCAGCCAGCGCATTGACTTTTTTGACCAGCTTTTTCTTCTTCTTAATCAGCCTTTCGTTTCGGCTACCTACAACAAATTTAACTAGCTTACCCAGCATGTGCGTTTCCGGAGTGATGAGTGAATAAATGAATTAGCGGATTATATACTGTCTGGCCGCTGAACGACAGATAAAACCCTGGTCTAAGCATATTACTTAGCAATGGCTAAGGCTTTTTCTAATATAAATTTCAATATGTTAAACTCATTTTTGCAATTTATGCGGGATTCCGCCGCTTGCGGTTAAAAATGGCATATAATTCTAAGAGTAGCCGCTTGAAAGCTACGCAATAACAATTAAAAAAATATAACCAGGAGGATGTTATGAGAGATAAAGCTAAACGCTTATTAAATTATTTTTTGGTGGGTATCTTTGCGATTTTACCTATCGTCGTCATTTTGCAAATCATTATGTTTCTGGAAAGCGTGGTGTCAGATATTTTTAGTTTTGTCTACGGCTATTCTGCGAGTTATTTATACACGGCGATTTTCTTTATCTTAAGCTTTGCCATCGTCATGTTTATAGGACACAAAATCGTCAAGACCGGCCGCCCGTGGGTGATTACGATTTTTGACCATATCATCGACCGCATCCCGTTTTTAAATACGATTTACCGCGTATTAAAAAAAGTTATCAACATGTTTATGTCGCATGAACAACAAATCGCCAAAGAAGTCGTCTATGTCGAGTATCCAAGCCCAGGCTTATGGGTACCCGCTTATGTCACTAACCGCCATGACAACATGTATGTATTATTTATCCCGACTTCGCCTAACCCAACGTCTGGTTTTACCGTCATCGTAGATAGCTCAAAAGTAATTAAATCTGGCATGGATATAGAACAAGCCACTAGCTTTATCGTCAGCGTCGGTGTTGATTACGATAATGCGCCAGAAATGGTTAACTTACGTTAACCGCCAACCCTCTTTTTATTTACGGTCATTCCATGCATACGATTACCCAACTCAGCCTTAGCATTACTCTAAGTTTATTCATTGTCGCTTGTAGCGAACAAACGGCACCGACACCACCGGCGCAACCACCCAAACCTGCCGCAGCCTATCAAGAGCAACTCGATGCCGCTAAACAGGTTAATCAAGTTGTCCAAGACGCGGCCGAGCAACAACGCGAAGTGATTAATAAACAATCCGAATAAAACCGTTACACCAAGTACTACTTTCGACTTAGCACCGACGAGTGCTAAGTCGGACTCGGCACTGGATTAAGACTGAAGATGGTAGTCAACAATACGCTGAACTTCATTCTTTGACCCTAAAATCACCGGTACGCGCTGATGCACACCGCTGGGTTTAATATCCAAAATACGCTCCCGTCCCGTTGAACACAAACCACCGGCTTGCTCGATAATAAACGCCATAGGATTCGCTTCATATAATAAGCGCAATTTGGCTGGCTTTTTCGGGTCACGATTATCCCACGGATACAAAAACACCCCACCGCGCGTTAAAATTCTATACGCTTCAGCGACAAACGACGCGACCCAACGCATATTAAAATCCTTACCTCGCACACCTTCTGTGCCTTGCAAGCACTCATCGATATAACGCTGCACCGGTGTTTCCCAAAACCGCTGATTAGACATATTAATCGCGAATTCGCTAGTTTCCTCTGGTATACGCATATTAGGATGCGTCAAAATAAACTCGCCAATGCCTTGGTCTAATGTAAAGCCATTCACACCATTACCGGTGGTCAACACCATCATCGTCGATGGCCCATAAATAACAAAACCAGCACATACTTGTTCCGTACCTTTGCGTAAAAAGTCTCCTTCTTCAGGTTCAACGCCCTCACGGCAACGTAAGATAGAAAAAATCGTTCCAACGGCCAGATTCACGTCGATATTCGATGAACCGTCTAAGGGGTCGAAAACGGCTAAATATTTGCCTTTTTTATATTGCGGCGGAATCGAAATAAACTCATCGTTTTCTTCCGATGCCATACCGGCTAAATGTCCCGTCCAGTTCAGCGAATTCACCATAATATCGTTGGTGATAATATCTAGTTTTTTCTGCACTTCGCCTTGTACATTTTCTGAACCGGCACTGCCTAGCACGCCAATTAACTGGCCTCGGTTTACTTTTTGGGCGATTTCTTTACACGCTGTCACGATATTACTAAGCAACATCGTAAACGTGCCCGAAGCATCAGGTACATTAGCTTGTTGTTCAATAATAAACCGGGTTAACGTTACTCGATTATTCATAGGCTTCTCTGAAATTTAAATAAAAAAACTAGCGGTCAGCGCACGATAACGCCGCATTCGATGTACAATGCCAATTATTTCTTATTATTAAACAATGTATTATAAATTTTTGCAGGCCAAAATAGAAGCTGCCAAAATAAAAGTTATCGCATTAGCGATAATAATGGCTTGATTGTCGATAACAATACCGTAAATCAACCAACATAAAACGCCACTGGTAAATAAACTATACATACCCAACGACAGCGACTGCGTATCGCGTGTTTTAATCGTGTGTATGGCCTGGGGTAAGAATGAGGAAGTGGTAAGCGTTGCCGCTATATAGCCGAGCAAATCGGGCACGATGGTCATAAGGTCAAAAACGTCTAGCTCTTACAGCCGACAAAAAAACTGAAACGGCAGTAAGTCTATTGGCCAGCGCCTATTATGTCAAGCAAACCAACTTATAAATAAATACAATCTGTTACCTTAAAACCGTGTCGTTAACATTAACTCGAATTTTACAGTGTGCGAGTCAAAGCAGCTCTTGTACAATACCCATTTTTTCAAGCGGAGTAAGAGATTGAGCGTCAATAATGAACCTAGCCTCGATTATAAAAGCGCAGGCGTTGATATTGCAGCCGGTAATGCACTCGTCGAACGCATTAAGCCCATTGCAGCAAGAACAAAAACCCCCGGCGTCATGGCGGGTCTAGGCGGTTTTGGCGCGCTCTACGAATTGCCGTTGCACCGCTATCAACAGCCCGTACTCGTTTCGGGTACCGATGGTGTTGGCACGAAGTTAAAACTGGCACAAGAATTAAACCGTCATAACACCATTGGCATTGATTTAGTCGCGATGTGTGTTAACGACATTATCGTGCAAGGCGCTGAACCCTTATTTTTCCTAGATTATTTTGCCACTGGCAAATTATCGGTCGATACGGCGGCTGATGTTATCTCAGGTATTGGTCAAGGCTGTGAACAAGCAGGTGCGGCGCTAGTCGGTGGTGAAACAGCAGAAATGCCCGGTATGTATGATGACGGCGAATACGACTTAGCTGGTTTTTGTGTTGGTATTGTTGAAAAAACCAAACTCATAGACGGCAGCCAGATTAAACCCGGAGATAAACTCATAGGCTTAGCCTCATCCGGACCACACTCAAATGGCTATTCGTTAATCCGAAAAATACTCAGCGTTAGCGGTGCTGATTTAGCTAGCCCCTTTGGTGCAACAACTTTAGGCGAAGTCTTGCTAGCACCCACTAAAATCTATGTAAAAGCCTTATTAAGCTTAATGCAAAGCATCCCCGTTAAAGGCTTAGCCCATATTACCGGCGGTGGTATTACCGAAAACCTGCCAAGAGTCTTACCGCAAGGCGTTGCCGCCAAAATCAACCTAAATGCGTGGACCTTACCCGATATTTTTCAATGGCTGCAAAGCCAAGGCCGTATCGCCGAAGCCGAACTCTTGACTACATTTAACTGCGGTATCGGCATGATAATCTGCATCGCACCCGAACACGAAGCATTAGCGACAGAACTACTCACAGCAAGCGGTGAGCAAGTATGGGCTTTAGGGGAAATCGTCGCTAGCGCTGATAAGCCAGAAGTGATTTATTGTTAAGCGCGTTTAGTATCGAATGGAAGTTTTATGAGAACAATTTAGTTACTTCAACCCTAAGTATCGCCTAAACAATTAACTCCGATGACCAAACATCACCGGAGTTAATCATCATTATATTACTGAGCAGGAATAATATTCTTCTCAACAATCATCGGTTCAAACTTAAATACATTCGGATCGTTTTTATCAATCGTTGCTTTTACCCAATGCGTGTTCGGGTTACCAAACGTTTCGACACGAGTGAAGTTAGTCAATCTTGGCTCTGAAGATTCCCAAGGCATGACGAATGGGAAATCGGTGTTAATAACATCAGAAGGACGTTTTCGATGGTAACGGTTTGTCTATACGGAAATAATGGCTATCGCCGTGTACTAATACCACCGGTTTACCAAAATCACGCGCCAAGCTTTCTAACTCGACCACAAACGGCTCATAACCTGTTAAACCTGTTGCCGGAATGAAATCCCAAGGGTTAGCTTGGATAATAATCATAATACCGGGTAAGTTTTTAGTCTTTGCCAGTTCAAAAGATGAGCGTAACCATCTTAAATTAGCACCGTTACGTGTTTTGTACTCGGCTTTAGCTTGCTCGACATAAGCTTCACCGGTCGATAAACCATTATTGCTGCCTGGTATATGCAAGCCTACGAACATCACATCGTTATAAACCCAACGAATGTTCTCTGGATAGTTTGCGTTTTGTCTTTTTAATGGCAGTTTGTTGACGCCGAAACTGTTTGGATCGTCGAATTTAGCAAACAAACTGCGTAACAAGCTTAAACGCTCGAACGGGTTATAACTGCCAGCCGCACTACGATGGCAATCTGTCCATTCGTTATCGCCGAAGATGAAAAATAACGGATGTACTGATTGATTGAACGTTGCTAAACGGTCGCTATATAGTTGATCGGCACATGGAACGCTGCCGCCTTTAAAATCGCCGTCATGAATCACAAAAGACAATTCTGCGTGCGCGTTTAAATCTTCCAACAAATTTTGTTGTTCAACCACCTTTTCATCGGTGTAAGGAAAATCACCGATTAAGCCAATCGAAAACGCTGATTGCGTATCGGCCTGTAAATTAATGGATGAGCAAGCACTAAAGATGACGGCTGATAACACTAGCAATAATTTGATTTTGTTGTTCATTTATCACTCCATTAGGGAAAATTGGAGCGCATAACGTAACGGCTTAATATTGCAACAACGTGTCAATGGCTTAGTTTCTTGTAGTTGCTAAATATCCATAATGGCAAAAAATCAAAGCGCTTAATACCCTATCCAACGACTTATTTATTTCAGAGTAGACAAAATCACACACCCGTTCAGGAACATAAAAACAAGAAAAGCTAGCTCTGTTTCAATTGGCGACACTAATAAATGCTGCTAAACTGCTTGCCTTCTACGCAACACACATCGTTAACACCCGTCGCAAACTTGCTCAACGCAAGCCCCACACTCCTCATGTCACAGCAAGAAATCATCAAAACTTTAAGCAAACAACTGCCGCTTTGCCTTAGCCGTGACCGGCATGGCTTGAAACGGCAACTTGACCGATTGCGTAGCGATGCGCAAAAAAATAAACTCGACGCGAATAAACTCGCGACTTTAGAGCAAAAGCTCAACGCCTCGATAGCGGCTAGAAATCAACGCTTAGCCAGTATTCCGCCGTTAAATTTTCCAGATTTACCGGTTACTTACAAAAAAGATGACATTGCCGAGTTAATCAAACAACATCAAGTGGTGGTCGTGTGCGGTGAAACCGGTTCGGGTAAAACCACGCAGCTACCCAAGATTTGTTTAAGCTTAGGGCGCGGCGCGGCGGGTTTGATTGGTCATACTCAGCCTAGGCGAATTGCTGCACGCACTGTTGCCGATAGAGTCGCGGAGGAATTAGGCGAAAGCATTGGCAAATCGGTGGGTTATAAAATCCGTTTTAATGATAAAACCCATGAGCAAACCTTGGTTAAATTAATGACCGATGGGATTTTGCTGGCCGAATCGCAAAACGACCCGTATTTAAGCCAATACGATACGATTATCATCGACGAAGCACACGAACGCAGCTTAAACATCGATTTTTTGCTGGGTTATATGAAATGGTTATTGCCTAAACGCCCGGATTTAAAACTCATTATCACCTCGGCGACGATAGATACCGCGCGTTTTTTCTGAGCACTTTAATAACGCACCGATTATTGAAGTCTCTGGCCGCACGTATCCAGTCGATATTCGCTACCGACCGATTGAACAAAGTGAAAATGATGATGAAGACGATGAAACCAGCGATTTACTACAACACGCGATTTTAGATGCGGTTGATGAGTTATATCGCGATTTACGCGGCGATATTTTAATTTTCTTAAGCGGCGAACGGGAAATTCGCGAAACCACCGAATCCTTGCGCAAACATCACCCCACGCTATACGAAGTATTGCCGCTGTATGCCAAGCTTAGCGTCGCCGAACAAGAACGCGTGTTTAATCCTAAAGGCGGTAAATTACGCATCGTGTTAGCGACTAACGTCGCTGAAACCTCACTCACCGTGCCAGGCATTCGCGGCGTCATTGATACCGGCCATGCACGCATTAGTCGTTATAGCCCGAAAAGCAAAATACAACGGCTACCGATAGAACGCATCTCGCAATCCAGCGCCAACCAACGCGCCGGCCGTTGTGGTCGGGTCGCCGAAGGGATTTGTATACGCTTGTATTCACGTGAGGATTTTAATGCTAGACCCGCGTTCACCGAGCCGGAAATCATGCGTACTAATTTATCGGCGGTTATTTTGCAAATGACTGCGCTTAACTTAGGCGAGATTGAAGCGTTTCCATTTTTAGAGCCACCCGATGAAAAAATGATTCGGGACGGTAAAACCATGTTGCAAGAAGTTAATGCGCTGGATAAAACCGGCAAGCTCACAGAAATAGGCAAACAACTGTCTAAATTTCCTATCGACCCTAAGCTAGCTCGCATGTTACTCGCTGCGGATAAGCTTAACTGTCTTAACGAGATTAGCATTATCGTCGCCGCGCTAAGCATTCAAGACCCCAGAGAAAAACCCGCTGATAAAATGGCGCAAGCCGAAGCTAAACATGCCCAGTACCGTCATCCTGAATCCGATTTCGTAAGCTTGTTAAACCTTTGGCAAGCCTATGAAGAGCAAAAAAAGCATTTATCCAACAGTAAACTAAGAAAATACTGCCAAGATAACTTTTTATCGTATATCCGAATGCGTGAATGGTTTGATAATCATGCGCAAATACTGCAAATCATTAAAGGTGAATTAAAGCTAAAACTCAGCGAACAACAAGCCAGTTACGAACAACTGCATTGCGCGATTCTGCCCGGCTTATTATCGAATATCGGCTTTAGGCATGATCAATACGAATACTTAGGCGGACGCGGATTAAAATTTTTCATTTTCCCAGGTTCCGGCGTACACAAGCTAAAACCCAAGTGGATAGTTGCAGCCGAACAAGTCGAAACCAGTAAAGTCTATGCTCGCACCGTGGCGCGCGTAGAGCCAGAATGGATAGAGCAATGTGCCGAACATTTAGTCAAACATAACTATTACGACCCGCATTGGGAAAAAAAAGCCGGGCGCTCTGCCGTGTATCAACGCACTATTCTCTACGGCTTAACCTTACAAGCGGGACGCAAAATCCCCTATGAGCATGTAGACGCTAAAGGCGCGCGTGAGATGTTTATTCAATCGGCGTTAGTCGAGCATGAATATCACACCAATGCGCCGTTTTTTACTGCTAACCAAAAATTATTAGAAGAAGTCGGCATGATTCAGCATAAAGGCCGACGCGTGGATTTAGTTGAAGACGAGTTGTGGTTATTTTCATTTTATGACGACAAATTGCCGCCTGAGGTCACTAATGGTCCCGCTTTAGATACGTGGCGTAAAACGGCGGAAAAACAAAATCCTAAGCTATTATTCTTAACCCGCGAAGATTTAACGCGCGAACAAGAGCATGTTGTCAACGAATGGGCGTATCCCGATAGTAAAAAATAGGGCAGTTGAGCATTGCTTTACAGTATCGCTTTGAGCCAGGGCATGACGAAGACGGTGTTACCGCTGTGATTCCTGTGCATTTGCTGAATCAAATGACACGCACGCCGTTTGATTGGCTAGTACCTGGTATGTTAGAAGAAAAATGCGTTGCGATGATTAAAACCTTACCCAAAAATCTGCGCAAACACTTCGTACCAGTGCCTGAAACAGCAAAACGCTGTTTAGAAATAGAGCCAGATTTTAAAGGCAGTATCGAAGAATGGCTAGGCACGCGACTACGCAAACTCACCGGCGAAGCAATACCGCTAAAACGCGTGGGTTATGGACAGCTTAACGCCACATTTACAAATGAATTACCGCATCGTCGATGAACACGGCAAGTTATTAGACTATGGCCGCGACTTGCGTAAACTGCAACAACAATACACCGTGCAAGCAGTCGACAGTTTCGAACAACACGCCGCCGATGAATTAAATTACAGCGGTTGCATACAATGGGCTTTCGATGATTTACCCGAAAGCCATACCTTTATCCAACGCGGGCAAACGTTTACCGGTTTCCCAGCGCTGGTTGATGAAGGTGATGCGGTAGGGGTGCGTTTATTTGACACCCGTGCTAAAGCCGAGCAAGAACACATTCCAGGCCTACTAAGATTATTGCAATTACGTTTGCGCAAAGAATGCACGTATATCCAAAAAAACAACTTAAGCTCAGCCAGCGCCGAACTCAATTATAGCCGTTTGCCTCAGCATCCAATGTTCCCTAAGGCTCAAGCGTCTTCTTACAAAGATGACATGCTAACGCTCATCTTACATGCCGTCTTTATTGACGGTAAAACCATACGCACCGAACACGCCTTCGAGCAAAGCGTAAAAGACAATAAACCGCGTTTACAAACCCTAGCTAACGAAGCCTCGACCATCGCGCTAGACATTATGAACACCTACCAAGCGCTACAAAAAGACTTGCAACGTTTTAACCCTAAAGACCCGCTCGCTAACGACATCCGCGAACAACTTAATGTGTTAATTTACAATGGTTTTATCAAAGTAACGCCGTATGACTCATTCAAAGCGATTCCGCGTTATTTAAAAGCCATTCAATACCGCCTAGACAAACTAGACAACAACCCACAAAAAGCCCAAGAAATCGCGCGCTACGCCATACGCTTCTGGAAAGACATAGAAAAACAAGCCAAAAAGCAAATCATCATCCCCGAACACGACCCGTTTCGCTGGATGCTAGAAGAGCTAAGAGTGTCGTTATACGCGCAGCAATTAAAAACCGCTTATCCGGTATCGGCTAAGCGGTTGGATAAGGCGTGGGATGATAGAGGTGCGCGCTGACCAAGTCACTATCACACGTGATGACGGAAAATAAGTGATGACTCCTGTTACTTCAGAAGGCAAAAATGCCTTGCTCGCCATATAGTTGGATTACGCCGTCATGGTAGCCAACAGCCACATAACCAGAAAACCAGGCCACACAAGCAATTTTGCTTTGTCATCTCTAGGGCTTCTGTTACTCTAGCGCCCTGATAGGGGTGGTCGCCTTGGCTAACTCAAACACCAGGCAGTGTAGCCTTACCCCGAATATATCCATGCCTAATGCCCTGCTGCAAGATACCGTGCAGCGGGCGCAACCCTTAATCCTGTACCGCATGAGGACTGATGATGATTATAAAAAACTTAAGCGCTTACCTTTTTAACTCTGCTACTGTCGGCGCATCCTACCCTCCGTCTATATGGCTGGCAAGGAGCTTATTCACGCCTAAGCAACCACCCTTCTGCCCAGACGTTTTAGATAGAGACAACGGTAGCGCTATATCTGGTGAGAAATTCCATGGCCAAGTCTATAGCCCAGAGGATAGGACTCATAGGCTGCAGTCAGACTCTGTTAAAGCTGCGCTTTTGTTAGGTCTAACCTTAATTTCTGGAGCCGCTTGGGCGCTGGGCGAAACTACGCGGATCAGCCTTGCAATCCAAGGTTATGGTGGTTATGACGATTTTTTCAGACCTGCTCTCAGCGCCGATGGCCGTTTCGTGGCATTTGAGTCTCGTGACTCCAACCTAGTCGCCGGTGATACTAATGAAATTTCGGATGTTTTCATCCATGACCGCCTAACGCATAAAACGAACCGTGTTAGTGTTACTACCACAGGTGAGCAAAGTAATAGTTATAGTGGCAAACCCGCCCTCAGCACCGATGGTCGTTTCGTTGCGTTTGCGTCTGACGCCTCCAACCTAGTCGCCGAGGATACCAATGATGTATCGGATATTTTCGTCCATGACCGCTTAACGCATAAAACCCAGCGTGTCAGCGTCTCATCCACCGGGGAGCAAGGATATGGTTTTAGTTTGCTCCCTGCTCTCAGCGCCAATGGCCGTTTCGTGGCGTTTATGTCTGACTCCCAGGAACTGGTCGCCGGAAATACTAATTTTCAATTTCAAATTTTCGTCCACGACCGATTAACGCATAAAACTCAACGTGTCAGCGTCGCAACCAACGGGGAACAAGGTAATAATGATAGTTCGGGGGATTATTATCCGCCCGCCCTCAGCGCTGATGGCCGTTTCGTGGCGTTTGATTCTTACGCCTCCAACCTGGTCGCCGGTGATACCAATGGCGCTAGTGATGTTTTCGTCCATGACCGCCTAACGAATGAAACCCAACGCGTCAGCATCGCAACCGACGGGGAGCAAGGTAATAGGCCGAGTTACTCACCCGCCCTCAGCGCCGATGGCCGTTTTGTGGCGTTTCAGTCTATCGCCGACAACTTGGTCGCTGGAGATACCAATGACTCTTTTGATATTTTCATCCATGACCGACTAACTCATCAGACTCAGCGCATCAGCATCGCAACCTCCGGTAAGCAGGGCAATGCTGATGTTGTATCACCCTCTCTCAGCGCCGACGGCCGCTTCGTGACGTTTGCGTCTGCTGCCACCCACCTGGTCGCCGGTGATACCAATCGCTCTAGTGATGTTTTCGTCCATGACCGCTTAACGCATAAAACACGGCGTGTCGGCGTCGCAACCAACGGGGAGCAAGGTAATTCTGATAGTGTCTCACCCACCATCAGCTCCGATGGCCGTTTCGTAGCTTTTGACTCTAGTGCCTCCAACCTGGTCGCCGGAGATGATGCTTATGGAGATTACGATATTTTCGTCCGTGACCGTTTGTTGAATCATGACCTCTCAGCCGACCTTACCATTAAAGTCACCAAGCAGCCTACCTCTTTGGTTAAAGGCTCTCTAGGCCAATACACTTACACCATCACCAATCACGGCCCAGACCCAGTAAATATGGTGAAAATCACCCACAATATCGCCAACGGCAAAGTGCGTAAATGGATACCTAGCCAAGGCCATTGTCGGCGCTATACGACGATTAGCCTATGCAATTTACGAACCCTGGCTAGCGGCGCCAGCCTAACCCTGACCGCCGACATCAAAGCCAACCGTAAGAGTCTACACCAGCAAATCAGCGTCGCCGGCAGCCCTTCTGACCCGCAAGCCACGAATAATAGCATCAGCGTGGACACGCCGGTGACACACTGATGATAAGGTAATCAAGGCAAGTACTCAATGCTGGATGGGCACGCACAGCTCCGTGCCCATCTCGACAAGAAGCTAATGTCCACAACATCCCTGATTGATTGGCGAGCAAAAAAACCTTGCTCGCCATATAAGTAACCGTTCAAAAATTATTTAACAATAGCCATAATTGAACAGCTTAAGTTTCGGAGTACAAAACAAGTTACAGAAATGCTATAGCCCGCCCAATTAGAGAACCGTAGTTCGTCTCCGGGTCGTCATCTCGGCATGGATTGCCAAGAACACAGGGGGACTTGAAGAGCGCCATCCATGGCACTGGATTCCGGCAATCCCTGCCGGAATGACGTGTATGTAAAACTATGGCTTTCTGATTGGTTGCGGTTTAGCGAGCATTGAATTTAAGATTAACCTTAAAGCAGGACAGATTTAATTTTTAGTCAGAGCCGTGTAGGGTACGCCTTACGCACCCTAAGCTCTTGGTGTGTTAGTGTTTAAGTTGGTCTAGTTTAGTACTAGTTTCTTTGAAGATTTCCGCTGTGCGCTCAAGCGTTTGT
Organism: Methylocucumis oryzae; assembly: GCF_000963695.1. GTDB lineage: Bacteria > Pseudomonadota > Gammaproteobacteria > Methylococcales > Methylomonadaceae > Methylovulum > Methylovulum oryzae. The sequence goes on from NZ_LAJX01000040.1 coordinate 27,385, forward strand.
GTTGTTGTGCTAAAAGACTTTGATGCTTGAGAAAACTTATCATTGGGCTCTTTCGCTTTGTTATCCAATGGTTCATCATCTAATTCATTTTCAAAATCAACGTTTTTTAAGTGACAGCCCGTCAGTTGCTAAGCTATAGCGCCATTGTAAAAATGACTCGCGCGTGAATAAATAAGGGTCTAATGCCGCTTCGTCGATGAATTTAAGTGAGCCTTCGGCGTTAGCGCGAGTATTTAGCAGCGATAACAATTGCACAGGCGCACCTACATAGCTGCTTGGATTAGCTGCAGTATCGAAGACAGCACCAGGAATACCTCTTGCGGTAATCGGGCCTAAAAACGGTAACACTAAATAAGGACCGGTAGGCACCCCCCAAACAGCTAAGGTTTGGTCAAAATCTTCGTCGTTTTGCTCTAGGCCTACTCTTTTTGCTACATCGACGATGCCTAAAAGTCCTAACGAAGAATTAATCGCGAGTCGGCCTGTGTCTTTAGCGCTTTGCTCAAATTTGCCTTGAAGCACATCGTTAAACACAACGTTTACATTTTTTAAGTTGTTGTAAAAGTTAAACACCCCAGTCTGCATAAATTGGGGCGTAATCTTTCGATACACATTAGCGATAGGCTCGGCAATGTAGTTATCAACATGATCGTTAAACGTATAAATTTTTCTATTAATGTGTTCGTAAGGGTCAGATTTATTTTTCTCGCCTTGTTGATGCACTACGCCTGTGCTTGCGCAGCCAGTCAACATGAACAACACGCCAGCCATTGCTTTAAGCGTATGACTGGCTGATTTGAAGTGTGCCATAACAACCTACAACTTAGAGTAATTATCAATTTTTTCGTTAATCTTGGCTATTAAAGCATCAAAGCCTTGTTGTTGTAAAATGTTGCTATACTCAGTTTGTTTTAAGGCAAGGTCGCTCACACCGTTCGCGATAACATTAATTATCTGCCAGCTATCGCCTTTTTCTTTTAGCATGTAGTCGAACTTAACATCTTTTTCATCTGGAATTTTAAGGCGTGCATGAATGACAATGCCTCCTCTTGCTGTTTGCTCTTCCGAATCAAAGACAAAGGACTCTCCCGCATATTCTTTAAAATTATGGGCATAAGAGGCCACACTGAATTTGCTAAAAGTGTCTATTAAGGTTTGCTGTTGTGTTTCCGTGAGTTTTTCCCATTCTTTGCCAACCACAATACGCACGATTTTATTTAAATCATGGCTTTTGGTTACGGCTTCATAGAGCTTTTGATAACGTCCAGCATAGCCTAGGCTTTTGCCTTGCTTCATAACATCGATTAACTCTGTTTGAAAGGTCTCGACGACTTGCTTAGCTGTACTGGCTTCTGCTGAGTAAGCAGCACCTGTGCTGAGCAATCCTAAGACTAAACATAAGGTTTTTAACAATGACAACCGCATGATTTTTCACGCCTCCTAGGTAGTATATAAGCTGGTTGAACGTATGAGTTTTTCACAGAAATTAATCGGCGGCTTCTACTCGAATGGGGATGCCCGCCAGCGTGGGCTTGGCTGTTTCCTGCGCTTTAGGCGTAGGCTCAGGCACCATAGCTCCTGTGGTTTTAGGCCCAAACAAAGACACCAGCATTCCTTTTAATGGGTTTTTAAGCATATCTTCAACGGCTGTCGCTTCATAACCACAATGGGCCATGCAGTTAGCGCATTTAGGATTTTGGTTGTTGCCGTATTTATGCCAAGGCGTGGTATCAATAAGCTCTTTAAAAGAGGCGGCATTGCCTTCATCGGCGAGCAAATAGCACGGTTTTTGCCAACCAAATACGTTACGCGTTGGATTGCCCCACGGAGTGCACTCGTAGGCTTGATTGCCCGCTAAAAAATCCAGATATAAGCTGGAGTGGTTCAGTTTCCACCGCTTGGTTTTGCCGATTTTAAAAATACCCCGGAATAACTCTTTGACATCACGGCTTTTTATAAACACATCTTGTTGCGGCGCGCGCTCATAACTAAAGCCAGGTGCGATGGTAACGCCTTCTACGCCAAGCTCCATTGCATAATCTAAAAACTCGGCGACTTCTTCCGCATTTTCGCCTTGGAATAAGGTGCAGTTAATGGTGACCCTAAAGCCTTTGCCTAAGGCGAGTTTAATCGCTTCGACGGCGCGTTCAAAAACACCTTCTTGACAAACCGAGGCGTCGTGGCGCTCTTGTAAGCCGTCTAAGTGAACCGAAAATGTTAAATATGGCGATGGCTTATAATCATCAATGCGTTTTTTCAATAATAAAGCATTGGTGCATAAGTAAACGTATTTTTTTCTAGCGATAATGCCTTCGACAATTCTCGGCATGTCTTTATGGATAAGAGGCTCACCGCCTGGAATCGAAACCATAGGCGCGCCGCATTCATCGACGGCTTGCATACACTCTTCATAAGATAAGCGTTTGTCGAGAATCTCATCTGGGTAATCGATTTTACCACACCCTGCGCAGGCCAAATTGCAACGAAACAAAGGCTCTAGCATTAAAACCAAAGGATATTTTTTCACGCCTTTGATTTTTTGTTTCATCAAATAGCTAGCGACGGTTAACTGTTGACGTAAAGGTACACCCATTGCAAATCTCCTGAAAGCGTTTAAGGTAGATAAGCCTTAACAAACTAAGTAAAAAGTTTAAGCTGTAGCGATAAAACAACAAGCATAAAACTGTTTTTTAAGATTGGTAACAGCAATTTATTTTAAATAAACTTTAAAATAGCTATGCAAGGTTTTATATAATACAAATGCTTAGATAGTCGACATTAGAATACTATCTTTTCGGTAACGACTCCAGAGTTTTACAACCAGCGTTTGCATTCTAGCGTCTCGTTGTAAAAAAGTTATAATTGGTAAAATTACAACATATTAATTCAATTCAAGTTTTTAAAATGCGTGATTATGGCGCTAACACCTTAAAATTTCAGTATTCGCGATAAAACAACATTGCTTTGCAAATTACCAACAAACAGTCTATTATTTCTACAACCATAACGTTAACGGATAGCTTCTCCTGTCATGAGCGCAGCACCTATTTCGCAACCGGATTTATTAATGCAATTATCGGACGATGATTTTCAAGCCGCTTTATTAGCGGGTGTGTCACGTACGTTTGCGTTAACCATTCCCCAGCTTCCTGTAGGCTTGTTTAGTGCTGTAGCCAATGCTTATTTGTTATGCCGTATCGTCGATACCATAGAAGATGAAGTGTCTTTGTCACCTAGACAAAAACATTATTTTTGTGAAGAGTTTATTGACGTTGTAAGAACCGGTGATAATTCAGAAGCCTTTGCCGTTGAGTTAGCACCGTTATTATCTGAGCAAACTATTGCGGCTGAACATACGCTAATTCATGTATTGCCTAGAGTGATTCAAATCACGCATAGCTTTGCCCCAGCGCAAATTGATGCTTTAGCCAGTTGCGTAGCAACGATGGCGGCGGGAATGCCGCTATTTCAAGATTTAAATTTGCGGGGGGGGTTAGCCACAGTCGCCGATTTGGATAAGTATTGCTATTACGTCGCCGGTTGCGTCGGTGAAATGTTGACTAAATTATTTTGTCATTACTCTCCTGAAATTGCAGAGCATGAGCAAGAATTAATGCGCTTAGCGGTGTCTTTTGGCCAAGGCTTACAAATGACCAATATCTTAAAAGACATTTGGGATGATGCTAAACGCGGTGTGTGTTGGCTACCACAGGAAATTTTCTCTGAGTTAGGTTATGACTTAGCGACATTAACACCTGAGACGGATTCAACGTTATTTAGAACCGGCTTAGCGCGTTTAATTGCGATAGCGCACGGCCATTTAGCCAATGCTTTAAGATACACACAATTATTACCTAGCCATGAAGTCGGCATGCGCCAGTTTTGTTTATGGGCGTTAGGCATGGCCGTGCTAACGCTTAAAAAAATCAGGCAAAATTTACATTTTAATCGTTCCGAGCAAGTAAAAATTTCCCGCACCAGTGTGAAAGCAACGATTGTGACTAGTCGGTTGCTAGGTCGCCATAACAGTGCATTAACTTTTGTTTTTAACGTTGCGAGTCGAGGCTTAACCACGCCAGACTGGCATTATTCTACTTTTTTATCTTCGGCAGACCGCTTTACGGGTCAGTGTGACGATTTATCTGTTGCTAAATCTACACTGACGAGTAGCGCCTGTGTGCATGATGCTATTGTGCATACAGAAGGTACACAGTCACCCGCAGCCGACTCAAACCTTTAAGGATACGCCATGTTTACCGATGCTAATCACTTAAGTCATAGTAGTCATTTATCGAGTTCTTCTGCTGCTATTGTCAGCCATGCGCTTGACTTAAATAGAGCAATAGAAGAAGCACACAACAAATTATTAAGTTTGCAACATGAATCCGGCTATTGGGTATTTGAACTAGAGGCCGATTGTACAATTCCTGCCGAATACATCATGATGATGCATTATCTGGGTGATATTAACGAGGAATTACAAGTTAAAATCGCGCGCTATTTGCGTTCACGCCAATCTGAAGACGGTAGTTTTCCGTTATTTACCGGTGGCATAGGTGACATTAGCGGCAGCGTGAAAGTCTATTACGCGTTAAAAATGTGCGGAGATGATATTAATGCTCCGCACATGGTTAAGTTACGTCAGTACATTTTAAGCCAAGGGGGCGCGGCTAAAGCCAATGTATTTACACGAATTGCACTAGCGATATTCGAGCAATTGCCTTGGCGCGGTGTGCCCTATATTCCGGTTGAAATCATGTTGTTGCCTAAATGGTTTCCGTTCCATTTAGACAAAGTATCGTATTGGTCAAGAACCGTGATGGTGCCGTTATTTATTTTATGCACCTTACGAACTAAAGCTAAAAATCCGCATAAGATTGATATTTTGGAATTGTTTGTTACGCATCCTGAGCAAGAGCGGCACTATTTTCCAGAACGTACGTTGTTAAACAAAGTCTTTTTGGGTTTGGATAAATTAGGTCGGCTTACACAACCGCTAATTCCTAAGTTTGTGCGTAACCGTGCGATAGAAAAAGCTAAAGATTGGATTATCGAGCGTTTAAATGGCGAAGATGGCTTAGGCGCTATTTTTCCAGCAATGGTTAACGCGTATGAAGTGTTGTTGTTATTAGGTTATCCAGAAGACCATGACTTAGTCGTGACCGCGCGTAAAGCGATTGATAATTTATTGGTGATTAACGAGCATGATGCGTATTGCCAACCTTGCGTATCGCCAATTTGGGATACCGGCTTAACGGCGTTAGCGTTACAAGAAGTCGGTGGTAGCAAAAATAAGCCTAATCTGGATAAAGCATACACTTGGCTTAAAAGCAAACAGTTGAAAGATGAGCCGGGTGACTGGCAAGTTCGTCGTCCCGACTTAAAAAGGTGGCGGCTGGGCCTTTCAATACAACAACCCACATTATCCCGATGTAGACGATACAGCGGTTGTGGCCTTTGCTTTTGCTAAAGCTGAGCAAGCAGAGTTAGAAGAGCCATTAATACGTGCAGCAGATTGGACTTTAGGTATGCGCTCTAAAAACGGCGGCTATGGTGCTTTTGATGTGGATAACACGTATTACTACTTAAATGAGATTCCTTTTGCCGATCATGGTGCATTGCTTGACCCACCGACCGCTGATGTCAGTGCGCGTTGTTTAATGCTGTTGGCTAAAGTTGCCGATAAAAACCCGGCTTATCATGCGGGCTTAAGGAACACCATTGACTATTTGCGTAGCGAACAAGAAGCGGATGGCTCTTGGTTTGGACGCTGGGGCACGAATTATATTTATGGTACTTGGTCAGTGTTATTAGGTTTAGAGCAAACTAATCTGCCTAAATCTGACCCTATGTATACCCGCGCAGCAGCCTGGTTAAAAAGTGTACAACGCGCTGACGGTGGATGGGGCGAGGATAATTTTAGCTATCATGATAGCAATTATCGCGGCGCTTACCGTTTTAGCACGGCATTCCAAACGGCTTGGGCAATCTTAGGCTTAATCGCCGCCGGTGAAGTGCATAGCCCAGAAGTCAAATCGGGTATTGAGTTTTTATTGAAAGCTCAGCAAGCCGATGGGGTTTGGAATGATAAATGTTTCACTGCCCCCGGCTTCCCGCGCGTGTTTTACTTAAAATATCATGGCTATGATAAGTTTTTCCCATTGTGGGCGCTGGCTAGATACCGTAACGAGTTAAGCAAAAAGTGATTACCGGAATTGTCGTCGCATTACCTGAGGAAGTGACAACCTTAACCTCGAAGCGCATAGAAAAAAGACATTGCGTATTTATTCGAGATAAAGTGTTAATCGCTTACTCTGGAGCTGGAGCTGATAATGCTAAAATCGCTGCCGATTTATTAATCAATAAAGGCGCGAATCGGTTAATCAGTTGGGGCTGTGCGGCGGCGTTAAGCGACTCGCTTAAGCCAGGGGATTTAGTGTTAGCGGATACCTTAATCGATGTTGACGATAATGAGCTAACGCTAAGCTCCGCCTGGTATGATTTTGTAAAATCAGTCATAAACTCGGTATTGCCGGTCTATAGCGGCGCTTTAACCGAGAGCGTTAATATTATTTCTTCTAGCCGCGAAAAACAGCATTTAAACACGATTACTAACGCGGTTGCCTTAGATATGGAAAGCATAGCGGTAGCGAAAGTAGCTAAGCAAAAATCGCTACCTTTTATATCGGTAAGAGCCATTGTCGACCCTGCTAACATGAACCTGCCGCAGGCTATTCGTTATGCGGCTACGGATGCCGGTGATATTGTTTTATCGCGCTTATTGTTATTTATTGCATTACATCCTACAGAACTACCCGGCTTAATTCGTTTAGCGCGTTATTTTAATGCAGCGAAAAAAAACTTTGGTCCGCGTCGCTAGCAAGCTAGACCAAATAACTGACTTTAATAAACCGCTAGCGTAAGCATAAACCATCACGTCTTGAGTATTACAATGACTTTTAGCATTGCCGAACTGTTTGCTCAGCATAGCACCGATAAATTCGATTTGCATGAGCAGTATTTAAATAACCAAATGGTTAGAGTATTAAAAACGATTGGCTATGACCGACATTACCAATCGGCGCGCGGTCAATATTTATATGACCAAAATGGTGTTGAATACTTAGATTTATTAAGTGGCTTCGGCGTGTTTGCGATAGGACGTAACCACCCAACCGTCGTAGCAGCACTGACCGAAACGTTAAATTTAGAGCTGCCCAATTTAGTTCAGTTAGATGTTTCATTGCTAAGTGGCTTATTAGCTAAAGAGCTATTAAAAACCACGCCTGATAATTTAACTAAGATGTTTTTTTGTAATTCGGGTACGGAAGCGGTAGAAGCGGCAATTAAATTTGCACGCTATACTACTAAGCGCGAGAAAATTTTATATTGCGAACATGCGTATCATGGCTTGACGATGGGCGCATTATCGTTAAACGGCGAACATGTGTTCCGTGAAGGCTTCGGGCCGTTATTACCTAGTTGTAGCGCTGTGCCGTTTAACGATTTGGCAGTGCTAGAAAACGCACTCAGCACACGCGATATTGCTGCGTTTATTGTTGAGCCGATTCAAGGTAAAGGCGTGAATTTACCTTCCGATGATTATCTGCCTGAAGTACAGCGGCTTTGTAAACAATACGGCACGTTATTTGTTGCCGATGAAGTACAAACGGGTTTAGGCCGCACCGGTAAGTTTTGGGCCGTTGAACATTGGAACGTGCAACCCGATATGATTTGCATGGCTAAAGCCTTATCGGGCGGTTTTGTGCCGGTCGGCGGCGTGGCGATGACCGATAAAATCATGGATACCGTTTATAACCGCATGGATAGAGCGGTGGTGCATGGCTCAACGTTCTCGAAAAATAATATGGCGATGGCGGCTGGCTTAGCCACCTTACATGTACTACGCGAAGAAAAGTTAGTCGAAAACAGCGCCACATTAGGCAACCAAATCATTGCTGAACTCAATGCATTAGCACCTCAATATGAGTTTTTAAAAGAGGCGCGCGGCAAAGGTATGATGATTGCCATTGAATTCCATGCTCCTAAAAGTCTGACGCTAAAAGCGGCTTGGACTATGCTAGAAACGGCTAATAAAGGGCTGTTCTGTCAAATGATTACCATACCGTTATTTAAAGAGCATCATATTCTGACGCAAGTCGCAGGTCACGGCATGAATGTGGTCAAATTGTTGCCCCCATTAAATTTAACCGATAAAGACCGGCAACATATCGTAACGTCTTTCGATAAAACCATTGCCGATACGCATAAAGTCCCCGGCTCTATTTGGGATTTAGGCAAAAATCTAGCCGCTCATGCGCTTAAAGGTAAAACAGGAGGCTAAATGCGTAATATAGTCATTTTAAGCTTATTCATGTTGATTTTTTCTGAGTGCCATGCTCATGCAGTGGTCACTAAGCATTCGCTAAGCATAGAAAAAAATWAAAAAATTGCCCCCAACCAAGCCAGCAGCGTTAGTTTAAATTTTAATTCCAAGATTGAACTGGGTTTGTCGCAAGTGTTTTTAGTGAGTAAAGGCGATAAATTAGAGTTACTAGCAATCGATAACGGCCCTCAACAAGGTCAAATCAAGATTGCCATGCCGCCGTTACAACCAGGCGATTACGCTTTAAAGCTTAAAGTCTTTGCTCAAGACGGACATTTGACCGAAGATGTTATTCACTTCACTGTCACCCCTTAATTATGGCTGGTATTGCTGATTTTCTTGATTCTTTAATCGGCGGTTTTGCGCTGATTTGCTTTGCCTTTGCGATAGGTAGTTTATTTTGGGGCCTGTTTGTACTAAGGCCTTGGCAACAGCAAACAGGTTACTCGGAAAACCTGCTACAGCCGACCATTAAACTTGCCTATTGGGGCGCATTTGCGCTAGCCGGTGCGCAAACATTTAAAATCGTATTAAAAATTTGGTTAATGACGGCCGTGTTAGAGCATTCACCATTCCCTGCGTTTGCTGAAACGACTCAGTTTATCGGCGGTAGTATTCGCGCGCTATTAACACTAGGCTTAGCCGCTTATTTGTATAAGGTGTTACCACGCCATGCTTTTTCTAAACAATATTGGTTGATGGCTGCGGCAGCCGCGTTACCCATGATTATTGCGGGCGCCTGGTTAGTCCATGCCGCCGGCCGTTTTGACAATCCCTATTTATTGATGTTTATGACTGTCGTGCATCAATTAGGCGCTGCAGCGTGGATAGGTGGGGTGTTTCATCTCGTACATATTTGGCTGTTAACTCAGCGCAAGCAAATACCTAACGAATTGTGGCCATTGTTATTAAAACGTTTTTCTCAATTTGGCTTAATATCAGTCGCCGTTATTTTAGCGTCTGGCTTGCCTATGGCATTCACCTATATTGATAGTTTGAATGGCTTTATCGGCACCGGCTACGGTAACTTGCTGATGGTAAAGATAATTTTACTAGGCTTAGCGTTAGGTTTGGCCTGGTTAAACAAAACCACGGTAGCAAACTACTTTAATACGCTTAATAATCATGCATTAATACGTCGTTTGCCTTATTACATTGAGGCCGAATCATTTGTTTTAATTACCTTGCTGTTTACTGCAGCGAGTTTGGCTTCGCAACCACCGGCGATTGACATCCCTAATTTAACTGCGTCGTGGCAAGAAGTGTTGAATATGTTTGAACCGCGTATGCCGCGCACCGAGTCACCGAGTCATCAAGCGTTATTAGCCGGTGAAGCAGGTCGTGTTGCGATTATCGGTCAAATACCCTCGCCAGCCGCGACGGAATGGTCAGATTATAACCATAATATTTCCGGTATTTTCTTAACGACGATGAGCTTTTTTGCGATGTTGTCGTATTTAAGAAAAAGTACCTAGCTTAGCTGGGCAATATGAAAAAAGTGTTAGATTATTTAACACGTTATTGGCCAGTCGGATTTGTTTTATTGGGCATTTTCCTATTTTTCCGTAGTGATGCTGAGACATGGCCTTTAGGTCCTATCGGTTTCTGGGAAAGTACGTTTAATAATGGCGAAGTATTACAACATCGCATCGCTACGTTATTGGTGTTTATGCTAGGCGTTTTAGAATTAAGAGCGCGTATGCCAAATAACGAAAACCCAAACTTGCCTTATGTGTTTCCTGTGTTATCAGCGTTTGGCGGTTTGATGCTATTAACCCATTCCCATGTTGGCTTTCAAGCAAAAAGCGCGTTTTTAATCCAAGTAGGTCATACGTTAATGGGCGTGTTTGCGCTCACCTTAGCGTGTGGACGTTGGTTGGAATTAAAGCTGGATAAACCTGGGAAGGACATCGCTGGGTTTGTTTCGGTGGCCGCGTTATTTCAGATAGGAATTATTCTGATGTTCTACCGTGAACCTTTGTATTGATTATGAATACGACTTTAAACTACCCGTTGCTTAGCGACATCAACTCCCCGGCGGATGTTAGAAAACTGCCGAAAGAACTGTTAAAACCGTTGTGCAAAGAATTGCGCGAATTTTTAACACAGTCGGTTAGTATTTCAGGCGGCCATTTTTCGGCCGGCTTAGGTACGGTAGAACTCACTGTGGCGCTGCATTATGTGTTTGATACGCCTAATGACCAACTAGTGTGGGATGTGGGGCATCAAGCCTATCCGCATAAAATTCTGACAGGTCGTAAAGACCGCATGACGACAATTCGTAGTCTAGGCGGTGTGTGCGCATTTCCTAGCCGCTCAGAAAGCGAATATGACGCGTTTGGCGTAGGCCATTCCAGCACGTCAATTAGCGCGGCATTAGGCATGGCAATTGCTGCGCGGTTACGTGGCGATAACAAACAAATGGTGGCGATTATCGGCGACGGCAGTATTACCGGCGGCATGGCTTATGAGGCAATGAACCATGCGGGCTCGTTAGATGCCGATTTACTGGTGGTTTTAAACGACAACGATATGTCGATTTCACCGAATGTCGGCGCTATGAATAATTATTTATCGAAAGTATTAAGCAGCCGCTTGTATTCCTCGGTGCGTGAAGAAAGTAAAAAAGTCTTAAGCAAAATGCCGACCATGTGGGAGTTAGCACGCCGTACCGAAGAACATATTAAAGGCATGGTTATTCCCGGCACATTGTTTGAAGAGCTAGGTTTTAACTACATTGGCCCTATCGATGGTCATGACGTAGACATGCTGGTGTCTACGCTAGAAAACTTAAGACACATCAATGGCCCGCGTTTTTTACATATCGTCACGAAAAAAGGCAAAGGCTACGCGCCAGCGGAAAAAGACCCGTTAGCCTATCATGGCGTACCTGCGTTTGACCCTAGCAAAGAATGCTTACCAAAATCAGCCGCATCACCGCATCCGACTTATACCGAAGTGTTCGGGCACTGGTTATGCGATATGGCTGAGCAAGACTCACGCTTATTAGGCATTACACCCGCTATGCGCGAGGGTTCTGGCTTAGTGAAGTTTTCCGAGCGTTTCCCGGCACGTTATTTTGACGTCGCAATAGCTGAGCAACATGCGGTAACCTTAGCGGCGGGTCAAGCTTGTCAAGGTGCTAAGCCTGTTGTGGCGATTTATTCGACATTTTTACAACGCGCGTATGACCAATTGATTCATGACGTTGCTTTACAAAATCTCGATGTCTTGTTTGCGTTAGACCGCGCAGGGCTAGTCGGCCCTGATGGTCCTACTCATGCAGGTAGCTTTGATTTTAGCTATTTAAGCTGTGTCCCGAATATGGTTGTGATGGCCCCTGCCGATGAAAACGAATGTCGGCAAATGTTGACCACAGGCTACCATTACCCAGGTCCGGCAGCGGTGCGCTACCCTCGCGGTAAAGGCCCTGGTGTCGCGGTTGACCCAGCTTTAGTCGGTTTACCTATAGGTCAAGCGGAAATCCGTCATCATGGCAGCCGTATTGCCCTATTAGCCTGGGGTAGCATGGTGACGCCCGCATTAAGTGCAGGTAAGCAATTAAATGCCACCGTGGTTAATATGCGTTTTGTTAAACCCCTAGATGAAGCGTTGGTATTAGAGCTCGCTAAAACACATGATGTATTGGTGACAATAGAAGAAAACGCTTTGCCAGGCGGTGCGGGCAGTGCCATTAACTTATTCTTACAAGCCCAGCGCATTATGATGCCAGTATTAAACCTAGGCTTACCCGATAGTTTTATCGAGCAAGGCACGCGCGAACAGCTCTTAGCGCTGTGTGGTTTAGACGCTGAGAGCATTTTGCAAAAAATTCAGGAGTTTTGTGCTTAATTCAAGTGTTCTTTATCAAGAAAGGCTAAGTTGTGTTGGCTGCAAAAGTGTATGATCCGTACAATCCTTATCCAATGAGGCAAATCTTCGCCATCGGCGCGAAAGTTGTTATTTCCGGCTCTTGTGGTGGTTGGCGCGACGACTCGAAGGGAGTCATTATAAGTGCAGCAGAGTCCGTACCAACAGTTAAAGGCGAAGACTACTTCTACTGGGTGCAATTCGATACGCCTCAGCATGATCTTAGTGACGATGGGCCGTACTATAAAGCGCAAATACTGAGTCGCTGCCTTAAAATTTCTGTCTAGCACGACTTTTATACATTACCTACCTAACACTATATGCAACGCTTACACGCCAAAATCCGCGATATACCTGATTTCCCTAAGCCGGGCATTATTTTCAAAGACGTCACGCCGCTGGTAAAAGACCCGGCTGCGTTAAGGCTTTCGGTACATCAATTATTACACCCATTTTTAGGGCGAGAGATAACCGCCATAGCAGGCATGGAAGCGCGCGGTTTTATTTTTGGTTCGTTAGTGGCTTGGGAATTAGGTTTACCATTCGTACCGTTGCGTAAGCCGGGTAAACTGCCTTACGACGTACAAAGCGTGTCTTACGATTTAGAATATGGCTCAGCGATGCTGGAAATCCATATCGATTCATTAGATAGCGGTGACCGCGTGTTATTAATCGACGACTTATTAGCCACCGGTGGCACGGCAAAAGCAAGCTGTGAGCTGATTGAAAAGCTAGGCGCAAAAGTTGAAGCCATTGCGTTTGTTATTGAATTAGACGCGTTAGGTGGACGCGATAAATTGCATGGCTATGAAGTGCATAGCTTATTGCATTATTGATAATACCTGCTCTGGTTTAAGGTATTGGGTTGATTGCGCCATGCTGAGGCAACAGCTCATCATTAAGAACCTCCACATCTTCAAAAACCTCCGCTAATGTCATTGACACATCGATGCTGGTAAATTGGCAGACTTGCTCGCCAATGTAATCATGCAATAACCAGTCATTATCAGCCGTGCGCCGGAAACATTCGATTCGACGCGCGGCAATGTCGACAATCACGTATTCTTGTAATGACGTTAAGCTGCGATACGCAGCAAATTTGTCGCCCCGATCAAATGCTGCCGTGGAATCCGATAATACTTCGACGATAAGCGTAGGTTCTGACAAATATTGGTCAGCGCGGCGGTCTTGCTGAGAGCAAGACACCATGACATCGGGATAAAAAAACGCGTCAACATACTCGACACGTAATTTCATATCAGCGATATACGCTTGGCAACCGCTACCACGTAACGCTTGTTTAAAGCCAGCAAAAATATTTCCGCTAACAACAACATGCGCCCGCCGCGCGCCTGCCATCGCAAACACTTCACCGGAATAATACTCATGCTTTTCGGTTTGCTCACTTTCCCATTGCAAATACTCATCACTTGTAAAACGAGACTTCATCACCGTATTCATCAGACCATGCTCCATAAAGGTAACGATTTAGACTGGCTGATTATAGCGTGTTATCAATAACATTACGGCAATGTTTGCCAAGTCTAATGAAACCAATGCGCGCGCTGTATTTGCAAGGTGACTTTATCGCCTTTTTTTAAGGCGAGTTGTTTAAACTGCTCGTTAGGCATTTCGACAAAAATACTCAAACCCGAATGGTAAGGTGAGATTTTTTCTAGCTCGATTCTGATTAATGCACCTAAATGCTGCCAATCTCTTAACACGGCGTGAGCATTATCATCGTTACTGGCCTTGGCTAAGACAATATCATGCGGCCGCACATGGGCCGATTTGCCATCGGGTGGCGTATTAGGCAATAACAGCCCTTCTTGTTGATCGAATTGCAAAACATTGGTTTGACCAATAAATTTTGAGACAAATGCATTAGCCGGATGGTCGTAGATTTCACTCGGCGCACCTTGTTGCTCGATACAGCCGTGATTGAGCACAACGACACGACTCGCGACTTCCATCGCTTCTTCTTGGTCATGCGTTACGAAAATACTGGTGACATTTAACTCGTAATGCAATGACCGTAGCCACAGCCGTAAGTCTTTGCGCACACTGGCATCGAGTGCGCCAAATGGCTCATCGAGCAATAACACTGAAGGCTCAACGGCTAACGCACGTGCTAATGCAACTCGTTGACGCTGACCGCCCGATAATTGGTCAGGAAATCGGTCATGTAACCAATCTAATTGCACCAGTTCTAATAAGGCATGGACTTTGCGATGAATATCGCCCGTGCTAGGACGGATTTTTTTCGGCTTAACGCGCAAACCAAACGCGACATTATCAAACACCGTCATGTGCCTAAATAACGCATAATGCTGAAACACAAAACCTATGCCGCGTCGGCTGACATGCTGCTCTGTTTTATCTTCTCCGCTTAATAACACGCGTCCGCTATCAGCTTGCTCTAAGCCCGCAATAATGCGTAGTAACGTGGTTTTGCCACAACCCGATGGTCCTAATAACGCGACTAACTCACCTTCTGGAATCTCTAAGTTAATGTGGTTTAAAGCCGAAAATCGGCCAAAATTTTTACTAATATCAGAAAGAATAATACTCATAAGTGTCTCATTGTGATCGATTTTGCGATTACCAACTTTAAGATGGGACAATATCAAGACGGGACAGGTCGTTTAGAGTGCAGGTGTCGGCAGCAGGGATGCTGCCGCCAAGCCTACAGAGATGTATTTACGGCGTCCTGCACTCTGAATGACCTGCCCCGGCTTAAGTTGGTGATCGATTTTGTTGTTGTAACCATTCCAGCGTCGTTTTAAGTACCAGAGTTAGCAACGCTAATCCGGCTAAAATCGAAGCGCTGGCAAATGCGCCAACAAAATCATATTCGTTGTAACTCACTTCAACATGTAACGGTAATGTGTTCGTCAGACCTCTAATATGACCGGACACCACAGAAACTGCGCCAAACTCACCCATAGCTCTGGCATTACACAATAAAACGCCATACAGCAACGCCCATTTAATATTCGGCAACGTAATCTGAAAAAACATTTGCCAACTGCTCGCGCCTAATGACAACGCCGCTTCTTCCTCTTGGCTACCCATTTCTTGCATTAACGGTATTAGTTCACGCGCAACAAATGGGAAAGTAATAAACAGCGTAGCTAAAATAATTCCTGGTACGGCATAGATGACTTTGATGTTATGTGCGGAAACCCATTCACCTAACCAACCTTGCGCGCCAAAAATCAACACGAATATTAAACCTGAAATAACCGGCGACACCGAAAACGGTAAGTCTATAAGAGTTAATAACAAACTCTTACCAGGAAACTGAAAGCGAGTAATCGCCCAAGCCGCACAGAGTCCAAACAACGTGTTTAACGGCACCGTAACTAAGGCCGTGAGTAATGTTAACCGTATCGCCGACAACGTATCCGGCTGGGTTAAAGCCGACCAATACGTCGCCCAACCTTTAGCAAACGCTTCGATTAATACCACCGCCAACGGTAAGCAGAGAAATAATAAGATAAAGCCCAATGCGATTCCGGTCAGCGCTCTACGAAGCCAAACAGGATCGGTGAGCGCAGGTCTTTTTACCGCCTCAGCGGTTTTAATTAAGTCAGTCACAGCATTCATAAAAAAACCTATACTTGCCCAGAACGAATCCGTACCCAGCGTTGCAGCAAATTAATCACTAGCAATAGCAAAAACGAAATCACCAACATCGTTAGGGCTATCGCTGTCGCGCCAGGTACGTCGTATTGCTCTAATTTGGTAATAATCATCAGTGGTATGATTTCTGATACATAAGGCAGATTGCCTGCGATAAAAATAACCGAACCGTACTCGCCTATGCCGCGCGCAAACGCTAAGGCAAAGCCGGTCAGCATGGCAGGAAATAAATTCGGCAAAATAATGTGGATAAAAACCTTTATCCTAGATGCACCTAAACTAGCTGCCGCTTCTTCCATTGCCGTATCAAACTCTTGTAATACCGGCTCTAAGGTTCGCACCACAAACGGTAAGCTAATAAAAATCAACGCAAACACAATACCCAGTGGTTTATAAGCGACTTGCAAACCAAACTGCTGCATTAGAATGCGCCCTAACATGCCGCTAGGTTGATAAATAGTCGCCAACACAATACCCGCAACCGCTGTCGGTAACGCAAACGGTAAATCGATTAACGCATCAAACAATTTTTTACCGGGAAATGGGTAGCGCACTAATACCCAAGCAATCACAAAACCAATCAAACCCGCACAAAACGCGGCAAATAGCGAAGCAGTAAAGCTCACTTTAAAAGACGCTAACACACGCGCATGAGTGATAATTTTTAGATATTCACTAAAACTCAGCCCAAAACTGGTGACCACTAAGGTACTTAAAGGAATTAGCACGACTAAGCTTAAATACACCACAGTGAAGCCTAAGCTGGGCGCAAATCCAGGCATGATTGAATGTCTTTTCATAATGAATGCCTAAGGCACATAAATTTGGTCGAAGATACCGTCATCATCAAAATGCTCTTTTTGTACGGCATCCCAGCTACCAAAAACGTTGCTTAATCGTAAACAAATCTATACTAGGGAATTTAGCAACATCGGAAGACTCGGCTAATTCGGGGTGAATAGGTCGATAAAAATGCTTAGCAGCGAGTTTTTGACCCGTAGGTGTATAGAGATAATTTAAATACGCCTCTGCTAAATCTTGCGTACCATGTTTTTTAACCACTTCATCAACAACAGCGACAGGGGTTTCCGCCAGAATACTGCTAGGCGGTGCTACGATTTGAACTTGTTCGCTACCCATTTCTTTTATGGCGAGTAGCGCTTCGTTTTCCCAAGCCAACAGCACGTCACCGATACCACGTTGTAAAAAGGTCGTAGTCGCACCACGCGCACCCGAATCTAACACCGGCACGTTTTTATACAATTTTTTAATAAACTCTTTAGCCGCGTCTTTGCTCGCATACTTCTTCTCAGCAAACGCCCAAGCCGCTAAATAGTTATAACGCGCGCCTCCAGACGTTTTTAGGGTTAGGCGTTACCACGGTAACGCCTTCTTTAACTAAATCATCCCAATCTTTAATATTTTTGGGATTACCTTTACGCACTAAAAATACAATCGTAGAGGTATAGGGAATACTGTTATTCGGTAAACGACTTTGCCAATCAGCCGGTAACAGCTTAGCTTTTTCAGCAATCTTATCGATGTCATAAGTAATGGCTAACGTTAAAACATCGGCTTCTAAACCATCCATAACCGCCCTAGCCTGCTTACCGGCTCCGCCATGCGATTGTTGTATTGTCACCGTTTCGCCGGTTTTTTCTTGCCAGTATTGACTGAAAGCTTTATTGAAATCTTGATAAAGCTCGCGCGTAGGATCGTATGAGACGTTTAATAAACTTCTATCGGCAAAGGTTGCGCTACTAATGAATAGGCTTGCGGTAAGCAAGCTTAATTTTAATGTAGATGTTAAAGACATAGTTCCTCACAAGATTAACAAGTTATTGAAAAGCATTGATATTGACTTCGACATAGAAAAAATTCGTGTCGTCGGTATGGTGGCCTTGGCTTTTATTTTGGATGTTGCGGACAAATTCGCCGGTTGTGAAATGCGAATAGCCTAGGATGGTTTCAACTCTTGGGTCGATTTTATAGCGGGCGCGAATATCAAACGAATGACCGATAAAATCACCGCTTTTGCCAGTTTTATCGCGGTTTAAGCCAGTTGGGTCAGGTACAGTATTTAAGTTATTAAAGCGGTCGGTATCGCTTGCTAACCAGAAAAAGCTATAACCCGTGTCTAGTCTAAAATTCTTACTGGGTTCTAACTCTAACCGTATTTTAGGCGCGATGATGTTTTCAAATACGACATAGTCATCAGCACTCCAAGGGCGCGCGAAACCAAAGAAACGCTCAAAGCGCTCATTGTGTTTATCGTTAGGATCTTTGTCACCGCTAGCATAGCCATAGCTAGCACTGAACCTAGGTTTCCACGGGTGGCTAAAGGTATAACCGATTTCAGCAGTAAAACCGTAGGCGTCTTGGTTTTGCGTACCACTGGTACCAAATTGATAGATTCCATTAAAATCATAATTAACGCCGCTTTCACCTACCCAACCGTAGCCACGTAATGCAACCGCATGGATTTCTCTATCTAAAAAATTGTTATTAGCACTCGCCGTTTGTTTAAGCTGTAAATAATAAGGCTCTAACGTGATGATTTCGCTCCATTTACGCCAGTGCCCCATAACGGCTGAAAGCCATTGCTCATCGACGACTTCATCAAAATCGTATTTAAGACGCTCCAACGGTTGCAATGCTAACAAATCGACTTGCCAATCGTTTTTATCCTGCCCTAACATGGCTTGAAAACCTTGAAACGTGTTCGTCGTGTTACGCCATTCGTTGTTACCGATAAGCCGTCTATCTAAAAATTCGAAATTGAAACGCCCCATTTTGAAACTGAACGGGCGCGCATTGCCTAAATCATCCGTACCTAACGCATCTTTGAAATACAACTCGCCATAACCGGCAATAATTTCAAATTCATTAACATCGCGGACATCGGTTGGGAAATGACTGTTATAACGTCTTGAATCTTGTAACTCGACAGCAAAGCGGAAAGGGTCGAAAATTTCTTTTACACCTAAATAAGCGCGTGTTTTGAATAACAAAGGATTATCAACTAAGGCGGTACTGCGGCGAATATCGCCATCGCGATATTCATAGCGGAAACGGAAATTTAAACCGACATCTAACCAGGTTACATCTTTGAATTCTTCAATACCGGTTTTACTGAGATTTCTAATGTAAGGCGGTGGCGTAGTTAAACGCTTAGTACCATAACTGCCAGCTTCTAGGTAATAGCCGTACTTTTTGACATATTCTTCTTTGGCAAGCTCTTTTTTTCTAGCTTCTATTTGGGCTTTTTCGTTACGTTGCCGTTCTTGCTCTTCTGACAATACAACAGCGCTTTCAGTGGTTAGCGGAGTTAATAGCACTAGGCTAGTCAGTAAGCCGTTAATAGCAACGAATTTACGGCGATGAAAAAAAATCATAATAGACCTGTCGATTAGTTTAAGTCATTAGTACATAGGAATCATTGTGCTAAAGCTTACGCTAAATAATTACCAGCAATAAAACGATATAAATAGATATTAGAATCTAATTATTAGATATATTTACTCACTATAAATGATTTTTCTCCGATATTTTCGCCGCTTAACAAAGAATAACATCAGGGGGTGTTCTATAATCTTGGCAAGGCTTAAGCCATTTAGTAATTGGTAAAAACACAATAACTCAGATCAAAATATTTTCTCTGACCCCAGTTATATAAGTTTTTAGGCTACACACTTTAGCAGGGACAGAGTATTTACGGCGTGCAGCACCCTGAATACCCTGTCCCACCTTACGTTGGTAGCCTAATTTTATCCAATAGAATCTAACAATTCCTTTGGTGTCACGTTTCTTAGCTTAAACTCAATAGCTAATCTTTTTATTATTATGAATGGCTTGAATATTCCCTTTCCCTTAAACAAATAATTTAGCCAGCCTTTATCAACAAAGCTGTTTATGATTAATTCAACGTGCTCGTCACTGGGTTTACTTATGGTTTTAGTTGCTAACGCTTTCTTTTTAAATAAAACTCTTAAATTACCATTATCATGGACTTTTATAACATCAAAATACTTACTCGCACAGGCAATCAATGTATATTTTGAATAATAATAAAGATGTGCTTTAAAAAATCGATTGTGCGGCGACGCATCATCTTGAAGTAAATTAGGCACTTCAACAAATAACAAACCACCCTCTTTAAGCACATCGGCTATTTTTTTCATTACAGCCAATGGATTAGCCATATGCTCAAACACGTGAAATATCGTGACAATATCTGCGGATGATTCTGTTAAATCATCGAGCATAGATGTTATTATTTCTACACCATATTCTCTTTTTGCAAACTCCGAGTAGCCATGGTTAGGCTCAATACCTATGGCATCAAACCCGTTTCTTTTGGAAAGATACACAAACTCTCCGCCGCCAGCACCTATATCAACTAATTTACAATCGTCTTTAATATTAATAGGACTGGTCATAAGAAATTCTATTCTCTCAAATGCAGCCAATCCCGCTCGTCTAA
This sequence comes from Methylocucumis oryzae, assembly GCF_000963695.1. Classification (GTDB taxonomy): domain Bacteria; phylum Pseudomonadota; class Gammaproteobacteria; order Methylococcales; family Methylomonadaceae; genus Methylovulum; species Methylovulum oryzae. Next base: position 47,769 of record NZ_LAJX01000040.1, read on the forward strand.
TATGCTTTAATTTTGGCGTGTAAGTGTTTTTGTAATCCATTCTATAGTTATGCGAATAATATAAACTCAATGTTTCTTCCGATGGAATATGTGTCTGTTGCACCAGCCCACATTGTTTGCAAACAGATATTGGGAAGTTTGACTTTTGCTTATGATCAATCACCTCGAAACTGAAGGTGTTATCTGAGCCACATAGTCTGCATGAAAGTGTCATAATGTTGAAATAGGTTAATAGGATGGAAAATTAATAGCGAATCGAATCCATTAAATGCGATAGAAATGCATGACTACATAGCCAGCTTGCGTCAAGATAAGGGTTGGACAAATCGGTCGAAGTGATTTGTCCAGCCAATAATCTTCGATAGAGCCATTAATAGAAGAGGGTAAAGGCTTATTAATGCTTAGTAAAATTGAAAATATGGATAATTTTTATAGTTTTTAACGATGTACCTAAAACCTGCAAGCTCTAAACATATACTCTGACCCCAATTATAATCACAATAATATTCTATTGTGCTATTATTTGTCTGAGCTGAGGCTTGGCGTAAACACCCTGTTTAAATATAATTGATCCAAACTTTGCTGAGTCTTCGTCTGTCAGCATTTGTTGTGACATTGGTCATCCAGTTTGCATGAGGTAAACCGGTAGACTGGGTGCTATGCTTTCAATCTCAACCAAATCGCTTATTACAAAATGGCAACAGCCCCTACTCCAAAAAGCGATAAATTTTTAAAAAATTGAGGATAAATGATTATTATCAATGTAGTTTACATGCTAGGTTGGCGCATATAGGGTTACCTCACCCGCTAGTTTCAAATAGCCAATTAGGTAATCTTATGCTCATACATGATGTTAAATTTGGACGTCTTAAAATAGTTGCGTTAATCACGCTGTTCTCAATTGTAGCCTCAGAGCTAATCACGATGGTATCGCTCCGTTTATTTGATTCTGAAATTGATGAGGTAACGATTTTTTTATCAGCATTAGTTCCAGCGCTAGTAGCACCTTGCGCAAGTTGGTATATTGTTGGTTTATCGATAAAAATCAATCAACTAAAGGAAGAATTGCAGATTATCGCCAGTTACGACAAACTGACTGGCACCATGACCCGCACTGCCTTTCTAAACAGTTGCGAATCTGTTTATGACGCTGTCAACCGAAAGGAATCCTCCTTAGCCATTTATTACATTGATGTCGATGATTTTAAAAAAATTAACGACACTTACGGACATCCTGGCGGTGATGCAGTTTTAAAAGCCTTTGGTGAAGTATTACAAAACTGCTTAAGGAAAAGCGATATGTTAGGACGTATCGGTGGTGAAGAATTTGCCGTGGTTTTACCACATATTAGCGTAACAGACGCTCTCAAACTGGCTGAAAAATTGCTGTCTGCAATCAAACAAAGCCCGGTCTTTTACAGCGGATTACACATTCCTTATAGCGTCAGCATTGGCATTACGCCAAACGAATCCAGCAATAAAACCTCATTAGAACAACTGTTTAAACAAGCCGACCACGCGCTTTACCAAGCTAAACTTAACGGAAAAGCTTGTGTAGCGGTCTTTTTGAACGAGTAATTATTTTTTGCGTGCTACACCCCAACCAATCTTGATCCATAACATCGCTTAGCTTTTATACGACAAACTTGGAAATGCGTCTGCCAATCCAACAATTATAAATTGCACCGCCATTGCAGCGAGCAGCAACCCCATAATTCGCGTTGCCGTATTTATACCCGCAGTACCCATTAAATTTCCTAAGCTAATCGCGATTCGCAATGTTAACCAAATAATTGCCGCCAAGATAAGAATACTCAAGCTTAAGAGTATTTTTTCCGACCATTGCTCCATTTGATTTGCATTGACAATAACCAAGCTAATTGCTCCTGGTCCCGCTAACAAAGGCATGGCTAAAGGAACAATAGCAATATCGTCCCTATATGTAGCTTCTAACGTTTCTTGATCAGTGTGGCTTGCACCGCTGGATTTGGCATGGAACATGGAAATGGCGACCAGTAATACCAATAAGCCGCTAGCGATACGAAAAGCAGACATCGTGATACCAAAAAATTGTAATACCGCGCCACCTATCCATATTGAAATCACGAGAATAATGGCTACCGCTATTGAGGTTTTTATCGCTATGCGCTTGATTTCCTCATTTGATTTGCTAGACGTCATACTGATATAGACAGGTATTGCGCCAAGTGGATTCAGTATGGCAAAAATACCCACAAAATCCTTGAAAAGCTCTGTCCAATTGACTATATCTTGCATAATAAACGGAATATTGGGTAATTGATGATGTTCATAGCCGGAGAGGTTAAGACTAAATGTTAAATAGTTTTGTTTAAGTTTTATAATTTCGTTGGTACTAAGATTTACTCGCGCTTTATCTCAACTCGTAAGATGAAATCGTAAATTGAATTAGCGAAGCGTAATCAGACGATAAGTTTGTATTTTGCTCATCTCATATCCCTAGTGAATTTTGTCGTAAATGGCGAATAAAGAGTATAGCAAGATGAATTTACTCTGACCCGTTTTATTATATAGTCGCATATACACTCTCTGACAACGTTATATAACCAATGCATATGGACAGTTACGCAATAGAGGCTGTGAAAGTATCCATTATTTAAAATCTGTAGCACAATATATTGATATCGTTTGTAAAAAAGTCTGTATACTTTCAAAACCTCGATAGCAAATCGCCATCGGTGTGCCCCGAAATGGCAGATTGCCTACCTGCGAATCTGCCTTACCACGTTACGGGTTAAGCGCTTGCTTCAACCCGTACCTTTCGAAGACCAAACGACCACAACAACAAAGACAACGCACAGGGCGACAGAAGTGAATAATTCTCTAGCCGATGGCGGAAACACAAGAACGAAGCCTTTATCTTTGATGAGCGAGGAAAAGCTCGATACGCAAAAGGGCATAGCAAACAAGCGAAAAGTTTGCCAGCGATCTCTTGTGGCTGACTTAAATCCGCCGACACTAAGGATTAACGCAACGCCGATAACTGCGCTGATGCCAATTGAATTGAGCCAGATATTTGGCGAAGCGTCGAAGTGATGGAAAACCGTGGAAGCCCACCAGATCAGGTAGCACCAGAGCACAACCTTACCATTGGGAAGGCGTGATAAGTAGCGTACGATCAATGAAACCATTTTATCTAGGCACCTAACAAGTAATTATATAGTTATTCGTATCATGCATTTTTGCGAAATAAACAGCAAGCCTTAGAGTCTTTTTATTTTTCGGCGCTTAAAATAACAAAGGTCAGAGTAAAAAAATTTACTTTAACCCATGTTTTTATCATGAAAAAGACATCGAATGACGCGAACGATGTGCCTCCTAATGTCGGCAAATATAAGTGTTGCTGCGATTCAGATTGCATAACGATATGACCTGTGTCGTGCCCCCATATTTTCCACGTTCCGAGTCTGCTAAAGCTAAATTCACAATGGCAAAGGCATTGTAACTCCATAAACACTGTATTTTTTGCGTGTATAAATAGCATACTGTGCAAAATATCAGTACAATCTACGTTGCAGAGTAAAGATGTTGTAGCCAGTGAAGTTCCCTCTTAGTAAAGGTAGTCCGGTTGTCAATGTTGTAGTTCTGTATTAACCGTATTTTTTATTTGAGGAATTTCAAATGGCAACAGGCACTGTCAAGTGGTTTAACAATACTAAAGGCTTTGGTTTTATCGCGCCTAGCGAAGGCGGCGAAGATGTTTTCGTACATCATTCAGTAATTCAAGGTGAAGGCTTTAAAACTTTAGCAGAAGGTCAAAAAGTTAACTTTGATGTTGAATCAGGCCCTAAAGGTTTAACGGCTACTAACGTTTGCCCAAGATAACACATCGCATCTTACTAATGCGTTAAAGCGCTTTTTTAATCTTATCCGCGCTTTTGACAGTGGTTTTATAACCCGCCCAATTTGAAAACCATACGTTGTATACCTGCCGAAATGACGGATGTGCAAAACAATGAGTTTTTGATTGGACGGGGGTTAACAAACTAAAACCACTGTCACTTTCCTTCTTTTATTGCTCATTCCGGTTGGCCTGTTATGTTAACAGCCATTCTCTTTTGTCGTTATATCGTATAGACCGTGCCCCGGATAAGCAGCGCCACTCTTCTTAAACTCACCTTACCCACTGCGCTATCAGCGATGCTCGATAATGCATATCGCGTGATTGATCAGCAAGCTGTGCAATGGTTAGGCGTTGAGGCACAAGCCGCCATTGCGTCGACGACTTTTGTGCTCATTGCTTATTATGCGTTGTATTCCATCATGTCAGCAGGCACGTTAGCGTTATTGTCACGCGCAATAGGCAGTAAGGATACGAAATCCCAAGAAGCGTATATGGCTAATGCGTTAATAGGCGCATTAAGCATAGGTCTGTGCGTACTGAGTTTGAGTGCATGGTTAGCGCCGATGACGGTGCAGTTATTAGGCTTAACAGGAAACACCGCTGAACTGGCGCAAGCTTATTTGCGTTGGCACGCCTTATCGTGTTTAGCGCAAGCTGTTATGCCCAGTTTAGAAGCGATTTTTATTGCCTATGGTCGTGCACAACCGGTATTTTGGCTACAGTTACTCGCCACAACGCTTAATATCGTGTTAAACCCGGTGTGTATTTACCATTTTGGTTTAGGTATAGGTGGTTCGGCCTTGGCGACAGGGATTAGCTCACACATCGCTGTTATTAGCGGTATTTTGCTGTTACGGGTTACTAGCCCATTCCGCTTTAAACATTGCCTACCCAGTCGGCATTTAGGCCAAATTGCCAAAATTGGGCTGCCTATGTGTTGGGGTTCGCTTATGTTTGCCGGTGTGTATTGGGCTATGCTGCATTGGGTCATTAGTCCGTTAGGTACGTCAGTAAATGCCGCGCTTGGTATTGGTTTTTCAGCGTTAGAAGGTTTTACCTGGCCTGTGTTTTGGGGCTTTTCTATGGGTATTGCCGGAATAGTCGGCAGATGTTTAGGCGCTAATCAAATCAATGATGCTTTAGCCGCCATCCGATTGGCATTTAAGTGGTTAACGGCTATAGGCATGTTAGTGGGACTGGTTTTTTATTTTGGTGCGGTCTATTTATGTAGTCTGTTTACGCAAGACGCTGCAGTTTTAATCCAAGCCGTTGGCTATGCGCAAATATTAGCGTTCTCGCAAGTTTTTGTCGCTTACGAAGCACTTGCAGAAGGTGTGCTTAGCGGAAGTGGGCAAACCCGGCTGATTTTTTACTGGTCAGCACCGTTAAATATTTTACGCATTCCGTTGAGCTGGTGGTTTGCGATTCATTTAGACTTTGGCGCAAACGCGGTCTGGTGGACGATTAATGCCTCGACCCTTTTGAAGACGTTAGGTAAATGGTATTCAGTACAAACGGGGCGCTGGCAGCGTACCATTGACGAGTAGAGACGCAACTATTGCGTCTCTACAGTTTGCTAAACCTCACTCGTCTAATAACGCTAAGATTTCTTCGGTTTTAGCTAGCATCAGCGCTTGATTAGCGCGTGATTCTACATTCAGTCTGACTAAAGGCTCGGTATTGGAACAACGCAGATTAAAGCGCCAATCGGTGAATTCCATGCTTAACCCATCGGTAAAATCGGTGGCTAAAGCGTGTGCTTGATAATGCTGTTCGACTTTTTTCAATGCCGCGCTAGACTGGGCAATCGTCCGGTTGATTTCACCGCTAGCAGGGAATAATTGCATACGTTCATCAACCAGTTGCGATAGTTTTTTACCGCTACGGCACATTAAATCTAACACCAATAACCACGGAATCATTCCGCTATCGCAATAAGCAAAATCGCGAAAATAATGGTGCGCGCTCATCTCGCCGCCATAGACCGCATCTTCTAAACGCATTCGTTCTTTAATAAACGCATGACCAGTTTTGCTTTGTATCGGCTGGCCGTTTAATCCCGTGACAATATCGACCGTATTCCACGTCAATCTAGGGTCATGGACAATGCTAGCGCCGGGATATTGACGTAAAAACGCTTCGGCTAATAAGCCAACAATGTAATAACCTTCGATAAAACGCCCTGTTTCATCAAACAAAAAGCAACGATCAAAATCGCCATCCCAAGCAATGCCTATATCGGCATGATGCTCGGCAATCGCAGCCATCGTGCTATGACGATTTTCCGGTAATAACGGGTTGGGAATACCATTAGGAAAATGACCATTAGGTTCATGGTGAATTTTGATAAACTTTATCGACTTAGGTAATACCGCTTCTAATTGGTCAATCACATGTCCAGCCGCACCGTTGCCCGCATTGACAACAATCTTCATCGCCTTAAGCGTTGACACATTAATATATTGCAATAAATGTTGAGTATAGCTTGCGCTTATATCAACGTGGATTAAACGTCCTCTCTCGCAAGCGGGTGGAGAGAACCGCCTGGATTCTGCTAATGCTTTAATAGCATTTAAGCCGCTGTCACCGCTTATTGGACGGCTTTGCTCGCGCACCAGCTTCATGCCGTTGTAATCTTTAGGATTATGGCTAGCGGTAACCATAATGCCGCCATCCATAGTTTGACCTTGCGCTTGATAGGCAAATGTCGCGAAATAAACTTCTTCGGTACCACACAAGCCTATATCGTAAACATCAACACCGGCATCTAATAAGCCATTGCTAAGTGCAGCCGTCAGTTCATCGCTGGTCAATCGTATATCACGCCCCACGATCACCGATTGGGGTTTTATACTGTCGGCATAGGCACGGCCAATGCGATAAGCAATGTCTATATTTAATTCATCAGGGATACGGCCACGAATATCATAAGCTTTAAAACAAGTCAGCGAATCGGTCATAATCTTCAATGTGTTTGGTTAACGACGAGGGTAGTAGTAAGGGAAAGGACGATAAAACCCACCCCAGTAATAAGGATAAAAGCCATACGGATAATAAGGACCAACGCCAAAACCTCCGTAATAATAGTTATAAGGCCATTATAGCCATTATAATAATCAGGCCAGATATGCATGACGCTAGAAGACACTAGCGGTAGATGCATGACTTTTTTTTGCCTATCGTGCGCTCGATGTCGCCTTTTAATTGACCCGCAACGGTGATTTCTGAGTTTTTAGTATAGATTGTCGGTTCTAAAAATTCTGAGGTTTTAACCACAAAGCGACCTTCACTGGGCTGATCGAGCATTGGACGGCCATAGCTGTTCAAAGGATAATATAGCACCTGCATTAGGCTGAAATTTTGCTCGTTATCAACTTCAACGATGACACCACCCCAGCGTATCGCGGCTTCGCGAAATTTAGCCGTATTCTGGCTTGCTTCTTTATAGCTTAAATCATACAGCGGCGCATCTTCGATAGCAGGTGGTAAACTGGAGCAGGCGCTAAGCAAGAGGCTGAAGACTATTAAACTTATCGTTTTCATCTGAAACTCCTTAAATATGCATAATGAGCTTACGATGCTCGACGTGCAGGGTAGTTCCGTACAATATAACCCGTTAAGTAACGCATCTATAGCGTTCTTAGCCACATTATCCTACTATGTTCTGTTTATAGCATCTTGTTTAGGCAATGGATATATCAGCATTTTTTAGCAGTAACGGAATTCTGGCAAAAGCCGTTAAAGGTTATCAACCTCGGCAAGCACAAGTCGAAATGGCCACAGCGATTGATACCGCTATTCGTGAAAATCGCCATTTTATTGCTGAGGCAGGCACAGGCACCGGTAAAACCTTTGCTTATTTAGTGCCTGCTTTATTATCGGGTAAGAAAGCCATTGTTTCTACTGGTACGAAAAACCTGCAAGACCAGTTGTTTAATAAAGATATTCCGTTATTGCGCAAAGTTTTTAAAACGCCGTTTACCGCTGCCTTGCTAAAAGGACGTAGTAACTATTTATGTCTGCTACGGCTAAAAAACGCGATGACAACGACGTTTGGTTTTAGTAAAGATGATGCAATGGCACTGGCTAAAATCAATACCTGGGCATCGCGTACCCAAACGGGTGATATTTCAGAAATCGCAGGCGTAGAAGAAAACAACCCTATTTGGTATCAGGCTACTTCAACCGTTGGCAATTGTTTAGGCCAAGAATGCGCGGATTATGCTCAGTGTTTTTTAGTAAAAGCGCGTAAAAAAGCCCAAGAAGCTGATTTAATCGTCGTCAATCATCATTTGCTGTGTGCGGATTGGGCGATTCGTGATAATGGTTTTGGTGAGTTATTGCCTAGCGTCGGCGCGGTTATTATCGATGAGGCGCATCAATTACCGGAAACCGCCGCTAATTTCTTAGGCATTAATTTAAGCGGCAGACAGTTTAATGAGTTGGCTCAAGATAGCTTAGTCGAATTTTATCAAGATGCAACCGATATTCCCGAACTACGCGCGACGGCAGAAAATTTAGAACATGCGGTTAGAAATTTAAGACTAGCATTTGGCATAGAGCTTAAGCGTGGCGACTGGCAAGAACTGGTAAAAAACAAAGCCGTCATGGATGCTCTACATAGCTTGCAAACAAACTTACAACAGCTAACTGAGCAATTAAAAATCGCTTCGGTAAAAAGTAAAAATTTAGACGTGTGCTTTAAGCGCGCTGAAGAGTTATCCGAGCAATTACAAGCGATAGTAACCGAGCAAGATAGCAAATGGATACGCTGGTATGAATTGCATAGGCAAAGCTTTACGTTAAATCGAACCCCGCTAACTATTACTAACGAATTTCAGCAATTCATGCTGCTACATAAAGCCAGCTGGATTTTCACCTCTGCGACATTAAGCGTGGCAAACAGCTTCGAGCATTTTTCCAGCCAACTAGGTTTAACCGACATCCCAGGAGCCAGTTGGAGTAGCCCATTTGATTATGCCAATCAATCGCTATTTTATCATCCGAAAGGCTTGCCTCACCCAAACGACCCCCACTTTATTCCGCTTATTTTAGAATTTGTCGTACCGGTATTAGAAGCTAGCCAAGGCCGCGCATTTTTTTTTATTCACTAGCCATAAAGCCTTAAAACAAGCTGAAACCTTATTAAAAAACCGGATTGATTATCCGCTGTTAGTACAAGGCAGCAAGCCTAAAGGCTTATTATTGGAGCAATTTAAAAAAACAGGCAACGCCGTGTTATTAGGCACAGCTAGTTTTTGGGAAGGTGTCGATGTACGCGGTGAGGCGTTATCGTGTGTGATTATCGATAAATTACCGTTCTCATCGCCTAGCGACCCGGTGTTACGAGCACGTTTAGATATCATGACACAACAAGGTAAAAATCCTTTTTTTGAATATCAAATCCCTGCGGCGGTCATTGCCTTAAGACAAGGGATAGGACGCTTAATCCGCGACGAACACGACAAAGGCGTGTTAATGGTATGCGACCCTAGACTTTTGAAACGCGCTTATGGTCAGTTATTTTTAGACAGCGTTCCACCTATGAAACGAACCCGTGAACTTGCCGATGTACAAACATTTTTTTTCAGCATTAACTTAAAGGTACTCACGCATGAATTTATTAGCCGTTGATACTGCGACTGAAGCATGTTCTGTCGCAGTATCTGTAAACGGTAACATTACCGAAAAATTCCAAGTCGTTGGAAACCGCCATAGTCAAATCGTATTACCCCTCATCGACGAATTACTTAACGAAGCGGGCTTAATGCCTAATCAGCTTAACGGCTTGGCATTTGGCCGAGGGCCTGGCTCGTTTACCGGTGTACGCATTGCGACAGGTGTGATTCAAGGCTTAGCCTTTGGCTTAAATTTATCTGTGGTTCCTGTTTCAAATCTTCAAAACGTTAGCGCAAGCCTATTTCGATAAAAACATAAGTAGTGAGCATGACTGTGTTTTTGTAGCCGTCGATGCGCGTATGCAAGAGATTTTTTGGGGTGTTTATCAACTCAATAAAGACGGCTATGCCGAATTAATTGGTAATGAAGCGGTGCTAGCAGCCGATGCTATTGCCTTTCCCAATATAAAAGGCGTAGGTATAGGCTCGGCTTGGCTAAATTACGGCGAGATATTATCTAAGCGATTAAACCAATGTTTACAAGATATTGACGCGCATTGCTTACCCCATGCCGCAACGATTGCAAAATTAGGTTTAAGAGGATTTGCTTTAAACCAACAAGTACCTGTTGAGCACGCCATGCCTGTATATTTACGCGATAAAGTTGCACTTAAAGAATGGGAGCGTTAATGCAAAGCCAAATCCTAAAAGCTAACCCAGAACATGAATATTATTTTGATGAAGGCTGCTTTATTTTAGAATTATCAAACAGCCTAGCTGACCCAGCCGTTTCAATCGCTAGGGCTACAGTAAAACCGGGAGTTACCACAAAATTACATTGTTTAATCGGCGTTATTGAACGTTATGTCGTTTTATCCGGATGCGGTTTAGTTGAAGTCGCTGGTTTACCCAAACAAGAACTAGTACCCGGTGATGTGGTACTTATTCCGCCAGAATGCTCGCAACGTATTAGCAACCAAAGCGATAGCGATTTAGTCTTTTTAGCGATATGCACGCCCCGTTTTACGCCTGAGTGTTATCGCAGTTTAGAATAAGACCACATGTGCCTCATTAAAACAAATGCCTAACAGCGTCACGCTCTTCTTTCAACTCAGCCTCAGATAAACGCATACGCTGAAAGCTGAACTCATTAACATCCAAGCCTTTAACTATATTAACTGAGTCATTTGCTATCTGAACAGGAAAAGAATAAACCAAATCGGCTTCAATTCCGTAACTGTTATCAGAAAAAACCCCCATACTGGCCCAGTCGTTATGCTCAGTACCCAGTGTCCAGACTCTCATTTGATCAATTGCCGCATTAGCCGCTGACGCAGCACTTGATTGCCCGCGTGCTTTAATCACCTCAGCGCCTCGCTGTTGTATTGTTGGGATAAAGTCGTTAACAAACCAATCATGCTCAATTATCGCTAACGCATCTTGTCCTTTTACTTTTGCATAATGCAAAAATCTGGATATTGCGTTGTGGAGTGATTACCCCAAATAGCAATATTTTTAACATCCGTAGGCAACACTCCACATTTTTCGGCCAAGTAGCTTAAGGCACGATTATGGTCTAATCGACTC
>NZ_LAJX01000041.1 GCF_000963695.1 Methylocucumis oryzae
GGCAACACCGGTGCGACTGGTGCTACCGGTAATACTGGCTCTTCTGGCAACACCGGCACGACAGGTGCAACCGGTAACACCGGCTCTTCTGGCAACACCGGTGCGACTGGCGCTACCGGTAGTACTGGCTCTTCTGGCAACACCGGCGCTACCGGAGCAACAGGTGCCACAGGTGACACCGGAGCTACCGGAGCAACAGGTGCCACAGGTGACACCGGAGCTACTGGAGCAACGGGTGCTACAGGCGACACTGGAGCAACAGGCACCACAGGTAACACCGGAGCTACTGGAGCAACAGGTGCCACAGGCAACACCGGAGCTACTGGAGCAACAGGTGCCACAGGCAACACCGGAGTTACTGGAGCAACGGGCGCTACAGGGAACACCGGAGCTACCGGAGCAAGCAGTGTTTATAATGCTTCCGGCACATTATTATCTAATGCTCAAATTGTCATTGGCTCTTCTGGCTCTATCGCAGGTAATAACGGAGAAGTAACGGTAACTTTCTCGGGAAGCGCTGCTTTTTCTAGCGCCCCTATATGCACACTAGGCCTAACCAATAGTTCAGTTAATAATAACGTTCCGAAAATAATGTCAGTTACCGCATCCTCAATAACCATACGCAACACCAATCTAAATGCCGCTAACACACTAGAGTCAACCTTTATATGCGTAGGGGAATAGTAACCCAGCCCATTTTTTAAAATAATTTACCAACAAGGCCTTACTCTATTTACCTCCGCAGGAGTAAGACCTTGAACCATAATGCGGAGCGAAGAGAGGAGCTAATCATGTCTACACCCTTTATAGGTCAAGTATCTTTATTTGCAGGTAATTTTGCCCCGCGCGGCTGGCAGCTCTGTGCCGGTCAAATTCTCAGCATTGCCCAAAACACCGCATTATTTTCAATCTTAGGCACCACTTACGGTGGCAATGGCACAACAACATTCGCCTTACCTGACTTACGTGGTAGAGTAGCTATTGGCGTCGGCCAGGGCCCAGGATTAAGCTATTACAACATAGGCGAAATGGCTGGTACTGAAAACGTCACACTACTAACCACTCAAATGCCTCAGCATAACCACTTAATGCTTGCATCAAATCAACCTGGCGGCTCAGCAAACCCTAGCAATAATTTTCTAGCTGATATTAATGAGCCAACAGGCTCGATTGTCGTTAATGGCTATACACCCGCCGCGACAAATACTTCTTTAAATCCAGCAAGTATCAGCTTGACAGGCGGAAACCAACCTTTTGGAATTATGCAACCCTATTTAGGCTAAATTACATTATCGCCGTCGAAGGTGTTTTCCCATCTCGTAATTAACGATTCACGCGCACAGGATTCAAACCATACCTAATCCTGTGCGCTTTTATGGTATTGACATTATGTTAGACACAATAAGCGCAGACGATTTAACGCCTTATATTAATCGCCCCTGCCGAGTAACCCATGTTAGCGGGCATCAATTTGAGCTAGTCATTGCTAGTATCGAGCAAAAACCCAACTTACCTAAACTACCCAATCAACGCGCACCGTTCTCGGTTTTGCTATCCGGCGCACTAGAACCGGCTTTTGTCTTTGGGATGATGAATCTCGAAGTCGATACCATCACCTTGCTGACCGACGTTCATATCGAACGTATTCTGCCGCCATTCGGTACAGACCCTAACTTCGCCTATTACCAAATTATCTTTAATTAAATGCACACTCTCCGTTTTCGTCCAGAAACTAGCGCTGACGATGATTTTTTAATAGCGCTTTATGCCAGTTGCCGTGCCGATGCCGCGTTGTTATCCCAGTGGCCTAGCGAGCAACGCGACCTATTTATCAACCAGCAATTTCAGCTACAACGCCAACATTATCTACGGGAATACCCTAACGCCGACTACTCAATTATTTTAGCGGACGAGCAAGCCGTAGGGCGTTGGTATCTATACCGAGGCGAAGCGTATTATGAATTACTGGATATTGGTTTAATACCCGAATACCGTAATAAAACTATCGGTAGCCAGTTACTGCATGAGTTGCTGAACGAGGCTGAGCGTGTTAAAAAACCCGTTCGCGTATTTGTCGAGCAAGACAACCGCGCCCAACGCTTTTATGCCAGGCTTGGCTTTAACGCGACTGAAGTACACGGCGCACATGTATTACTCACCTGGCAACCCAACTACACCAACCCGTGATTATTCCTAATGTCGCTCGTTTAGCGCTAAATTTTGACCCCAATAAGCTAGCCGCTGATTTAGCCACGCTTGCAGCTACGGATTGGCAAGCGCATTTTAACCATCAGATTTACCAAGGCAACTGGAGTGCGATTGCGCTAAGAGCTACACCTAACGGGCATAATGCGATTTACTCTGACCCATCGGCAACGCATTGGCTGATACCGAACTATTGCAACAATGCAAGTATTTTCAACAAGTATTAGCTGGCTTTGCCTGTCCATTATTGTCGGTACGTTTATTACGCTTAGCACCCGGTGCGATGATAAAAGAGCATAAAGATTCTGGATTAGGCCTTGCTTTAGGTGAGATACGCTTACACATCGTTGTCAGCACGAATCCTAAAGTTGAATGCTGGATTGATGGTAAAGGCTACCATTGGGCGGAAGGTGAATGTTGGTATGCCGACTTTGGCTTAACGCACTCCTTTATTAACCGTGGCGATACCGATAGAGTCCATATCGTATTAGACTGCCGAGTCAATGATTGGCTACTCATGCAGCTCAATAACGCAGCTCCAGGCGTACCAAAATTATCACAAACACAGCAATCCGACTCGGTTATAGCTTTGCTTAAGCAGATGCCCAACGCGTTGCGCGATGAGTTATTTCAATGTCATGACCGTGACGAGTTTATTGCACGTTTTAGCGCTTATTTAGCCAGCATAAACCAGCACCTAGCAGCTCAGGAACTCACCGACATCATGCGTAAACATCAACGCGAATGGGTGGAAAAAGATATTTTATGACTCACAATGACTTATTAAACGGGTGGATTCCGTTATACCTTCGTGATGATGAGGTTCACTGGGGGTATATGGGCGATGAACGATTTACTGAGCCGTTTTGCCATTCCAGTTTACAACGCCTTGCCAATAAGCCGTTTAACCAATTATTCCGCCCACGCACTACGCGAGCAGCGCTGATTGAACGTGCGCTAAGCCATCCAGGTTTACCGGTAACAGGGCTGATTTTCCACGTCAGCCGATGTGGCTCAACATTGACCGCACAAGCATTAACCGCGCTAAGCAACAGCGTCGTGTTATCCGAACCGCCACAACTTGACCAAGTTTTATCCGATGCGTCAAACGATCATGCCTTACTGAGTGCGCTAATTGCCGCACTCGGCCAACCCCGCCGAACAAACGATGAACGCGTATTTATCAAAACCGATTGCTGGCATTTATTGCATATCGAAACCTTGTTACGCGTTTTTCCAGGTGTGCCGTGGCTTTTTCTATACCGCAATCCGATAGAAATTTTAGTCTCTCAAGTGCGTATGCCTGCGCTCTATCTGATTCCAGGCTTTCTACATAAACACGGCTTAACACCACCAGAGCAACTGTTTAGCCAGCCCTTAGCTCATGCAGCCTGGGTGTTAGCTCATTTATTCAATCAAGCCGTACACGCCGTGCAACAATATCCGAACGGCTTATTAGTCAACTATACCGAGTTACCTGATGCACTCACCGGACGCATTGCCGAACATTTGCAACTTGATTTAACCGCCTCTGAAATCAACGCGATACAGCAATTAGCCACGCGCGATGCTAAAAACCCACACATGCTGTTCACTGCCGACAGCGACAATAAACAAGCCCAGGCCGATAAGAGCTTGCATGAACTTGCCGAACAAGAGTTAATGCAACTGTATCAAGCACTAGAGCGCTTGCGCTTAAGCGGTTAGGTTACCAACTTAAAGCGGGATAGATTTAATTTTTAGTCAGTATCGTCATTCCGGCATGGATTACCGAAATCCACGACTGCAGGACGCAGGAGGTAGAGCAACGCAGGAGCGGTTGCCGAGGCGCCATGGATGGCAAAGTGCCAAGCACGTCCGTGTGTTCTGGATCTCGGCAATCCATGCCGAGATGACGTTGCTCTTACTAAGCGGCCCCGTCTTAAGTGGGTAGCCACAACGGCTTATAACTCTTTCAAGCTAGTTTTACGCATACGGATATAAAACTCTTCCATCGCGGTAATAAACGAGCCTGGCTTATCCCAAAACGCCGGATAATCACCGCCTTTTTTAACAAGCAAACCAGGAATTAACGCTTCTTGCACGGGCTCTATTTGTTTAGGCAAGGCTTTCTCACCGTGCCAATACTGAGCCAGCGGAACTGAATCCGGTAACGCAACAGGCTTAGGGCGGGTATAAAAGCTATCTACTGAAGTTAACGAAGGTTGTTCAGATGCTCTAACCGACGCGAGTACCTGGCCTAAACGGCGATTTCAATAGTTCTTGTTGTAATTGCTGGGCGGATAAGCCACGCATTTCAAACAATAAAAACGGGTCTTCATCAAATAATTGCGCTAACCGGTAAAACACACCGGCAATATGTTTACACGGTACGGCATAATCAGGGCAAGAACAACTCACCGAAAACTCTTTATAACTCGTCGGCAATAACTGCAATTGTGCTTGAGCAAACGCCGTATCAACATTTTCCGGCATTTCATTTAACAACAGTTTAGAAATAAAACTGGCGCGCTCGGTTAATACTGACAGCACTTTTCGCCATTGCGCTTCGGAAAAACGTTTTCATACCCACCGAAAGATGATAAGTCGGCTCTTTATAAACGCCAAAATACGGATTAACGTTACCGCGCATATCGGCAGTTGCAACCCCTTTGCTAAACTGCCATTTTTTAATACGGTTATCAGTGCTATACGAGCGCCCACGTTGCAAGCGTCCAGCATCGGTATTGCTTTCCAAGGTTTGTAAAAAACTTTTGCCCCCACCAGGTTTTGCTAATACGACTCATGGCTTAATTCTCCATCACGCTTTGTTTATTTAACGCAATAAGCGCTTTGAAAGCTTGGTTATCGAGCTTAGTTAACCAACTTTCATCATTACCTATAATCGTATCGGCCATTCTTTGCTTATCCTCTATCATCTGGTCAATGCGCTCTTCTAACGTCCCTAACGTGACAAATTTATGCACAAACACATTTTTTTTGTTGCCCAATACGAAATGCCCGGTCGGTGGCTTGATTTTCGACGGCAGGATTCCACCAGCGGTCAAAATGAAACACATGGCTGGCACGCGTTAACGTAATACCGACACCACCGGCTTTTAACGACAACACAAACACGGACGGTGGCGTGGACTCACTTTGAAAATCACTAATCATTTGCTCGCGTTTGTTGCGTTGCGTACCGCCATGTAAATAATACGTGGGATAATGCTTTTCACGATTTAAATACCGGCTTAAATAATCGCCAATTTCAGTAAATTGACTAAACACTAACACACTATCACCGGCATCGAGCGCTTCGGCCAACATATCGACTAAACGCTCAAGCTTATGTGAGCGCTCAGGTGTAAACGCACTACCATCTTGCAAATATTGCATAGGATGATTGCAAATTTGCTTAAGCTTCATCAACGTGGACAGCATTAACCCCTGCCGGGCAATGCCTTCTTCTTGCTCTAATTTTTGCTCAACATCTCTGACCACAGCTTCGTATAACGCCGCTTGTTCTTTGCTTAAATTACAATATTGCTTGTTTTCTATCTTATCGGGCAAATCCTTAATAATGGTTTTATCCGTTTTCAAGCGTCTTAACACAAACGGCTGAGTCAGTTTCTTTAAAATCGTTGATTGCTTGACGTTATTATCGCGCTGAATCGGTAACTCATAGAGTTTACGAAACTGTGCTTGTTTACCTAAATAACCTGGATTTAAGAAATTAAAAATCGACCATAAATCTTGTAAACGGTTTTCCACCGGCGTACCCGTTAGTGCTAACCGATGCGTAGCGCTTAAGCTATTAATCGCTTTGGTTTGTGCAGCGGCTGGGTTTTTAATCATTTGCGCTTCGTCTAACACTAAACGGCGCCAAGCAAAGCTTTTAAATAGTGCCGCATCTTTACGCACTAAGTTATAAGAGCTAATGACAATATCATAGCCTTGACATAACGCGTTTAAAGGCCTTTGCGTCTTTCTCCCTTTCACTGCCATGATGAATCAACGTGGTTAAATGCGGCGCAAATTTTTCTACCTCTTTTTGCCAATTGCCAACAACTGAGGTCGGAGCAACTAACAAGGTTGGCCCCACTTGCAGCTCAGCTTTTTCCATCACCAACAAGCTAATCACTTGCATGGTTTTACCTAAGCCCATATCGTCCGCCAAACAACCGTTAAGCTGTAATGACTCTAAATAACGTAGCCAGGCCACGCCGCGCTTTTGATAATCGCGTAAGTTTGCCTTTAATTGTTCAGGATTATCAATGGGCTGTAATTGGCTGCTATCGGATAATTTTGCCAGCATAGCCGCTAAGCTATCTTCTAAGTCAACTTCAAACATCTCACCTTCTTCAGCGACTTTTTGCAATAATTGCTGAACCGATAAACGTGAGTTATCTTGCTGTTGTTGCTGCCAAAGCAATAACATTTCGCGCATTTTTATCGCGGTCTAATTCCACCCATTGCCCACGAAAATGCACTAACGGTGTTTTTGACTCGACCAGTTGCTGCCATTCTTCTGGCGAGACCGAATGCTCGCCCATAGCCAATTCATACTGGTAATCAATTAAATTATCCAGCGACAAATACGAGGTGGCTGACGTGTTTTTAGCCGGTGATTTTCCTGCCGTGCGCATACGCAGCTTAGCGCGCTGCCGACCTTTAGGCGTCAACCAAGCCGGAATAACGATTTTATAACCGGCATCTTCTAATACCCAGGCAGATTCTTTCAAAAACTCAAAGGCTTCATCTAAACTCAAACACACACTATCCGGGCGACTGGTTTCCATGCCGTCCCATAACTTAGGATAAATTTTCGCTGCTAACGCTAACTGCAATAACACTTGTTGTTCAACATGCGCGCCAAATTGCTGCTTAACCAATGCTTTTTGCGCTGACTGAGGTGGCCAATAGTCTTGTAACGCGTATTTCGTCGAAGGGTCTTGTTGCGAGCCAATAAAAAAAGCTAGCAGCCATTGTTCTGGCTCGCTAGGTTTGGCTTCATAGAGTTGAAATCCTAATTGCAGCCCGGTATCAGTTGCTTTGCCAATAAGCTTATGCTGCCATTGACAATACTTGGTCGCTAATGCGTCAGTCATTAGTGCTAACGGTTTATTGAGCTGAATACTCGATAACACCAAAGAGAGATTACCACGTACTTTATCGTTAAATGTGGCTGGCAGACGGCTTAACGCATAATCCAAAATGTCGCTAATACAGACTTCAGCAAAATGGCGTAATAACGATTCCGGCTCATAGCCTAAACTACACGCTAATGGCATTTGGCTAACGGCTTGATGCAGCAAGCTTTCATATTGGGGTGAGACGATGTGCCAATAACGATAAAACTCGCGCTTCTTTTTAACCTCATGTGCCAATAGCGCCGGTATAAACTGGTCTTTATACAGAATGTTTTTAAGCGATTGCGAAAAGTAATACCAGAATAAAAAATCACTAGCCACGCGCGTATTCGCCGCCTGATAACACGCTAAAAAATGAATGTTGTTAATGTCTTTAATAGGCTTAGCTAAGTCAACGCAAAACACCTCCCAAGGCAACCAAGCCACGGCTTCATCGTCCTCAGGTAATACAACCGCAAGCTCTGGCGACGGTAATGGCTCACCTTTATAGGTCGGCAACTGAAGGCCACGATAACCACTAGCGTTATCCGTCGTTAGCGTTAGTGATAATTCTTGGGTAATAAAATCTAAACAGGGTTTCTCAGTTAAGTGATAAGGATGCAAGGTTTTTTTACTAACCCGACGCGTTTCATCGCTTTCCACCCAAATTGAAAAACGCCCGGATTGTATGAATGCCTGAGTATCAGTCGGCGTCCAGAAACCATGTATCACTTTCATTGTGATTAAACCTATAAAAAAAAAGCCCGCATTATAAGATGAGTGGTGTTTTTTCTAAATTACGCTTGGCCAGCGATCAGACCGCATAACGCCATGGATGGCGTGTAGTAGGGCAACGCAGGAGCAGTTTTCTGTCGCTCTAAAACGCCCTGTTCCATCTTAAGTGTGTAGCCCTAAACGCCTAAGGCGTCCAGTTGACTGTAAGCCTGATTTAACCAGAGCTTAAGACGCTGCCGATCAAGCAAGCCTAACACGTTTAAATTCTCGAAATCACGGTTGCTTGCTGCCCAGAAACTGGAGCTATTACCGTCAATTTTAGTCATGATGGGCGCATATAAACGCTTTAATATCATGATTTTTGCACCTAATTCCAGCGCGCTGTCTTTAACACCTGAAAACTCTAATAAGGAAAAATCTTCGTCTCGGATTTGATTTTGCACTAAAACATAACTTAGCTTTGCACTGTAGTGGCCTAATAATTTTCGCAATAACTCAACACAATCTTTTCCGGAATCCATAACATTCCAATAAACGATTTTCACCCCAAGTTCCTGCAGCAATTCCAACACGCCGGACTCGTCTATCCAGGCTGAAAGCGGATAATGGGTTTGTGCGGCCAAGTCGACGAGGATTCTATGATCGGGTTTAGCCACAGCGGTTTCGATTATTGCATCCAGACTTTGGTAACTGCCGATTACGGTGGGGGACGCGTAATCGGTATAAAATCTCAGCAACGCACCATGCGAACGGTCAGTGTCAAAACCCACGAACGGAATATCTTTGTCTATCATGTATTGCGCGATAACTCTGGCTAGTACGGATTTGCCAACCCCGCCTTTTTCTCCACCGATAAGATGTATAGTGCTCATATTGCCTCTTTGATAGCTAGTGTTGTAGAAACTTGTAATATCTGGTATCCGATATTTTCAGTATTGATTGTAAGCTTATTAGAATGCTTTTACCCCATAACTCAAATCCTAATATCGAGTCATGAAGTATTAACAGACTAGTTAATTCGCCATGGGTAGCTAAGTGTGAAAGCAACTGTCAAAGATGAAGTCGGTTATAAAGCTAAACCGGATTAGGCTCGCTAACCCGGTCACGCCAATGTTATTGATAATTACCTTGCTGTTTTCTTTGTTTGTGCTTTTGACGACCGCCTTGTCCTGCGTTGTTGTGTGCAGTAATGGACAATTCTACCCGACGGTTTTGCGCACGGTTTTCTTCGCTGGTATTAGGTACTTTAGGATTGCTTTCACCATAACCTTGGGTGGAAAGGCGGTTATATTCAATACCGTGTTGCGATAAATAGCTCGATACACTCAGCGCGCGTTGCTCAGATAATTTTTGATTATAACTATCAGAACCTGTGTCATCGGTATAGCCTGCGATATTAATTGTCGATTCCGGATAGCGGTTTAACACTTTAGCCACTGAATCTAACGCCTGCCGAGCTTGTGGCGTTAAATCGGCAGAATCGA
>NZ_LAJX01000042.1 GCF_000963695.1 Methylocucumis oryzae
GCGTTTTCTGCATTCACCACATCCTTGTGGCTCCAGGTGTCGGCAGCAGGGATGCTGCCGCCAAGCCTACAGGGACGTATTTACGGCGTCCTCGGCAACTGCTCCTGCGTTGCCCTACTACACGCCATCCCTGGCGTTATGCGGTCTGAATGACTTGTCCCGTCTTAAGTTGGTAACCCACGCAATAGCATCACCATCTCATATCAGCAAATCGTTTAATGGCAACCGTATTTTTTCACGGTGTTGCAACAGAGACCTCAGGCCAGTTGCCTGAACTTAACAGCGTAGCACCCGATTTTCAGCTCACTAACCACCACATGCTAGAGGTCTCGCTAGCGGCATTTTCTGGACGAAAAAAGCTATTGGCTATTTTACCTAGCATTGATACGCCTATTTGCGTAGCCGTGGCACGTAAATTTGAGCATAAAGCTGAATTTTTGCACTCTCATAACACACAGACACTGATTGTTTCCGCTGACTTACCATTCGCCCAATGTCGGTTTGCAACGAATGAAGACTTAACAACACTGACCTGGCTATCAAGTTTTAGAAGCACCTTTTTGCAAGACTACGGCATCATGATAACGGACGGCATCTTACGTGGCTTACCGGCAACTGCCTTAGTATTAATCGATGAAAACAATCGCGTTATTTATACCCAGCTCGTTGCAGACCTTTGTTCAGAACCCGATTATGAAACACTGTTTGCCTGCCTATCTAGTGTTGATAGCTGCTGATAATATGAATCTTGTGGACTCAGGCCACTAACACAATATTGGTTTTAGCCTAGCGCATGATAAAGTAGTAAAAACTTGTGCCTATGAGATTAATATGGACATTACTGCTGTTAAAACCGAACTACCTACATCACCTGCTTTTGTCTTTGACCAACCCCGTTTAACTACTAATCTTGAACAGCTTTACCAGCTAAAACAAGCCAGTGGTTGTCAGGTCTTATATTCCATCAAATCATTACCGCTAACTCAACTACTAGCCCTGATAAAACCTTATGTCGATGGTTTTTCGGTTAGCTCACTGTTTGAAGCGCAATTAGCGCGAGAAATCATAGCCGACCAAGGCTCAGTACATTTAGCCACGCCTGGCATTCGACCCGATGAATTAACGGCGCTTAGTGATGTATGTAGCCATATCAGCTTAAATTCACTCAGCCAATACCAACGCTTCCAACGTCTATTAGCGCCTGGTGTTTCGCTAGGACTGCGCGTCAATCCTAAATTGTCCTATATTGATGATGACCGCTACAATCCTTGTCGGCTGCATTCTAAGCTGGGCATTGCCTTTGAAGAACTCACAGACACTATCCCGTTAAACCAACTACAAGGCTTGCATCTCCATACTTTTCACGCCAACACAGATTATGCGGCACTGGTGCAAACCATTGCCAAGCTGACCGACTACTTCGGACGCGAGTTAGCACAGCTCGAATGGTTGAACATCGGCGGTGGCTTTTTACATCACGACATTGATAACGCCGAGCTTTTTATAACGTGTGTATCCGAACTTATCTCACGCTATCAGCTAAAGGTTTATATCGAACCTGGCAAAGCTGTCGTCGGCAATACCGGTTTTTTAATCGCAACAGTGATTGATAGCTTTGTCAGCGATGGTAAAACCATTGCCGTATTAGATACCTCCGTCAATCATTTACCGGAAGTCTTTGAATATCAAACTCAACCTTATTTATACGAACATGTTCCCAATGGACCCTATCAAGTGTTATTAGCCGGAAGTACCTGCTTAGCAGGCGACATCTTTGGCGACTTCCGCTTTAACCAACCACTAGCCATTGGCGACCGTTTAACATTCACAGCTGTCGGTGCATATAGCTTAGTCAAAGCACATCGATTTAACGGCTTTAATTTACCTGATGTTTACCTTTATTCGGATATAGGTCTAAACTTATGTAAGCGTTATTCGTATCAAAACTATCGGGAATTATGGTAATGCATTTCCTGTTTTAATCTACGCCCTGAACAGTTACGCTCGGTTTTTTTAGTCATAACCTTTAAATACACGACCATGCCTACCATTTGCTTAAATATGATTGTCAAAAACGAAGCCCACGTCATGGCGCGTTGTTTGGCTGGCGTTAAACACTTAATCGACTACTGGGTCATCGTCGATACCGGCTCAACGGATGGAACCCAAGACCTTATCAAAGAATTGTTAAACGAGATTCCAGGTGAACTACATGAGCGTCCCTGGGTAAATTTTGGCCATAACCGCACCGAAGCACTTAACCTCGCGCGCGGAAAAGCCGATTATATTTTTGTTAACGATGCCGATGAAGTCGTCGAAGCCAGTGCTGAGTTTGTCTGGCCTGAGTTAACCGCCGATGGCTATTATATCAACGCGATACATGGCCATACCCAATTTGCTCGCATGGCGGTAATCGCTAGCCGCTCCCCATCGCGTTATCAAGGCGTGTTACACGAATACTTGGAATTCGATGCACCGTTTCAAACCGGAAACTTAACCGGACTTTGTATCCGCATTTACCCTGATGGCGGTCGCAGCCAAAACATCGACATCAAAGAAAAATATGCTAAAGACGCACAGATATTAGAACTAGCGCTACTCGATGAACCTAATAATACCCGCTACCTGTTCTACCTCGCGCAAAGTTATCGTGATTCAGAGCAGTGGCAAAAAAGCTTAGAAACCTACCAAAAACGAGCAGAATTAGGTGGTTGGGAGGAAGAAGTCTGGTACTCGCTATTTGAAATTGCCAATAATAGTAGTCACATGCACTGCCCCTGGCCTGTTGTGCTTGAACGCTACTTAACCGCCTATCAATACCGGCCTAAACGTGCTGAATCTTTAGTCGAATTAGCCCGGTACTGCCGCGCGCAAAGCAAAAATGCTTTAGCCCATTTATTTAGCCAACAAGCGATTAAAATCGCAAAACCTAATGATTTATTATTTGTTAATAGCGCGATATACGAATGGCTAGCGCTTGATGAATACGCGATAGCTTGTTACTGGGTAGGCGAATACTCAGAATGTGAGCGGGTCTGCCGTGAACTACTGGCTAATCCTAAACTACCAGACAGTGAGCACAACCGAATTTTAGATAATTTAAATTGGGCCTTACAGCAACAAGGCTTACCACGCCAACAAACCGCTATTGAATTAACATCTGTCACGCCTAACTGCCCAATCTGCCAAACGCCATCCATAGGACATTATCTCAACACGCCTTATTGGCAATGCGCAGCTTGCGATACCTGGTTTCAACACCCTATGCCCGATAAAGTGTTCCATGGTGACCACGAACCACCGCCAGCAGAAATGCCGGAAGGCGAGCGGCAAATAAACCGTGCCTTAGCGCGCTGGCTATTTAGCCATGTAATGCAGTCTGTCGCCGGTCCCATCATTGACATTGGCGCTAAATTACCAGTTATGGCGCAAGAATTACAAAATTTAGGCTGTCCCGCATTAGCTATGGACGGTGCCCCTGGCGCTGAACCGCTGGGTATGTCCTTAGGCGTGCAAATGCTGGGCGCTGATTTTGAAACCTTTGACGATAAAGACTATCAAGGTCATTTTAAACTTATCACGTTAATTCATACCTTTGAACATTTTTACGACCCTGTCGCCGCCTTATTAAAACTAAGACGGCTGCTAGCCTATAACGGCGCATTATTTATCCGCTTACCAGACCACGGAGTTGCTGGCTTTGAACGCGACTTAACCCCCGGTCATTACACAATACATCCTTACTTTCATAGCCTAACCAGTATTAAACAAATACTGCACACAGCAGGTGCGCCCTTTGTCATTACCCAAACCTATCCGGTAGAGCCCGGTCAACGGGATATTGTGTTGCGACCGGCTTATCAGGCAGAAACCAACAACACAGTCCCACCATCAATCACACCCCATCACAGGCCAATTATCGCCTTATGTCGTCCCGGTGCTATTGGCGATATTTTAATGACGTTAAATTTCATTCCACTGCTAAAAAAGCAATACCCTAATCATTTAATCTATTATTTTTGCCATCCAAGCTTAATACACGCTAACGCATTAGGAGAACTATTTCAGGCAGCCGGGATTGATAAGGTGTTAGATGCCGCAGAATTTGAGCAATGGCGACCTCGTTGCAGTCATGCAGTAAGCCTAATCGGCTATCCTCTCGCTGAAGGCTATCCAGAAAAGCCTATGCAAAGACATTTGCTTGACTATTTTGCTGATGAACTTGGCTTGGTCTGCCCTTCCCTACCTGCGCTTTGTTTGCCACTACCACCCAAACCAGCGGATGCGCCCAACCAACCCTATGCAACCTTACAAATCACAGCGGGCTGGAGTAAATATAAAGAGTGGCCGCCGGAGCGCTGGCAAGAAGTAGAAGCGCAACTGCCTTTTCCTATCGTTAAGATTGGTCAAGAATATGGTCGTGATTTAGCCCATTCAATCGCGTTAATCGCTCATGCCAAAATGCATTTAGGCATAGACAGTTTTGCCAACCATATCACGCATTATTATTGGCAAGATCAAGCTAAACAAACCCGCCGCGTACCGGGTGTCATCCTATTTGGTAGCACACAAGCTAATGCTAGCGGCTATCCACATAACATCAATTTAACCACCCATTTACCGTGCCAACCGTGTTTTCGGGAAAACCCTAATCTATCAGCTCATCCCAAAGGACCTTGCATCAACCCGCCGCGCGCCAGTTATGCTGATGATAGTTTGCCGCAATGCTTAGCCAGTATTACTAGCGAACAAGTGATATTAGCAATCCAACAAGTATGGCAAGAAACTTAGGCTATACACTTTATTCGGGGCGGGACGTTTAGAAAGACTGAAAACGGCTCCCGATGTTTCATCGTTCCCACGCTCTGCGTCACTGCCATTAAGTTAAGGAATATAACCAAATAATCAATAACTTGAATGTTAAGTTTTGTGAAATAGTCTTCCGTAGGTCGGGTCTACCTCCTGCATCCATGCAGTCGTAACCCAACCTACACAACGCTAATTATTTGATTTTTAATATTTATCTCTTAACTTAATAGCAGTGACGCTCTGCGTGGAAATGCACTGCAACCGCTCTGGCGGTGTGAAACGAGACGCAGAGCGTCCTGGCTACGCTCCCACGCTGGAGCGTGGGAGCGATGAAAGGATGCATTTACGGCGACCCGTACCGTTAAAAACCGACTTATTAACTAAGCAATAGCCTAACAAAATATTTACGCTTATAATTATGAAAATACCGACAATAATATCTAGTTTTGTAAAATAAAACTCATAGTCTTTACGGTATAGCACAGCAGCATTGTTTATTTTCTCATTATTAACTTAAAAACCATTATGCTAAAGGCATGGTTGAGGCGTTGACTAACCGTTCAAGACCCGCTTAGCCTAAAAACGTATTAATCTACTATTAATAACTCAATAACAACATCAATAAAGAAGGCCATATGATGAACAACAATCCCCTAACTCATAAAACGCCGCTCAAAACCCTCACGCTAAGCGCCGCGATAACAACATTACTGGGTGCTAGCTCGGTATATGCCGACCCCTTACTACGCTTCGATAGCTATGTACCTAATGTACTTTCTACCGTGCCATCGGAAAATCGACATGGCAACGAAATTGAAATACTGGTCAACCAAGACCATACTGGTTTTATCTCATTTTACCTAGATACGTCACTGCCTAATCGCCTAAAAGCTTCAGACATTCAAAAAGCCACGATTTCGCTATTTTTAAATAAAGTCAATGCTGCCGGTGTGCTAGCCGTCACCAAAGTCACCGAAGACTGGAGCGAAAAAACCATCCCAGATAAAAATCAAACGCCTGCCTACGATGTCACGAATTTTAAACGTTTCACGATAAAGACCGCCTATGCAGGGCGCTGGGTTCAAATTGACGTAACTGACATTGTCAAAGATTTAATTGACAACAATAAATTGTCTGACGAGGCCAATTATGGTTTTGCGTTAATCGCCGAAAACCTGCTCGATATAAGCATCGATAGTAAAGAAAACACCACGACAAGCCATCACGCCTTGTTTGATGTTGTACTGAACGACAACCGTGGCTCAGCCCATAAAGGCGCAACCGGGGCAACTGGAGCGAAAGGTAATACAGGAGCTACGGGCGTAACGGGGAATACGGGCGCCACAGGAGCAACTGGAATTAAAGGTAATACCGGCGCGACTGGCGCTACCGGTAATACAGGCTCTGCTGGTAACACTGGTTCGACTGGCGCGAAAGGCAACACTGGCGCTACTGGTGTTACGGGTAATACCGGTGCGACAGGGGCAACGGGGGCAACGGGGGCGACAGGCAATACGGGGGCTACAGGGGCCGTAGGCGCTAAAGGCAATACCGGTGCGACTGGCGCTACCGGTAATACCGGCGCTTCCGGCAACACCGGTGCAACTGGCGCTACTGGTAATACAGGCTCTTCTGGCAATACTGGTGCGACTGGCGCGACTGGTAATACAGGCTCTTCTGGCAACACTGGCGCGACTGGTAATACAGGCTCTTCTGGCAACACCGGCGCGACTGGCGCTACCGGTAATACCGGCTCTTCTGGCAACACCGGCGCGACATGGCGCT
>NZ_LAJX01000043.1 GCF_000963695.1 Methylocucumis oryzae
TCAATGGCTTAAACCCTACCGAATGGCTCAAGGATACTTTGGAAAAATTACCGACTTGGCCCAACAGTCGTATCGATGAGTTGCTGCCTTTTGCAACGGCAAATTCCGAGACAGTTAAGGATCAGAATGTCTTTTAGAAAACAACGTGGCTAGATTGAACGGTTACGGCAAACTGATGCAGTTAAGCGATAAGATGTGTGGTTGTCGTTCGTTAGTTGTGCGAGCGTAATGACGGCCATTTAGTGATGTTGGGTTATTCGCCACGCTAAACCGGTTAGTGCGCCTTTCTTATTGCGGCAAGCGAGTTTGCATCGTAAATTTCGGCTCCAGTGTGTTCGGCTAGCCCGCCTGTATAAGCAGATTTTGTTACCGTTAGCGTATAAGTGGCATTTAAACCGCCAACCAGTTTGGTAATAGGGCTGAAATGGGCATCGCCATCGACTGAATCCTTTATGATGGGCGACATTTTTAAGCCATGGCTCAATTGAGCGCTGATGATGGGTAATTTACTGGGTGCCTTGTCCCTGATTGAAAATTCCAATGACACTCCATTTGCAGCACAAATTACTTGATAACTATCCGTTTTGGCTGACCCTGAACCCGATAAGCCGATAGCCGCGTTGGGCAGTTCATTTAATTTTTCCTTTAATCGGGTCAACTGAAGGGTATCTTGATGGTAAGCTGGGCCGTAACCGGGTTTGAGGCTTCGGTAACTTGCGCTGCCTGCTCCGCTGTAATGGCACGCTAGGCACGTCCATGTGCCGCTTAGGGCAGGAATGACTTTTAAGGCGATAGCTTGGGATTGAATTTGAGGCAACGCATAGGCATTAATGGCGAATGCCCAAGTCATATAAAAAACACCCAACGATAGCAAGTGGTTAAGTGTATGGTTTGCAGAGTTGGTTGGTTTCATAATGTTGACCGTTTTACCAAAGAAGTCTTTTAGGTCGGGTTTTCCAGTATCACCAGTTAAAATAATAGAACCGGAAAAGAAGGGCGAGCCGTTTTGACTCGCCCCGATAGATAACGCTTAGGCGTAAACCTTATGCGCCGATGATGCCGCCTTCTTCACGAGTAATGACGACAACAGAAGAACGTGGTCTGGACACGCCGGGCGTGTTGGGCAATGATTCACCAGCGGAGTTGACTGCGAACTGGGCTTGCGGCCAGTTGCTATATTGAGATGGATTGCTAGCAGGAGAATCTTCACCAGGATGCTGGATACCAACAAACATGGTCTTGCCGTCAGGGGTATTAACAACACCGGTCACTTCGCAATGAACAGGGCCGGTTAGAAAACGACGTACTTGCTTGGTGTTAGGGTCAGCGCAAGCCATACAGTTAGCGCCGATATTAATCCAATCGCCTTGAGCGTTGCCGGCTTGATCCGTTTGCACCCACATGCGGCCAAACTGGTCGAACCACAAACCATCTGGCGCACCTAAATCGGCACTGCCATTAGGTCTGTCTGCGATGTTACCGACATAACCCACACCGGACAAGTCGGTTGGTGTGTAAGTGCTACCCAATGTTTTGACTGTTTTGGTATCGCCGCACAATACAAAAATATCCCATTCAAACGCTTCAGCAGTGACCACGTTACCGTCTTCGCGCCAACGGATGATATGACCATAGTCGTTGTCTGGGCGTGGATTAGCTACGTCAACAGGCGGATTGGCAGAGCCTGCTCCGGTTGAACCGTCAGCATTGTTAACGGAAGTTGGAGTATTGCCACGGCGACTGTTATTAGTCAGTGTGCAATACAGTTCCAGAGGACGCTTGTCGTTATACACTTGATAACTACCACCGGTTTCATCGTTGAAGTAAGTGCGTAACGCTATCCATTCTGGACGATCCATCATAGTGGCGCCAACGGCATCGGCTGCTTGGCGGGTTTTGATTAGGATTAAAGCCTGTACTTCGGCGTCGTTAGCACCAGCGAAAGCGGGTAGGTCGCGCAAACGTGCTTTCACGCCAGGTTGGCCCTCTAAGTCTATGACAGTCAAGGTGTCTGGCTTTAACGCCAACCATTGACCACGGAAAGAGTTGGCTTTTTGGCCAGGTGTGCTATCGAAGCGTGCGACGTACAACGTGCCTTGATCAAGCAAATTACGGTTGGCTTCAGAATAGTTCGGCTCAAAGGGTTTGGCACAAACAAATTTGTAAATATATTCGTTGCGTTCATCATCTCCCATGTAGAAAGCGACACGGTTGCCTTTGCTGACTGCGACTTGCGCGCTTTCGTGTTTGAAACGACCCATAGAGGTGCGCTTAACCGGTGTGCTGTTGGGATTAAACGGGTCGATTTCCACTACCCAACCAAACAAATTGGGTTCTAGCGGGTTGTTGTCGGCATTAAAGCGTGGATCGACTTCATGCCAACGATAACCGAAACCAGTCGAGCTAATACCATAACGGCTGTTACCTTTGATGATTTCGGCTTTTTGGTCTAAAAATTCATCGCCAATTTGGTCACCGCTGGTTGGTGCAGCAAAATAGCCGTTCCAGTTTTCTTCGCAAGTCAGGTAAGTGCCCCAAGGCGTGTAGCCATGCGCACAGTTATTCAAAGTGCCATAAGCGGTGAAGCCATCATTCAAACCAATTTCAGCGGCTGTGGCGATGTCAAATTTTTTTGATTTCATTAACGCATGACCAGCGGCTGAACCTGCAACGCGTATCATGGTGTTGCCAGTAATACGGCGTCCATAACGTGAATTTCTTTTAACTTGCCATTTACCTTTTAATTTGGCGACATGAGCAATAGAAACACCATGAGCCGCTTGCGATTTGCGAACTTTCTCCAAGGTAACACCAGCACCGCCCGCTAAACCTTCGGCGCCGTGTAAGATTTCTTCATGGGTATATTCATGGTTGACACATAACAAGCCTTCGGTGTTGGACACGCCAAAACCTAGCTGAGGCATAGGGAAAAAATGCATACCGTCGTGGTGCATGCCTACTTGCATGGCTTGTTCTTCAGCCCCTTGACTAGCATCTTCTAGCCATTCAGGTGCGCCCGGCATGATAGGGTCGCCCCAAGCATGTAAAACTTCTACTTTATAGCCGGCTGGAACGGTTACAGCATCGGCGACAGGGAATAAGCTGGGGCAATACTGTTGACTTTAGCCAGTAGCACCCATTTTCTTAGCCCGCTTTTCTTTCCACTTATTAGGAACGCCTTTATTAACACGAGGTTTTGATGGCTTGGGCGTCTTCGGTCGGTAATAAACAACTCGTCGAATAGAATCAACTAACTCGAAGAAAAG
>NZ_LAJX01000044.1 GCF_000963695.1 Methylocucumis oryzae
GCGTATCGACGTTTTATCCTTTTCGGATAGAGTTCCAAACAGGCGCTGCATCTTGATTTCAATGGCTTGGTCATAACCAATCATGGGCTTTTAATCGTCTTGCTCAAATCGCTTCATTATCCCAGATTTACCATTAGCAATTCAGGGAAGTTGTTTGGGGCTATATCCTTAGGCAAGTGCTGTGTATTAAAGGGTAACACCTAGCATTAACAACGGATAACTGTGGTTCAGTTATCCGTTGACTAGGTACACACTTTAGTAGGGACAGGGTGTTCAGGGTGTAGGTGTTGGCAGCAGGGATGCTGCCACCAAGCCTACAGGGATGTATTTACGGCGTCCTACACCCTGAATACCCTGTCCCGTCTTTTTGCTAGCCGTTGTCTATAAACTGCTTACACGCGTAACAATGCTTTTTGCATACGCTCAGATAATTGCTCTGCGGTAAATTGCGGTTCATTAGGTGGGTAGAGTTCAACTTCATCAAGCTCAAAGTTGTATTCTTTACCCAATGCGATTAATTCGCGGATTTTCTGAACTTCGAGTAATTTTGTTTTTAACTCAGCATCTGTTTTAGATAATTCAGAAAATGCTTTGATTTGTGCTATTGCCATGATAACTCCTTGTGAGTTTTTAGATTATTAACAACAGGTTGAGAAAACCTAACGGTTATACGCTGTAAGGCGTATTAATCCAGTCCTTAAGAATGGCGGCATCGCGTTCCGGTAAATACGAATAATCGCCGCTAATGTCTTTATAAACCGCGACACCGCATTGACTGGGCACGAATTTGCCTTTCAACATATAAAAAAACCATGCAAACGGATAACCGGCTTGCCTATCAAAACGTGTAAGTACGTTATGTAAAGCAGTGCCTTTTTTTGCCTGCTAAGTCATCGATTTGCGACAAGGTTTTGGTCTGGGTGTTGATAAGTTCGACGTTAATCTGTTGTTCGCCGAATTTACCGGTGTGACGAAACGGCCTGACTATCCAATCGCTAGACATGACCGCTTTGTGTTGAGCGCTACTCCGATTCCAATCGTCGATAAAACGCTGTACCGGGTGTTGCTCGATATGGTGCTTGTTGAGTTCTGACATAAAGACAGCGACATCGGTTTTACGTCTGTAGACATAGCGTGCGGCACCGATGCCAAACGGCTGTATACATTCAGGATAGAGAGGGTCGATAAACTCTTCTAAATCTTCAGGGGGTTGCTGATCGCCTACCAGTAAACGATCAGCGACTTCGTGGATTTTATCAATGTCTAGCTGAATATAATCCTGTGCCATACATCCGATTTGAATCACAAAATACAAGGTGTTGCCGGTTTGTTGCGTTGCGATAAGTCGTTGTTTACGGGTATGGTCAATTAAAGTTTCTAAGTCTTTACCGCATTCAATATAAGTGCGCTCAGTCCATTCGACTAAGTCTTGCGCAATACGTTTACCACTCATATCGACAATACCGCCTAAGCGATACCATTCACTACCTGTTCTGGCGAGACGTAACGGATAGTCGGGAATTAAGGCTTGTATATTTGCTAGTAAGGCGTCATCACTTGGCCCTGGCAAGGTCTTTTTGCAGATTTTAGCCAGTTTGAAACCGTCTAACGCCAAATCGTTAGTTTCATTTGAGCAAGACATGAAGATTGTTCCGTTTGTGTTGTTGTTATCCGCCGTGTGTGCCAGTGCCTGCCTCAGCTAAACGCGCTAATGCGGCGTTACGCACATCAGGTTCTGGATCGTCTAACATCGTGTTGAGGGCAGATAACGGTACGCGTTGCACTGCACTGTAGCGCACCAACCAATCGCTATCTGTTAAGAACACATCGGCTTCATCAGGGCTAATCCGTTCGGCAACTATGCGTCTTACCTCGGCTGCTTCATCTTGCACCATTAACCCTAAACTGACTTCGGGTAACCGCTCGGCAACGACTTTTCTGACTTCTACATCAGGGTCGCGAATTAAGCGGAATAACCGGCCCTGTGGCAAGCGTCTAGCAACCGTTAAACGGACGATATAATCGCGGTCATTGGCTAATTGCTCTAAA
Organism: Methylocucumis oryzae; assembly: GCF_000963695.1. Classification (GTDB taxonomy): domain Bacteria; phylum Pseudomonadota; class Gammaproteobacteria; order Methylococcales; family Methylomonadaceae; genus Methylovulum; species Methylovulum oryzae. The sequence continues at coordinate 2,050 of NZ_LAJX01000044.1, forward strand.
CTTTCCGCAGGCATTCTGTCGGCAACCGTCATTCTGACTTCTCGGTCAGTATCGTTTTGCAATAACGTTAAATAGTTTTGCGGCAAACGATACGCCACAGCACGCCGTACCACTTCGTCTTCATCGTTAATTAAATCGATTAAAGCTTTTTGCGGCGCATAGCGAACAGCAATGGCGCGTCGCTCCCAAAATTTGTCGTACAAATAATGTTCAGCAAAACCTGGATTAACGCGGAAAAACCTATCGATTTGACGCCCGCTTTCAGCGCTCACACAGGTATCGCCAGGCATACAGCGACCGGCTAATAAGGTTTTGCTGCGAAACGGACAAACACTGCAATCAGCAATGGGAAGACTAACAGGACTGGCGTGACCGGACATAAGACTCCCTATTCGGGTATGATTTCAGCAATAACAATACCGGTGGCGACGTCATAATTGTTGGTTAAGCATAGACAATGCTCACGCCCGTCGATCAAATACAAATTAAACTCAGGCTGAGTCATGACGGGCGTGTTATTCGGTAAATCATCATCCATGCAATAGGTAAAGTGAATGGGTTGATAATCTTGGCGTAACACCGACACCGTTTCATCACTTAAGCCTAAAGCCGTGATGCGCTCAGCAATCGCTTGCACTTGTTCGACATTCATCATGCGGTCGCTTCCTCATCAAATTTAAAGCGCTCAGGGCGCTCTAAGCCCATCGCTTTGGCTAGCCAAGGTGGTGGTGTTGCTGACATCACTTGTTGTAATTGCTCAATGACATCCACAATGCTTTGCAGCTCGGCCAGCTTCATAGGATGTATGCCTAAGCGTACAATTTTAGCTGCCGCCGGCCCGCCTACGGATGACACATAAAGCACTTTGCAATCTTGGATTTGCTCAGCACGATAAACATTTTTATCGTCAACGATTAAGCCTTCAGGAATTTCAGCCGTGCGAATATCAATAAGCCGTGCTTCGCGCGCATTCACTTGATAAATGAAAAACCAAGCACACGAACCAAAATGTCCATTAACATTTATCGCATCGTCGCTAGCTACCGCGATGCGAATCGAGCCAGGCATATCATTTTCTTGGTAGGATTGCGTTGCCGGTAGTATTTTATTCGTGCCGGTATTACTCAGAATGGTCAGTGCTTGTTTCAATAAGCTGTCTTCAACAGTAGAAAACTCACCTTGATGAGCGTGTTTTAGCGTATTGATGTCGATTGCCGCGACTTTGCTATCGGTCAAGGGAGCTTCAATACAACTACTCAAGACGGTAAGCAAGCGTTTGGCGTTGGTATCGGGCAGGACGCGTGCGGCCAGCCCGATGCGCAAAGCCAGCTCGCGTGTTAACGTGATCTGGCTCATGGCTTATGCTCTATAGGAAGGATACAATTATCAATAGGGCAGACTTTAACACATTGTGGTTTGTCAAAATCGCCTTCACATTCAGTACAGGTACGTTTGTCAATTTTGAATACGACAGGACCTTCTGTGATGGATTGGGTTGGACACACGGGCTCGCAATCGCCGCATGAGATACATTCTGATTCAACAATATATAAGGCCATATCACTCTTCTCCTGAATCTAAAACGTTTTGCGCGTAAAGTTATCGGAAAGTCGGGTGGCACCATAGGATCAATGTAATATTTAGAGCCATCGGCTAATAAAATTTCACCACCCCATTGCTCGGCACTATCAAATTCGACCGATTCTGCGACCTCTTCTAAATCTTTTTTAGGAACGTAGAAGACCAATTTGCCTTCCGGGTTTTTTTTCAACATGACGCTAGGCATTAGGTTTCTCCGCTAAACACGCATTACTAACAAGTTAAGACTAGGCTAAGCAAGGCTTAACCTAGCAGGGTAGGTCGGTTAGCGTGAGCATAACCCGACCTACAGTAACCCAAGCTACATTAACGAATTAAATCGTAGTTGTAGTCTGTGGTTCCCATACCTTTGGTTTCTTTATCCAGTTGTTCCAGAACTGCATTAACCAAAGTCGTCAACATATAAATAGCACCTTCGTAACCTAGGGTAGTCATTCTATGTAAGTGGTGACGGTCGAATATAGGGAAACCTATGCGGATTAACGGTACTTCATGCGCTTCGCCTTTGTAGAAGGTGTCACGTTGAATGAATTTGCCGTAAGAGTTGCCTATCATGAAATCAGGCTTATTGGTGAACATTAACGAGCGGAAATGCCATAAATCGCGACCGATATGGATTTGCGAGTTTTTGCCATAAGGCGAGGCATCTAAGATTTTTTGTACTGCTTTTTGCCAACGTTTTATTGGCGTGGTTGCATAAAATATCGCTAGGCTCAGCACCGACTTCTAACAAGAATTTGGTCATACCTAAAACAAAGTCAGCATCACCATACAGCGCAAAACGTTTGCCGTGTAACCAAGCATGAGAGTCTGTCATCATATCGACTAAGCGACCACGCTCTAATTCCAATGACGCTGGAATAGGTTTGCCTGTTAACTTAGAAATCGTCATCAAAAACTCATCCGTCCATTCTAACCCCATTGGGATGTTGATAGCGGTTGCTGGTTGATGCCAGATGTTTTGCACAAACTTCTTGGTTTTTTCCAATTGCCAAGGTTGTAACAACAAGGTGTCAATCGCATTCGGCGCATCTTTGATTTCAGCTTGCGTAGTACCGCCAGCATACATGCGGAATGTACCATCGGCCGGTGTATCCAATACCTCAGATGGGTCACTTAATAAGCTGTAATCAACGCCCATTTCTTTCATCATGCGATGAATGACGCGGAAATTACCTAAGTACGTTTCAAAACCTGGTACAAAATTTATCTTGCCGTTAGAACCTACGGTTTTATCTTCCATGTAGTTCAACGTAAAGTATTTCGCCATGCCTTCAAACATATTGTCCCAGCCTGTAGTATGGCTGCCGACGAAACTCGGTGTATGGGCAAACGGTGTCGGAAAATCTTGTTCGACGTGACCTGCTTTTTTCGCGTTGTTAATAAACGCGTTTAAATCGTCTCCGATAACCTCAGCCATACAGGTAGTTGATACCGCAATAATATCCGGTTGATACAACGCCTTAGCATTTTCAAGCCCTGCGAACATATTTTTTTGTCCACCGAATACCGCTGCATCTTCTGTCATAGAGTCAGATACGCAAGCAACGGGTTCTTTAAAATGGCGGTTAAAATAGGTTCTAAAGTAGGCTACACAACCTTGTGAACCGTGTACATACGGCATGGTTTTTTCAAAACCTAAGGCACATAACACAGCACCTAACGGTTGGCAGGCTTTAGCGGGGTTAACCGTTAACGCTTCACGTGCAAAGTTTAATTCTTGATATTCTTTAGACGTTGTCCATTGGAATACCTCATCAATCTTGGCTTGTTCGTGACGCTCTTCGTATTCAGCCCGTTTATTAGCGAGATTTTCCTTGTACTCATCATCTCTAAATAAAGGATAACTCGGTAGAATGTTTTCGACTTGTTGGCTCATGATAATCTCCTACGCGCCACTAATCTGTGGACGACGCTCTGAAGGAATAAAACTGCCGGTTGTGGCCCTAGGTATTTAATCGACTATACCTAAGCAACGGGCATCGGTATTTTCGCGATTTTGTCAGACGTAGCGGGTAACATCCTTATCAACCCGCTGCTCCAAAGCTTAGCTAAACTTAAGCTGCTACTTTTACTGCTTCTGCGCCATCACTTGCTGTTTTCCAAGGCGCTTTAACTTGCTTCCAGCAAGGGTTATTCAACGTCATATCCATATCTCTAGCGAAAATCGCAAAGCCGTCATAACCGTGATAAGGGCCGGAATAATCCCAAGAGTGCATTTGCCGGAATGGAATACCCATTTTTTTGGAAAAATGTACTTTTCTTTGATACCCGAACCGATTAAGTCAGGTTGGACGCGTTTAACAAATTCTTCGAATTCGTAACCGGTGACATCGTCGTATAACAATGTCGCATTGCCCATTTCCTTAATAGTACGGTCGTAGTCGTCGTTATGACCGAACTCGTAACCAGTACCAACAACTTCCATACCTAAGTCTTCATACGCACCAATCACATGGCGAGGACGCAAGCCACCGATGTACAACATGACGCGTTTGCCTTGCAGACGTGGTTTGTATTTAGCAATAACCGCTTCATATTCAGCTTGGTAGCGCGCAATGACGCGCTCAGCACCTTCCTTAATGGTGTCGTCAAACAACGCGGCGATTTTGCGTAATGACTCAGCAATTTTGGTAGGGCCGAAGAAGTTATACTCAATCCAGGGGATTTTGTATTTTTCTTCCATGTGGCGCGCGATGTAGTTCATCGAACGATAGCAGTGGATTAAATTGAGTTTCACTTTCGGTGTATTTTCAATTTCTGCTAACGTACCGTCACCAGACCACTGTGCGACAACGCGTAAACCCATTTCTTCCAGCAACGTCCGTGAAGCCCAAGCATCACCGCCGATGTTGTAATCGCCGATAACCGCTACGTCATAAGGTGTGGTTGGGAAACTATCATCGCCATCACGATTGCCTAACACCCAATCCCGCACGGCGTCGTTGGCAATATGGTGACCTAATGATTGCGATACACCACGGAAACCTTCGCAACGTACTGGCACAACCGGTTTACCGATTTCTTTACTGCCTTTTTTAGAAACCGCTTCAATGTCGTCACCGATTAAACCGATAGGGCATTCAGATTGAACGCTGATACCTTTATTTAATGGGAACAAACCTTCGATTTCCGTGATGATTTTGGCTAATTTTTTTATCACCGCCAAATACGATGTCCTTTTCAGTAAAATCCGATGTGAAGTTCATCGTAACAAAGGCGTTAACACCCGTTGTGCCGATGTAATAGTTACGGCGTCCTGCCCGAGAATATTGACCACAGCCTACAGGACCGTGAGAAATATGAATCATATCCTTGATAGGGCCCCAAACCACACCTTTAGAACCTGCGTAAGCACAACCACGAATGGTCATCACGCCTGGCAAAGATTTACGGTTAGAGGTAATGCATTTGTTAGATTTTTCTAACGATTGATCGTTAATCGCTAAATGCTTTGCACGATCTTTTTTCGCTTGTTCTGGATAAATCTCCAAAACTTCTTGAATCAACTTTTCAGTTTCTTCTTTGGTTAACGCAGCCATAAAAGTCTCCTACGAATGTCATGGGCAATCCCCCATAGACAGGTTTTAGGATAAAACCGTAGCGGATTACGCCGCTACGGTATGGTTGAATACGTGCTTATGCTTCAGCAGCAGCCGTGACACCGATGACAGACTCATCTTCTTGCTCAAGAATACCGAATTCCATCATCAACTCTTCTAACTCATCCATAGTAATTGGAGTTGGGATAATGAAGTTCTTGTTGTCGCGAATTTTAGTCGCTAACGCACGGTATTCGTCTGCTTGTTTGCAGGTTGGATCGTATTCGATAACAGTCATACGACGGATTTCAGCGCGTTGTACAACGTTGTCGCGTGGTACGAAGTGAATCATTTGCGTACCGATGCGAGCCGCTAAGGCTGAAATTAACTCGTCTTCACGCGCTGTGTTACGAGAGTTACAAATTAAACCGGCTAAACGCACGCTGCCAGAGTTCGCATATTTCACGATACCTTTAGCAATGTTGTTAGCGGCATACATCGCCATCATTTCGCCAGAGCAAACGATGTAGATTTCTTGTGCTTTGTTTTCACGAATTGGCATCGCGAAACCACCGCATACAACGTCACCTAATACGTCGTAGAACACAAAATCTAATTCGTCATCATAAGCGCCTTCTTCTTCTAAGAAGTTAATCGCCGTGATAACACCACGGCCGGCACAGCCAACACCTGGCTCTGGACCGCCTGATTCAACGCATTTAATGCCGCCGTAACCGACTTTTAATACGTCTTCTAATTCTAAATCTTCAACGCTACCTGCTTCTGCAGCTAAGCTCATAATGGTAGTTTGTGCTTTTGCGTGTAAGATTAAGCGAGTAGAATCCGCTTTAGGGTCACAGCCTACGATCATCACTTTGTTACCTAATTCTGCTAAAGCAGACACTAAGTTTTGTGTGGTTGTTGATTTACCAATACCACCTTTACCGTATATTGCACATTGACGTAATGACATACTCTTCTCCTGTTATAGGACGTTGTTGTGAATGACAACTTGAATAAAGCAATGCCTGTGCCAAGTGAAAAATAATTTTTATCTAATTGATTTATAAATGAAAATTTATTTTTGTATGCTTTTGTTGTAAGTAATCTTTACAACAATACACGGATAATTTGTAGGCTTACTCACAGTGGGGTTTTATGGGTTTTAACGTCCACTTGTTACTTTGTCGCATATTACCGTCATTACGGCAGGGGTTGCCGGAATCCAATGCCATTGGATGGCAAAGCTGTAGGGTACGCTGTGCGTACCTTTTGTATTGATTTTTAATGATGTTATAAAGGTATGCACAGCGCGCCCTACCTATACCGTTTGAAGTATATAAATCCCACCAGCGTCCATTGAGATAAGATCATTGTTCCTTAGCACTAAACCTAAACGGAAAAGAGCATGTCTACCGAAGAAAAACCTTGTGAGGGAGTTTATTTTTTATCCCTGACCTTAGAAAACGTCCGCTGTTTTGGGGAAAGCCAGATGTTGGATTTGTCGGATGGTAATGGGCGGCCAGCACAATGGACGGTTATGTTAGGTGACAATGGAACGGGTAAAACAACTTTATTGCAAACTCTATTTAGAAGCTATTTAGCTGTTGATGATTTTTTGGATGAAGATGAGAAAAAAGTACAAAAAGCGTCCTCGCCACGAGCAGCTTTTTCTTTAAGACGAAACGGCAGCCATTCCATGCACATTGAAGCTAAATTTGCACACGGCTTTAATTTTAGAAGTGGAATAGTAGCTTCAGAGGTTAGCCGTATTGAGCAGGAATTTAATGATTTTTGGGAATTGAAATCATGGGATGATAAACAGCTTAATAATAAAGCCCATACCACCGCAATTTTTGGCTACGATGCTAACAGAACACTAAAAAGCGATAAAACCTCGTTAGAAGTTAAGAACATTCATTACAACAATGCTTTTAGTGATAAAGCAGAATTAATCAACGCAGAAGAATGGTTGCTGCAAACGGATTACATTGCAAAAATACCTTCGCAAATTCAAACTCAATACCAAGAGCGTTTCAAAATCATCAAAGAAGTGCTGGTCAATTTATTGCCTGATGTTAAAGCAATTGGCATTTCCGTACCAACTGAAAAGCATCCAAATCCGAAAGTGGGTTTTGAAACCGACAATGGTTGGCTGCAATTATCCCAACTCAGCTTAGGTTACCAAACGATGACCGCATGGATGGTTGACCTTGCCGCACGGATGTTTGCAGCCTACCCCAACAGCCCAAACCCCATCGCCGAACCCGCCGTCGTGTTAATTGACGAAATCGACCTGCATTTACACCCCAAATGGCAACGCACCATCATGTCGTATTTAAGCGAGCGTTTCGTTAACACCCAATTCATTGTCACTGCACATAGCCCACTCATCGTGCAAGCAGCGGAGCAGGCTAATATCGTGGTTTTAAGACGAGAAGGCGATCATGTGGTCATCGATCAACAAAAACATGCCGTGCAAGGCTGGCGTATTGACCAATTATTGACCAGCGATTTGTTCGATTTGGACAGCGCGCGCTCGCCGCATTATGAAAACAAACTGGCACAACGTCGGCAACTTTTAAGCAAGCCGGAATTGACCGACGAAGACCAGGCGCAATTAAAAGTATTGGAAGCGGAAATAGGCGATTTGCCGACCGCCGAAACCGCTGAAGATATTGCCGCAATGGACATCATCCGCCGTGCCGCAGCATTATTGAAAACATCGGCATGATTTTTATCCAACGCAGCGATGAACCTGAGGTTTTAACAACCGCAGGCCAAACCGAACAAAAGGCTTTGTGCGCCCAATTCGAGCAAGGCAATCATGATTTTGAATTTAAAGGCAAAATCTATGGACATAACTCCGTAAAAGTAGCTTTACGCACCATGCAACATGACAAATGCTGTTTTTGTGAAGCCAAAATTACCCACATTAGTTATGGCGATGTCGAACATTACCGTCCTAAAGGCGGGCATAAACAAACTGAATCCGACCAATTGACTCAACCGGGCTATTACTGGTTGGCCTATACTTGGAGTAACCTGTTGTTTTGCTGTACCTTGTGTAATCAGCACTATAAGAAAAACCTGTTTCCTCTGAAAAATCCTGTTAACCGTGCGCGTAGCCATCATGACGATATGGCGATGGAAGAGCCTTTGTTAATAAATCCATCGGTGTTAAATCCACGGGATTACATTGGTTTTCGTGATGAAATCCCGTATCCCATAGACGACCAAATTTATGGGAAAACAACGATTGCCGTGTTGGGTTTGGATAGAGAAGCCTTAAATGAAACTAGACGTAGCAAATTGTCTATAATCAAAAGCTTATTGGATGTGATAACACTTGCCGGTGGGCAACCTGGCAACTATGAATTACAGCAACTTGTCGAGCAAACCAAGCAGAATCTAAAGCAGCAGACTGCATTAACAGCGGAATTTTCTGCAATGGTCAACGCGTTTATTTTTCTCGCTATTGGTGACGTTGAACTATAAGCCATATTGAATTAAGTGTTTAATTTTCGACAAAAATCATCATGATAGACATTGATTTCTCCCCCTTAGCTAATGCCATACAGCAATTGGAAAAAAGCTTACGTTTTGCAACATCGGATTTAGCTAAATCGGACCCTGACTTGTTTGAGCAATTTCGCAACTCTGTGATTCAATGTTTTGAGTTTACCTATGAACTCATCCACAAAATGCTTAAGCGTTACCTGGAAGCGACGGCAGCAAACCCGCAAGAAATCGAGCAAGCCTCTTTTCAAAACTTGATTCGCATCGGTAACGAAAGAGGCTTATTGCGCTCAGACTGGCTACAATGGCGCACTTACCGACAAGCCCGCACCGACACCAGCCATGCTTATGATCTACATAAAGCACAGGCTATTTATGACATTGCCTTCGATTTTGCGCTAGAAGCGCGCTTTTTATACCAACAATTAACCGCCCAAAGCCAAGATGCTTGATCTTAAATCGCAAGACAGCGAGGAATTAAACCGGATATTAAAAACATTCCTGCCCAATCATACCGTATGGGCATTTGGCTCGCGGGTAACAGGCAACGCTAAACCGTATTCAGATTTGGACTTGGTGATTGTAACCACTCAACCACTATCGCTATCGGTAATGGCAGAACTTAAAACGGCTTTTGCCGAATCGGACTTAACGATTCGGGTTGATTTGGTTGATTGGGCAGTTACTAGTGATACGTTTAGAAATATCATCCAGCAAAATAAGCTGGTTGTTCAGGAAGGGGATTTTGAAACCGATGAAGACAATAACCATTGAATTAAGTAGTCGTTCAAAAGTTTTTTAACATGCTTTAAGTGAAATTTATGGTGTATGAGCTACCGATAAAGTGGGTAGCCGAAAAAAAGCTTAAGATTCGCAACATCGGACTTAGCCAAACATTGATTTTTTAAATGATTATTATATGATGAAATTGCGAGCATTAATTGCTTGCCAGTCGTTAGCTTCGTACTGAACTAACCGGTGTCATCATGATTAACTCAATCAATAATCCTTTTCTTAAGCCTTGTGCTTTTTTATGAAGAAGTAAACACGGAAGTGACCGATTTGGAAATAAATCGGTTAAATAAAACTAAGACTATCTATTTGGATTTTTCAGTCGAATTAAGTGTTGTAGAAAAAAATAAGCGGTTAACCAAATTATAATAACTTTGTCGGAGAACTTAAATTATGAATCAACTTGCGCAATTCTTTATTATTTGAGAGTAATTTTGTAATGATTCTGGAATATTTAATTTTTTAATAATCAATATGAGGTTGCATCATGAGAATACAGTTCGAATTGACAGATGAAAAAGCGAAAGAACTGGAAGCTTTCATGTCAACAATTGGCGTAACGACTAAAAAAGACTTGTTTGAAAATTCATTGTCTTTATTAGAGTGGGCGGTTAAGGAAATTCAATCTAATCCTAACCGCGTGATTGGTTCTATTGATGAGGAAAACGAGTCTTACAAGGAATTGCAAATGGCTATTTTTTCTAATGCTAGAAGCAATGCCAGAGCAAAGAATGTGAAAAGCTAAAAGCTTAATTCAGCAATTACAAATTGAGATTGCTCTAACTAAATTAAAGTTGGCGTAAGGTCATTCGAATAACAAACGAATGGCCTTAATTTATTTAAGGCCGTTGATTATGAAAAATGAAGATTCTGAGCCAATACAAAAACATCATTTAACAAAAGAGGGTACTGTAAGTCTCAAACCAGAGCAAGACCCGCGTTTGAAAGACCCTCTGCCCGAACGCGTCTATCATATTGCTGTATGGGGGCTTGTTGGCATAACTGGGATTAGTGTGATCGGAATTATACTGTTATCAATTTTTGGTAAAACCACCAGTGAAGGTTTAATCTCTATTGCGTCTGCTTGTGTAGGTGGTCTGGTAGGTATTTTCGCGCAGCGAAGCTCAACTAATTAAAAATAGCGTGACTCATCAATCCCACCTCTTATTACACCCTCGCCGCCAATTTTTAACCACAACAGCTAGCGCTATCGCGACCCTATTTATGCCTACTAAGCTTCTGGCTGATGCCAAGCAGCCTGAGCAGGTGTTAACTGGGACTGAGTTTAATTTAGTGATTAGTGCCACGCCGGTTAATGTGACCGGTGTACCGCGTATGGCAACGACTATTAATGGCTTAATGCCGGGGCCTATCTTGCATTGGCGTGAAGGCGATACGGTCACGCTGCATGTCACGAATCAATTAAAAGAAACCACGTCGATACATTGGCATGGGCTGATTTTGCCGTATCAAATGGATGGCGCGCCGGGTATTAGTTTTAAAGGTATAGCGCCTGGAGAAACGTTTACTTATCAGTTCAACGTCAATCAATCAGGCACTTATTGGTATCATTCGCATTCGGGTATGCAAGAACAAACTGGCTTGTACGGCGCGATTGTCATTACCCCTAGGCAAGAAACTCAGCCTAGCGAGCGTGATTACGTCATACAGTTATCGGATTGGACCGATGAAGACCCGCTCAGCATTTTTGCAAAGCTCAAAACACAAAGCGATTATTACAATTTTAATCAACCGACGGTCGTAGATTTTCTGCACGATGTGGCTAAACACGGGTTTCGCTCAGCCATTGATCAGCGCAAGATGTGGAATGAAATGCGTATGTCTATGACTGATTTAGCCGATATTTCAGCGTATACCTACAAGTATTTAATTAACGGTTGTTCAACTGCTAAGCCTTGGCTGGGCTTATTTAAACCCGGTGAGCGGGTACGCTTACGCTTTATTAATTCAGCGGCGCAAACGTTTTTTTGATGTGCGAATTCCCGGTTTAAAACTGACGGTGCTGCATGCTGATGGTCAGCCCGTACAGCCGGTTTGTGTGGATGAGTTTCGTATTGCACCGGCCGA